>CAZZKA010000204.1:0-6711 GCA_964654745.1 uncultured Bordetella sp. | reverse complement strand
AGAGCGAAAAAGATCCCTCCGGCACGGATGATCCGCCGCTCGCCGAACCTGTCGACCAGCCAGCCGATCAGCGGGCCGATCAGGGCGGTCTCGAGCGACATCAGCGCAGCTCCCCCGGAAAGCGCGGTTTTGCTCCAAGCGCGTTCGGAGGCCAGCACTGCAACATAGGCGCCGAAGGACTGCTGCATCAGTCCCCCCTGCAGCACCTGCAGCAGCGCGCCAGCACCCACGACCCGCCAGCCATGGAAGATCTTCATCACTTCGACATTATGCTCGCCGCACCGTGGCGCGCCATTTCACGAATGCCCGCGCTTGGCTCGCGCGGGCAAGTTCCGCCGCCCGCGTCAGCCTCGCTCTGACGCAGAGAGCGTGTTCAGCGCGCGCGCCAGGCGCGCCACAGCCTCGGTGATCTGAGCTGGCTGCTGCGTGGCGAAGGACAGGCGCAGCGTGCCCGGATCGGTCTGGTCAGCGTAGTAAATATCGCCCGCGACAAAGGTGACTTTGTGTTCAATCGCCCGCTTAAGGAGGTCGCGGGCACTGATACCCCCGCGCAGTCGGCCCCACATGAACATACCCCCCTCGGGGACGCTGAGATCGATCCGCCCCTCCAGGTGAGCCGCCATCGCAGCCCGCATGGCGTAGGCGCGCAAGCGATAAGCCTCGAGGATCAACGGTAGGTGCGCATGCAACCGTCCTGCAGCGAGATATCGCTGGACGGTCAGCTGGGTGAAACCAGGATTAGACAGGTCATCGAGTTGCTTGGCGAGCAGACATGCACGGCGGATCACAGGCGGCGCCAGCATCCAGCCGGTGCGTAATCCCGGCGCGATGACCTTGGAGAAACTGCCCAGGTGGACCACCCATTCGCGGGCGCCAGGCACCTCGTCGACGAGCGATAAGAGATGCGGCTCAGCCTGACCGGTAAAACGCAGGCGACCGTACGGATCATCTTCGACGACCACAAGCCGGTGTTCGACCGCCAGTTCAAGCAGACGCAGGCGCCGGGACCGCGGCATCGTGGCGCCACTCGGATTGGCAAAGGTCGGAACTACGTACAACAGGCGCGCGCGAGGACGCCGCCCCGACGCCGCGTCCTTCAGGATCGACGCGAGTTCCTCGACATCGAGCCCCTGCGGGTCGACGCCTACCGTCTGCGTCTGAACGCCCGCTATTTTGAGTAGCCTGAGCGGCCCTGTGTAGGTCGGCCGCTCAACGATCGCAGCATCCCCGGGGCGCAAGAGCGTGCGTACCAGCAGATCGAATCCCTGCTGCGAGCCGGCGGTGACCAATGGCTCGTCCGCTTGACAATTCGTCCCGGCTTCGCCCATCCACTGTGCAATGGCCTCCCGAAGTGACGGCAGGCCTTCGGTAGGCCCGTACTGCAGGCACGCGGTAGGGTCCTCGCCGAGAGCCTCCAGGCTTGCCTCGCGGATCCCGTCCCGATCGAACAGCTCCGGCCCCGGATAGCCGCCCGCGAGAGACAGCATCCCGGGAATGCTCATCAGCTTGGCGAGTTCGCGAATCAACGACTCGCCCAGGTTGAGATACGCCGGCAAAACGTAGGATTCAGCAGTGTTCATGGCTTCAGACAGCATGACAGGCGCAAAAAGCGAGGCAGCTACGCAATCAACCCGCGGAGGTCCGCTCCCGCCGCAACAGGTAGAGCCCCGCCCCGATCAGGAGGCCTATCCCCAGCCAACCGGCGAGATCCGGGGCCTCTCCCCAGGCGACCCACCCTATTACAAGCGCGATCGGCAACCCACTATAACGGAACGGAGCAACGGCAGACAGCTCGCCGATCCGCGTGCTGCGAATGACGAAGAAATAACCCAATGACAAAAACACTGAGGCTGCGGCCAACAGCCCGATTGCACGGGGGCTGAGCGGCTGCCAGGGCAGGATGAGGCAACTGATGCCGGAAATCATCGTGATGGTGAGCGCGGTGACAAAGGTCACGGCAAGCGACGGGATATCCGCCGGAATCCAGCGGGTCACCAGATCGCGGACCGAGTGCGCGAGCGTCGCAAAAAGGCAGAGCAGCGCCCAGACATTGAAACCCTCGGCCGAGGGTCTGAGCAGCAGAATCACGCCGCCAAAGCCGACGACGATCGCGATCCAGCGCAGCCGGTCGACGCGTTCACGCAGGACCAGTACCGCGAGTGCGGTAACCATGAGCGGCGAAGCCATATTGATTGACACCGCGTTACCCAGCGGCAGATGCAGGAGCGAGCCGATGTAGCAGAAGGTCGCAAGACAATCGAGCAAGCCGCGCAGCAGCACCGGCGGACGCAGAACGGTAGCTGGCTGCGACCGGGTTCTGCTTGCCAGGAGCACCGTGCCGATGCATAGCGAGGCGAACACACCCCGGACGAAAACCGTCTGCCAGACCGGCAACTCCGATCCCAGAGCCTTGATGATCGCATCGTTGATGACGAATGAAGCGAGCGAGATCACCATAAAGGCGATGCCTCGACGGTTTGCCGCAGGATCGCGAACCAATGCCCCGGCAGGCCCGACTGCTTGACTCATGGACGCGGATCATACGCGAGCTGAAACATGCCCATCGTGGGAGAATTGGCGCCACCGTATCGGAGCACGACATGAGTCCATCCACGCCCGAAGATTTACGAGTCAGACTGAAACAGGCCGAGCCCCTGCTGGCACCGGGGGTGCACGATGCAATGACCGCCCTCCTCGCCGAGCAGGCTGGTTTCGAAGCCCTGTATCTTTCCGGCGCCTCGGTCGCCTACAACCGCCTCGGTCGTTCCGATATCGGTCTGACAACTTCGACCGAAGTCGCCGACGTGCTTGCGCGGATCACCGAGCGGGTCCGGACTCCGGTGATCGTCGACGCCGACAATGGCTTTGGCAACGCGCTTAACACCCAGCGTACCGTTCGCCTATTTGAACGCAGCGGCGCCGCGATGATTCAGCTGGAGGATCAGTCCATCCCCAAGCGTTGTGGTCATCTGGACGGCAAGACGGTGATCCCGGCTGCCGAAATGTGCGGGAAATTGCGTGCGGCACTTGATGCGCGTGCGAGCGAAAATACACTGATCCTCGCGCGCACCGATGCGCTTGCCGTCGAGGGGTTCGATGCTGCGATGGCAAGAGCCGAGGCTTACCTGCAGTGCGGTGTCGACGCCTTGTTTATTGAGGCGTTGCGGACTGACGAGCAGATGCGCGAGGCCTGCTCGCGCTTCGGCGACAGGATCCCTCTCCTGGCCAACATGGTCGAGGGAGGCAAGACTCCGATCCGCTCGTCTGACGAGCTGGGGCGAATCGGTTTTCGCATTGTGATTTTCCCCGGTGGAACGACGCGCGCGATGGCGTTCGCGCTTCAGCGCTATTTTGCGAGCCTGCACACCCACCGCAGCACCAACGCGATGCGCGAGCAGATGTTTGATTTTGACCAGTTGAACGCCTTGATCGGGACCAACGAGCTGCTCGAATTAGGCAAGCGCTACGAATGATCCCGCCGGGTGCCGCCGGTCAGGCCATCCTGGCGGCGGCCACCGTGCCCACAGCGATGAAGTTCAGTATGATCCTTCGACGAACCAGGGAGATACGATGAGCCAACCGACCCCACGCCGACGCATCCTCGCCTGCCTCCCGCTTGCCTTCATCGCCGCAGCTGGTATGCCGTCGTTTTGCCTCGCGCAGGAGGCTTTCCCTTCCAAGCCCATCGTGATCGTCGTTCCCCAGGCTGCGGGCGGTGCGAACGATACGGTCGCCCGCGCATTTGCCCAACGCCTTGGCCCGGCTATCGGACAGTCGGTCGTGATCGAAAACCGTACCGGTGCGGGTGGCAATGTCGGCACAACCTATGTGGCTCGCGCGCCCAAGGACGGCTATACCCTGCTCCTTACCGCCCAGAGCGCTCAGACCATCAACCCGGCGCTCTACCGCAACCCCGGATTCGACCCGGTCAATGACTTCGCGCCGATCATGACCGTGGCGACCGCGCCCTATCTTCTCGTCACTAATCCCTCTTTCCCGGCGAAAACACTCAAGGAATTGATCGAACTCGCACGTACCCGGCCGGGAAAAATCGACTACGCCTCGGCAGGCAACGGAACCCTCAACCATCTGCTCGGCGTGATGCTAAACAGCGCAGCCCAGCTCCATCTGGTTCATATCCCCTACCGGGGGGCCGCAGCGGCCGCGGCCGATGTCGTCGGCGGTCAGGTCCCGATCACCTTTGGCAGTTTCCCTGGGGTCATGCCCTTTGTGAAGTCCGGCAAGCTCAACGTGATCGGCGTCGCAACCGAAAAGCGCACGCCCCTCGCCCCGGAGGTACCCACCCTCGCCGAGACTCTGCCGGGTTTCTTCGCCAATTCCTGGTACGGATTATTTGCTCCGGCGGGGACACCAGGCAGCGTGGTCGAGCGGATCCTGACCGTGTCGACTCAGGTCCTGAGGGCACCCGACTTGGCCGAGCGCCTGGCCGGTCAAGGAGCTGAGGTTGCTGTAAGCACACCCGCCGAGCTTGCGCGATTGGTGCGCGACGAATTGGTGATGTGGGCCCGCATCGTCAAAGAATCCGGCGCAACGGTCGATTGATCTACTGATTCCGGAGTTTTTGCGATATGAAAAGATTGATCCTCGAAATCCTGTTGGGCCTTCTGGCGGCAGCCGGCGCGGGCGGCACGTGGTGGATGTGGAGCCAGGCGTCGGTTGCCCAAACAGCGCTCGCGAGCGCGAATAACGAGCTTCAAGCCGGAGCAGCCAACATCGAGGCGCTCAACGCGCGGCTGCGGTCTGCGCAGCCCAAGGCTGCAGAGCTCGATGCCGTGCGTGCGGCTCTTGCCAGTGGCGTAGCGCTGGAAGACCTCGAGGCTGCCGCCAAGGCTCGCCCGCCTTCTGCTGAGCGACTGCTCGCGCTCGGCGCGGTCCGGCTCCTGGTCAAGGGGGCGAGCGACGCCGAGGTAAGACAGCACTTCGAAAAAGCGCTCGAACTGGTCGAATGGAACACCCGGCTGCGAGCGGTCTGCGCGGCTCAGGCGGGTCTGATCGCCGCCGGCAACAAGGTCGAGATGCTGGGTGATTGCCGTACCCTCGCGGCCGCCGAAGCTGCCGCAGCAGCGGCCAAGGCAGCCGCACAAGAAGCCGCAGCCGCAGCCGCGGCGCCGCCCCCGGGTACCAAGCCTGGCGCCGCTCCCCCTCCCGCTCGACCTGGCGCGCCGGCCCAACCAGCAGCCGGGACAAACCCTGGCGCCGCGCCGGCTCCCGCCAAGGCGGCGCCGAAATAAGTTCGGCCTCAATTTGCTTCACCGGGCACCCGTCAAGCATGCACATCGAGCAGATCAACCTGCAATACAGCCGTCTTGAAGATCGGCTCATCGTGCGGATCGGGGTGTCGGGTCAGCAGGAGCTGCGCTTCTTCATGACGCGGCTCCTCACGGTTGAACTGCTCAAGGTGATCGGGACGCTTCGCGTGGACGCAGGGACCCGGTTCGCTCAGAAACTCGGAGCCCCGACGCTTGATCCGCAGGTTGCGCGGGAGTTCGCCGACCAGCAGGCGATGTCAGGCGTATCGCTTGAAAAACCCTATGAGGGCGATGGCCGCAGTTCGGTCTTCGGCGAGCGGATCCCGCTCATCAGCGGCGTTTCGTGGGCCAAGCAGGACGATGTCACGACCTTCACATTCAAGACCGAGACCAACGAGCAGTTCGCGCTCAATTGCAACGCATCCCTGCTTGTGGGGTTTGAGCAGTTGCTGAGGCGGCTGAGCGACACGGCTAACTGGGCAATCGACGCGTCGATGCCCACGGCCGAGCCTACTGTCGCCTCAAGCGCTGCTCCCGGCCCGTCGCTTCATTAGAAACGGGCGCAACAATCGCTCAGGCCGCCGCAGAATCCGCGCTGGCTGTGGGCTCGACGCCCCCCGTGCGAAGCGATACCAGGCGTTCGATTTGCGCTAAGGAAATCAGCTGCGCGTAAATCGCCGGCAGGTATCGCTTGTTGCGCAATTCGAGATGCCGCTCATCGGAGAGATTGTTGAGGCGCTCTTCGTTGATCACATAGCAGCCGGTGATGTTCTTGACCCTGTCGCTATCCCGGACGCGCATATTGAGCGGGGTGAACATATTGTGCTCGGCCATGTACTTGCAAAACTCCTGGGTCGCCACGTCCATCTGTTGCAACTCGGAGAGGTAGCGTTTGACGTTTTCAATGATCTCAGTGGGCTCGCCCTTCTCATCAAAGAGGGCCGCCCCCTCGGAGTCACTAACCAGATCGCTACCCTCGTCGATGCAAATCGTAAAGCGGTCCGCCTCGTCGGTACGCGAAAGTGCAAAGGGGTAGCGACGGATGATCGCCGGAACATAGGCGGCCTGCCACTTACCGTCAGAGCCAACGAAAAGATTCTCACCAGCCTCGAGTCCTAACAAGACGACAGGACGAAATTCGTCAGCTTCCTTATCTTCCAGAAACACGATCGGATAGATCGCGGCCGCCCGCGAAAATTCATGTACGGTCACGTAGGCCAGGTGAAACTGCGAGGCATAACCGAATCCGGCTGCCGGTTTGATCTTTTTGGCGCTGTGGCGCTCGCGGCTGATGGGCACAACATTCTGGAACATCGCATCCTCCAAACTTCAAAAACACACGACCCGAGAATACCAGTAGAAAACCGGTCACATCGCTTGGAATTCGGGCCAAGGCCATCTTCCCGACCGGAAATAATCCAGCCAGAGCGTCACGATATGA
>CAZZKA010000203.1:0-6833 GCA_964654745.1 uncultured Bordetella sp. | reverse complement strand
AGTGGCGGGGCGATACTCAGCCACGCGAAATCCTCGGGTCCAGGAGGCCCTGCACGATGTCGACCACCAGGTTGAGCAGAACGAAGAAGAGCGCAAGAACCAGAATCGTTCCCTGAAGCAGGGGCAGGTCGCGCTGGAAAATCGCTGAGTTGAGCAGGAATCCGGTACCTGGCCAGGAAAACACAGTTTCGATGAGGATCGAGCCGCCTAGCAGATAGCCGAGTTGCAGCCCCATCACGGCTAGCGCGGTCGGAGCAGCGTTTTTGACGACATGCCGGAAGATCCCGAACTCGGTCAATCCGCGGGCGCGCAGTCCAATCACAAACTCCTGCTCGAGGATGTCGGCAACCAGTGCCCGAACGGTCCGCGCGATGATGCCCATCGGGATCACTGACATCGTGAGCGCGGGCAGGATCATGAAGCGTATGTGCTCCCAGTTCCATGTCCACTGGTCCGAACCGCCGGGGCCCGCGCCGCTTGCAGGCAGGATGCCAGTCAGTGCGGACAGCAGAATGACGAGCACCATGCCGAGCCAGTAGTGAGGAACGCTGACCCCCAGCACCGACAGGAGCGACGCGAGCCTGTCGATCCAGGTATTGCGAAAGTAGCCGGCAACAAAACCAAAAAGTGACCCGAGGGCAAATCCGATCAGCGTTGCGACCGCCGCAAGCCGGAGCGTATTGCCGACTGCGCGAAAAACTTCGGACGCGACCGGTCGGCCCGTAGCAATCGATGTTCCCAGATCGCCCTGGAAGGCCCGCCACAGCCATGAGCCGAACTGCTCGGGGTAGCTGCGGTCAAAACCATACAGGGAGCGAATGCGCGCAGCGAGCTCGGCCGAGGCATCCGGCGGCAACACGGATACGAGCGGATCCCCAGGAGCCAGATGGACGAGTGCGAAACAGACCAGCGCGACACCCAGCATGATGGGCAGGGCGTAGACGAGCCTTCGGAAAAGGTACGCGAGCAAGACGGATCAGGCTTGAAGGGGAGGCGACCGCGGTGACTGTTGCTGCGAAGCCTGTCCGCCGTCACCTTTGGGCAACGGCGGATGGCAGGCTACGTGGGGCCTACTGCATGCTCATCGTAGCAATGTCGATGAACCAGCTTCGAGGCTGGACCACGCCACGGACCCGGCTGGACATGGCTCGCGGGCCGACGTCGTGTGCAATCCAGACGAAGGGAGCCTCTTCGACTATCCGCTTGTGAAGCTGGGCCAACGCAGCATCGCGAGCCTTGTCTTCAAACGTCGTCCGGGCATCGGCAATCAGCTTGTCGAACTCCGCGTTGCCGAAAAAGCCCCAGTTGTTGGAAACCGGCGGGAAGGTCTTGGTCGAGGTAAAACGTACCATCGCGAAGAACGGGTCCATGGTTGCGAAACTTACGTTGATCGCGTGCGCGCCGTTGGCGGTCGGGTCCTTGGCGCCACGGCGCCAGTTGGTGAAGAGCGTATTCCACTCGATCACGTCAAACGCCACGTCAAAGAAACACTGTTTGAGAGACTGCTGCACGAATTCGTTCATGGGCAGCGGCTGCATCTGACCAGAACCCGAGGCCGAGATCTGCACCTTGACGCGAACGGGCTTGGAGGCGGAAAAACCCGCGTCCGTCATCAACTTGCGGGCAGCATTCGGATCGAACTTGATATCGAACGAAGGATTGCCCCACCAGGGGTGACTCGGGTCTACCGAACCCTTGGGGACGGCCATCATGCCGCCCAGCAGTTTCTGCAGGCTTGCGTGGTCGACGCAAAGATTAGCTGCCTGGCGGACGCGCTTGTCGAGCCAGGGCGAGCCTTCGACGAACGACAGTTGCCAGGGCCATACATGAGGCTGCTGGTTGGAGTAGATCGTGAAGCCGCGACCCCTGATGGTTGCGATGGCGTCAGGCGCGGGCGCCTCGATCCAATCAACCTGCCCCGAAAGCAGTGCCGCTGTGCGTGCATTGGCCTCCGGCATGGGCAGCATCACGACGCGATCGATCTTCGGTGTCCGGGCCGGGTCCCAATAGGCCTTGTTGGCCGCAACTTCAAGGCGCTCGCGGGGGACAAATCGGGTCATGCGGAACGGTCCGCTTCCGGAGGCGTCGCTCGCAAAGGCCGTCCACGCCTGTTTGGACCGCTCTTCAGCCGGAAGGTTAGCCGGCGTCGCGTCGAATTTCTTCTGCCAGTGCGCCGGCGAAGCCATGAACAGGTTGGTCAGGTTGATGGGCAGGAACGAATCCGGCTCGCTGGTCGTGAGTTCGACCGTGTTGTCATCGATTTTCCGCGCGCTCGCCAGCGTGGGCATCCGAGATACCGTGACGCCGATCTGGCTCGGGTCGTAATGCGGAGCAGTTTTGTCGAGAACCTTGCGGACATTCCAAACCACTGCGTCGGCGTTGAAGTTGGAGCCATCGTGAAATTTCACGCCCTGGCGCAGCTTGAAAACCCATTTGGTTTTATCGTTCGCGTCCACCGCCCAACTGAGTGCGAGTCCTGGAATCAAAACGCTCGGCGCGTCGGCTTTCGACAGGTCCCAATGGGTGAGCGCGTCGTACATCGGGATACCGGTGAAGCGGTTACCTTCGAAGCCCTGGTCGGGCTGGCCCAGCGTGCGAGGAATGTCCGCTGCGGTCATCCCGATACGAAGAATTTTTTCCTGGGCCTGGGCCTGCAGGGTCAAACCCGAGGCCAGAGCGGCCGCGAGAACTACTGCGAGCGAGGATTTGCGAGCGATTGTCATGGAAGCTCCTGGGTTGAGGGCGGGAGGGGTTCAGGCAAGACGTGTGCCCGATGGCCGGGGGTCACGGTCGGGAGGTCAATAAGCCAGTGTGGCGGGCGAGTTTCATCCTCTCGGAGGCCATCTGAAGGCCGCAGTGAACGCTGTCGAGCAGCTGGGCGCTGACGCGATCGGCCAGGGGTTTGGCGAACTCAATCAGACCTGCGCCACCGATGATAACGGAAGCCGCAGCCGACCCGCGCCGCGCACTGTGCGCCAGAGCGGCGCGGCATGCTCCTGCGAGCAAATCGACCCCTGCCGCCGGGTCAGCGGCCAGTTGCGCGCCGCTCGCCTCGACAGTCTCGATCGCAGCGAGCGAGTCGAGCAGCCCTATCGAAAAAGCCAAACGCCTGAGTGGCTCGCGCCAGGCATGGCCCCCGGTCACTATCGCAAACGGTCCCCGCCGCGCTGCGATCCGCATGGAGGCCTCGGCCAGCCCTACGATCGGTTCGGCTTGCAATTCTTCCAACGCATGAAGGGCCGGATCGCCGAAACATCCGATGAGGCAGGCGTCGAAGCGTCCGCCCCCGGCCATTGCCTTTTCGCGTGCCTCGAGCGTGGCGTGCGCGGCGATGGCGAGGGAATGCTCCCCGGTGATGTAGGGCGCTCCGAAACCCGCCGTCACGCTTTCGACGGAAACCGCGTCACCGAAAAAATCCTGGGCCGCCTTAGCGAGCCGGTTTGTGACCGATACGCTGGTATTTGGATTGACGAGCAGCAGGCGGCGCACGGAATGCCTCGGGATCGGGATCGAGTGCACGAAATTAGCACGCGACTGCGCACCCGTGGTGCATAGGGACTGTCCGGTACTGGGGAATGAGATCCGTCCGCGAGCGAGCCGGGCGGTCTATCATCTCGGGATTACCCTAGCAGCAGGACTTCGACCATGCGTGATTCCCTACCCCTCATTCCGCGCGGCAGCTTTCCTGAAATCAGGCGCAGGGGGGTTAA
Organism: uncultured Bordetella sp.; assembly: GCA_964654745.1. GTDB lineage: Bacteria > Pseudomonadota > Gammaproteobacteria > Burkholderiales > Burkholderiaceae_E > SYIM01. Next base: position 3,123 of record CAZZKA010000203.1, on the reverse strand, counting down.
GACCGTACAGGCAAACCTGGGCTACCGCTGCAACCAGAGCTGTCAGCATTGCCATGTCAATGCGGGACCGCACCGCACCGAGGCGATGGACGAGGCAACGGCGGATCTGCTGATTGCTTACGCCGCGGCGGCCGGCGCAAACCTGATCGACCTCACCGGCGGCGCCCCCGAGCTCAATCCGAATTTCCGCCGCATCGTGGAGCGCGCGCGCGCACTCGGCATGTCGGTCATCGACCGTTGCAACCTCACCGTACTCGAGCAGCCGGGACAGGAAGACCTGGCGGACTTTTTAGCGCGGCACGGTGTGCGGGTCGTGGCGTCGCTGCCTTGCTATCTTGAGGAAAACGTCGATCGCCAGCGCGGCCAGGGTGTTTTTGAGGCGAGTCTGCGCGGACTTCGCCGGCTCAATGAACTGGGCTATGGCCGTATTCACGAACTTGCTCTGGTATTCAATCCGCAGGGGCCGGTCCTGCCGCCCCCGCAGCGTTCGCTTGAAAACGACTATCGCCGCATGCTGGGTGAGCGCTACGGCATCGTTTTCAGCAGACTGCTGACGCTTGCGAACATGCCTATCCAGCGATTTGGGGCAGTACTGGCAAGTCAGGGGAAGTTTGAGCCCTACCTGCAATTGCTGCGCGAGGCGCACAGCGATGCCAATCTGGATGCGGTGATGTGCCGCGACCTGATCAGCGTCGATTGGCAGGGCTATGCCTACGACTGTGATTTCAATCAGATGCTGGGGCTTTCGCTACGGCACCGGGGGCGCTCGCGCTGGCATCTGAGCGAGCTGATGCACGAATCGCTATCAGGAGGGCGTATTACCGTCCGCGATCATTGCTTCGGGTGTACCGCGGGTCAGGGGAGCTCTTGCGGCGGTGCGCTCGCCAAGGAGGCGGTTCCGCTTGACGCGCTGACCGAGCACGCTAACGACCGCCTGGAGGCACCGGCTTCGGCCTGACCCGCGGAATTCGGCTGATGCCTCTTCGTCTGCTCGCCTTTTTGTGCTTTGCCGCACTCGCCGCGCTCGCCTGGCTGCTGCTTGCCGATACGACGGCTGCTCTGGCAACCCTGAGAGCGATGCGCGGTGAACTCGCCGAGCGGGTTGCACAGGATCCGATCGCCAGCGCGGCGCTTTTTGTTTCGGCCTATGTGATTGTCGCTGCCATCGCCTTGCCGGGCGCGGTGCTGCTCACCGTGCTGGGCGGGGCCCTGTTCGGCTTATCGATCGGGGTGGGCCTCGTCATGATTGCGGCGCCAGCGGGGGCGCTTCTGGCGTTCAGGTTGGTCCGCTGGTTGGCGGGTCCGGCGCTGCGCGACCGTCTTACAGCACGGCTCGGACCGATATCGCGCGGCATCCGGAAGGACGGGGGTTATTACCTTTTCGCGCTGCGTGTTGTCCCGGTGGTTCCGTTCTTTCTGGTCAATATCCTTGTCGCGCTGACCCCGATCCGGGCGCGGACGTTCTATTGGGCAAGCCTCCTCGGGATGTTGCCGGCGACACTGGTCTACACCAATGCGGGAGTCCAACTCGGTAAGCTGAACAGCCTCGCGGGCCTGCTCTCCTCGGAGTTGATTGCCTCGCTCGCGCTGATCGGTATCTTTCCGCTATTGGCCAGGGGGCCGATCGCAGCGCTGGCAGTGCGGCTGCGCTGGTGCTTTCAGTTTTTGACCTCATCGCTGCGTTGGCGCGCAGTGCGTCCCCGCGGGATCGAACGCGACCTGATGGTTATCGGCGCGGGTAGCGCCGGCCTAGTCGCAGCTTTCATTGCATCGTCCCTCAAGGCGCGCGTCACGTTGATCGAACGCTCGGCCACAGGCGGCGAATGTCTCAATACAGGATGCGTACCGTCGAAAGCGCTGCTGCGCGCTGCGCATCGTGCGTACGCGCTTCGGAAAGCCGGCGGAGGTGTCGCCGCGGGATCGGTGAGCGTGGATTTCCCTGAGGTGATGCGCGAAGTCCGGCGGACCATCGACCGCGTCGCCCCGCACGACTCAGCGGCTCGCTACCGCTCGCTCGGAGTCGAGTGCCTCTTTGGCGAGGCCGCGCTCCGTTCCCCATGGTCAGCGGAGTTTCGTCCCGCCGATGGCGCTGCTGCGCAACTGCTGCACGCGCGCCGCATCATCATCGCGACAGGATCCGAACCGGTGGTGCCGCCACTGCCCGGTCTGGAGCCGCCCTTTGCGCTCACCACCGATTCGCTGTGGTCGCTGCAAGCGCTGCCGGCTCGCCTCGTTGTTGCAGGGGGAGGCGCCGCGGGCTGTGAACTCGCCCAGGCGTTCGCCCGCCTGGGTTCTCGGGTTACGCTGATTGAGCGCTCCGAACGCCTGATTCCGCGGGAAGAGCCAGCTGCCGCTAAGGCGCTCCTTGATGCGCTCGCGGCTGAGGGCATCGATATCAGGCTTTCGGCGCAACTTCAGGGCGTTACAAAGGAGGGGGCGGGCCGGACTGTGCTCATCGAGCGCGCCGGAAAGCGCGAGGAGATTGCGTGCGACCGGATTCTGCTCGCAATGGGGCGGCGCGCCCGGGTCGATGCGTCAGAGTTGCAGGCGCTAGGCATTGATGTGGGTGCCGACGGGTGCATCGTTGTCGACGATTGGTTGCGAACGACCGAGCCGCTGATTTTTGCTGCGGGCGATGTTGCGACCGGCGATAGACAGACGCATGTGGCGGGCCATATGGGGGCGATCGCCGCGGGCAATGCCCTGCTTGGTGCGCTGTGGCCGATGCGCCGTGAGACGCACGCCATTCCGCGTTGCATCCATACCGATCCCGAGCTTGCGCGTGCGGGGTTCACACGGGCAGAGGCGCTCGATGAAGGCCTGGATCCTCTCGAAACCGTGCTCGCACTGGCTGAGATCGATCGGGCCATCATCGAAGATCGTACGGAGGGCTTCATCAGCGTATTGACGGACGCGCAAAGCGACCGAATTCTCGGGGTGACGATCGTCGGCGCGCGAGCGGGCGAAATGATCGCGCCCTTTACCCTGGCCATTCGGGAGCGGATCGGTCTGCGGCGGTTCCTCGGCCTTATGACCGCCTATCCGGGATGGGCCGATGCGGCACGCGCGGCGGCATCGCTGTGGCAGCGCGACCGCATACCGGCCTGGACCGATGTTTTCCTC
>CAZZKA010000202.1:0-6861 GCA_964654745.1 uncultured Bordetella sp. | reverse complement strand
CATCTGCTGTTCGCCACCTGAAAGTTGCGAGCCGCCGTTTGATTTGCGCTCGGCAAGCCTTGGAAACATGGTGTAGACGCGATCGACTTCGCGGCGGTGGCTCGCCACCAGACGCAGAGTCTCGTCGACAGTAAGCGAGGGCCATACCCGCCTGCCTTGCGGCACGTAGGCAATGCCCGCCCTCGTGATGCGGTGAGCGGGCCAGCCCAGGATGTTGTGACCGTCAAGCCGAATGCTGCCCTGGGCCGCAACCAGGCCGGTGATTGCATTGCAGAGCGTCGTCTTGCCCATGCCGTTGCGGCCGACGATTCCGAGCACACCTTGGTCAAGAGTAAAGCTCACGGACTGCAGCGCATGAGCCCGGCCATAATGGACGTCAAGTCGCTCGACTTCGAGCAGCGGCCCGGCCGTCACCGACGCTCGCGATGCCGACTGTCTTGCTTTCAAATCTGTGGGGCGTGGACGGCGCAGCATCAGTGTCGCCCGCCCATGTAGATGGCCTGCACCTGCGTATCGGACTCGATCTCGGCAGGGGAGCCTGTGCGAAGCACGCGTCCGTTGTGCATCACGGTCACGCGTTCGGAGACGCGCAGTGCGATATCGAGATCGTGCTCGATGATCACGAAGCTCATATGCTTTGGCAGTGATTGGAGGAGCAGAACCAGTTCGCGGCGCTCCGCGGGTGACAACCCGGCCGCCGGCTCGTCAAACAGGATCAATCGCGGTGCACCGGCCAGCGCCATGCCGATTTCGAGCTGGCGTTGCTGGCCGTGAGCGAGATTGGCGACGGGCTGGTCGGCAATGTGCGACAGCCTCACCCGGTTGAGCAGGTCTTCGGTCGCCCGTCGGCTGGTGTGCGACGCCGACGGCCGCCATATGCTGAAACGGCCGCTGGCTACGCCCCGGACCGCGAGAAACAGGTTGTCGCGGACGCTGAGGTCGCGAAACAGCAGCGAGGATTGATAGGTGCGACGCAACCCTTTTCTGATCCGGTCGTGCGGGCTCAGCAGGGTGATGTCCTCGCCAAAAAACTCGATACGACCGGCCGTAGGAGGAAAATCGCCGGTGATGGTATTGAAGAGCGTGGTTTTGCCGGCGCCGTTAGAACCGAGCACAGCGTACTTTTCGCCGGCGGCGACATGCAGTGATACATCGTCGACCGCTTTCAGTGCACCAAAGGCACGGCTGACATGGTGCAGAACCAGTGCGTTGGACGATGCGATAGGTGCGTCGCCCGGACCGGGACGCGCGCCTGCCGCAGCAGGTACGCGTCCGGCTATTCCATTCCTGAGCCGGGTGGCCGAGGTCATCAGGCCACCCGCCAGGGCTCGTACAGACGAGCGATCACGGGCAGTTGGGGACGTCACGCGAGCCGATCTGGAACTCTTCCTTCTTGAGTCCCAGCATCTGGTCGACGTTATCAACCTTGCGCAACACGCGGGTCGTGAGGCCACCCTGTGCATCCTTGACCACTTCGGTCACGAATGTGGTTCCGATAGCCTGACGGTTCGAGTCGAGTCGCACCGTTCCCGTGGGCATCTTCAGTTCGAGCTTGCTCAGCGCATCGCGGTACTTCGCCTGACCGCCAGAGAGGTCTCCCTTGACGGCGTCAAGCGCGTCGAGCGCAGCCTTCATGTTGGTGTAGTACACCAACGCAAACAGGCTGGGGCTCGGATAGCCGCCGGACGAGACCGGGAAGTTTTTCTGGTAGGCCGAAACGAAGGCTTTCCAGTCAGCGCCCTCAAAACTGTCGGGGTAAGGGCCCGCGGAGATCCTGCCCACCAGCGAATCGCGACGCTTACCACGGTAGTTGAGGACGTCCTGACTCACCGTGATCGAACCGCCCATCATCGGCTTGTCACCGCCCGCGGCCTCATACTGGTTGAGAAAGTTGACCGCATCGGCGCCACCGAGCACGACGAGCAGTGCATCGACATCCTTCGGAATGCGCGCTATCACCGACGAATAGTCCTTGCCGCCGAGCGGAACCCAGGCTTTGACCGGTACGCGGCCGCCGAGCTTACAGAACTCGGTCATGAAGCCCTGCACCTGCGAGTAAGGGAAGGCATAGTCCTCGGCAATCACCATCACCCGCTTGTAGCCCTTGTCGATCGCAGCCTGACCCAGACCTACCATCCACTGCGCGCCTTCGGTGTTGAAGCGGAAGAAGTTGGGGGAAGTGTTGACCAGCGTTGTAGCCTGGGCACCTGATCCACCGTTGATGAAGGTCATGTTCGGCTGGGTCTTAGAGTAGTCCTTGACCGCAATGCCTTCGCCGCCTGAAAGAGGTCCGACGACAATATCGACCTTGTCCTGCTCGACGAGCTTACGCACCGCATTGACTGCGACATCAGGATTGGCATTGGACGACGCCTTGATCATCTCGATCTTGCGCCCCGCAACCACACCGCCCCGCTCCTTGATGGCGAGCTCCGCGCCCCGCATGCCGTCGGCGCCACCCGCTGCGAAGGGGCCCTCCAGGGTAGCCAATACCCCGACTTTGACAGGCGCCTGCTGCGCCCAGGCCATGCCCGCGAGGGCCGCTGCGACTGCAGCGCCCGTCACCGAGCGAATCCAGGTCCGTTTCATCTCCTTCACTGCCTTCTCCTTCATGAGGTGCGCTCAATGGCGCTGGGTTGATGCAACTGAATCTGACGGCTGTTGATACATACGCTTGCGAAACTTGTCCCAAAGACCGAGCAGGCCGTCTGAGGAAAACAGCACGATCGCGAGGAACACAAGGCCGATCACGAGGTTGAAGCGCTCGCGATCGATCAGATCGATGGCAAAGGTCTGCAGCATCACAAAGACTATGGCGCCTAGAAAAGCGCCGATCGGGTGACGCATGCCGCCAAGCACTGCAATCACCAGAATATTGATCTGCCAGCCGACATTGACCGAACCCGGTGTGATGAGGCCGTTGTACCAGACCAGCAGCACGCCGCCTATTGCCGCAAGGAATCCGCCAAAAGCATAGGCGGCCACGCGGTGGGCAACGACATGAAAGCCCAGCGCTTCCATGCGTCGCGGATTGTCGCGAACGCCCTGGAGCGCAATGCCAAAGGGTGTCCGTACCAGCCACTTGACTGCGAAATAGCCCGCCATCGCCCAGAAGAGCGCCATGAAATAGAACGGTACCGGCTCGCGCCAGTTAAGGCCAAACACCTCGGGTGGATAGACTTTCTGAAAGCCCTGAAATCCATTGAAAAGCGTGTAGTTCTGCAGGGCGAGGTAATAGAAAGCGACACCGAAAGCGAGCGTAATCATGATGGTGTAGATGCCCTCGGTGCGCACCGACAGCCAGCCGACGAGTGTAGCGAAAGCGCTCGCAATGAAGAGGGCAAACAGGACCGCAACCCACCACGGCCATCCCAGGCTGATGGGCGTACTGCTTTGACCAAGGACCGCAATCGCATAGCCGGCGACGCCAGCCACCGACATCTGGGCGAGCGACACAATGCCGCCGTAGCCACCAAGGAAAGTGAGGGAGAGCGCAATCAGCCCGAGTATCAGCGATTGTGCCGCGACCTGAAAGGTAAAGAATGGTGTGGCGATGAAAGGATAGATCAGCAAAAAAAGAAAGATCAGCACATGCCGCGCGGACAGATGACGCCAGAGGAATTTGAGCCAACGCGGCGCGTCGCTCGCAGCATAGGGGTCGGCCTGTGCGGCGCCAGCCGATATGGCCGACGAATCTGTCGTCTGTGGACTGGCGCGCCGATGCACGGTGGACTGTTGAAAGTCGCCCTGCATGGCGCGCCGCCAGCGACTCGCGCTCATGGCTGCGCTCCGGCTTTCATGCGGGTCGTCCCAGAATGCCCCGCGGCCTGAACGCGAGCACGAGGATCAGAATCACGAAGGTGAACACAACGCTGTATGTGGGTGCATAGGCCAGTCCATAGGTCTCAGCGAGTCCCAGAATCACGGCGCCCAGTGCGGCGCCCACGACGCTTCCCATTCCCCCCACGATCACCACGATGAGCGAGGCGAGCAGCAGTCGCGTGTCTTCGCCCGGCACCATCGACAATTCGACTGCGCCGATCACTCCGCCAAAGCCTGCGAGGCCTGCGCCGAGCATGAAGGTGATGGCAAACACCAGGTTCACGTTCACGCCGGAGGCGGCAAGCATGTTGCGATCGTCGACCCCAGCGCGGATCATCGCGCCCACCCGCGTGCGGGTGAGGAGCCACCAGAGAAAGATGCCGATGGCGATACCGAAGCCAAGCAGGCTCAGCCGGTAAGCCGAATAGGCCTTAATCAGCGGCAGGCCGCGGATGGGGCCGTGCAGCCACTCCGGTGCGTCCATCTGATGAACCTGGGCAGTAAAGGCCCAGAGCAGCAGATCGGCGATTACGATCGACAGCCCGATCGTGACCATGGTCTGGCGCATGTCCTGGCCCTGCATATGGCGCAGGATGAGGATCTGCATCAGGAGACCCAGGATCGCCGCGGCCAGAAATCCCGTGGCGACAGCCAGAATCCACCAGCCGGTTTTTTCGGCAACGACGAACCCGACGTAGCCGCCGAGCAGGTAGAGCGAGCCGTGGGCGAGGTTGACATTGCGCATCAGTCCGAAGACCAGCGTGAAGCCCGAGGCCACGATGAAATAGAGCGAGGCGAGGGTGAGGCCGTTCAGTAGCGTGACGAAATAGAGCCGGGTGTTATCGGCGATCGCCCATAGCGAAAACACCAGCAGCGGGCCACCGATCAGGATCCACGCCCAGCGCCGAGCGGTCAGTTTCATGCGGCGCTCACCCAGGTACGGGCCTGATCGACGGGGGGAGCTTTGGCAAAGACGCCGTCTTTCATCACCGCAAGGATTCGCTTGGGATCACGCAGAATGGACAGGTTGGCAAGCGGGTCGCCATCGACGAGGAGCAGGTCAGCCAGATAACCCTCGCGAACCAGTCCGAGTTCGTGGGGCCGCTGCATGACCTGCCCGCCGTAGAGTGTGCATGAGCGAATCGCCTCCATTGGAGTAAAGCCCAGGTGCCGGACAAAGAGTTCCAGATCTCGGGCATTCTGGAGATGGGGGTTGAAGGCAAAACCATAGTCACCACCGGGGAGCACACGCACACCGCGACGGTGCATCGCCTTGAGCGATTCGCAGGCTGCACCCCACTCTTCCTCATAACCCATCGACACGGCCTTCTCGCGGCTCACCCCCCAGGGTTCGGCCTCGTTGAGGAGGGCATAGATGATGCCGATACCGGGGGCGACGAAGATGCGGTCTTTGGCTGCCTCGAGCATGTCGAGCGCCTCGTTGTCGGTGAAGCTTGCGTGATAGATCATGGTGATGCCGTGCCGCAGCGCCTGCTTGACGCTTGCGCATGATCGCGCATGGACGATGATGCGTTTGCCGCGCATGCGCACCTCTTCAGCACACGCTGCGACCTCGGCGTCGGTCATCCAGGTGGTTTTGGCGTCTGCTCCGGGGACGAAGTTGTCGCCCGAGAGGTTGAGTTTGATTGCGTCCACACCATATTTCAGAAACATGCGTGTGACGCGACGCAGATCCTCTGCGCCATTGACCACCACTCCGAAACTGAAGTCGGGGAAGGGCAGGTGGGGCAGCATTTCATCGCCCAGCCCACCCGGCACCGTGATTTCCTGGCTTGCCGCGAGATAGCGGGGACCGGGAATTTGCCCGGACTCGATAGCATTTCGAATCACCACATCCAGCCGGGGTTTGGCGCAGGCCGCACCCACGCAGGAGGTGAAGCCCGCCTTGAGATAGTTGTGCGCCACCTTGGCCGACCAAAGCACGTGCTCTTCAAGCGGCATGGTTTGAATGCCAGCCAATGAGGCGGCATCATTCCAGGAGAAATGCGTGTGGGCTTCGGTCATGCCGGGCATGAGCGTGGCGCCTGCGCCATCGATCACCATGGCCTCGCCCGCGCTCACGCCGCCGAGGCTTCGTGTGATCTGAAGGATGCGCGGGCCGCGTACGCGCACGCTGCCGGTGTAGGCGCTCTGCCCCGACCCATCGAGGATGCGGACATTGGTGAACAGGACTTCGGCAGGTTCCCGGGTCATGGATGTCTCCGTTTGCGAGGGGCCGCCGATGGGGCTCAGGCTGCCCAACGCGTCGTGCGCGTCGAGCGAACCGGGGGCGCGCGATGAAACTCGCCGTCCTTCATTACCGCTAGGATGCGCTCCCGGTGCTGTAACACTGTGATATCGCTCAGGGGATCGCCGTCGATCAGCAGGATGTCAGCGAGACAGCCCTCGCGGATGTAGCCGATCTCCTTACCCATTTTCATCATCGGGCCGCCCCAGGCGGTTGCTGACAGCAAAGCCTCCATCGGGCTCATGCCGATGTACTTGACGAAGTATTCGAGGTCTTTGGCATTGGTGCCGTGCGGTGTCCACGCAAAGCCATAGTCGCCTCCGGGCAGGATACGAATGCCGCGCCGGCGCATGGCTTTCATGCTTTCGATGGCAGCTTCGAGTTCGCGGTGATAGCCCATCTTGCGTGTGACCTCGGGCGTGAGCCCCCAGGCGCTTGCGTTGTGGCAGGTATTGATAAGCCAGGCCAAGCCGGGCGCCACAAAATGATCGAATTTGTGTGCTTCCAGCAGATCCAGGGCCTCCTCGTCAGCGAAGCTCGCGTGATAAATCACTTCGATGCCATGCTTGATGCACTGCTTGATCGACCAGGTGGAGCGCGCATGAGCCGCGACACGTTTGCCCCAGGCCTTTGCTTCCTGTACGCAGACGGCAATTTCCTCTTCGGTGAACTGACTCATTTCCGAGGGCATGCCGGTGATGGATTCGCCCGACAGGTTGATCTTCAGGGTGTCGACGCCGTATTTACAGAACATGCGAACGCAGCGCCGCATCTCCTCGGCCCCGCTCACG
>CAZZKA010000201.1:0-6869 GCA_964654745.1 uncultured Bordetella sp. | reverse complement strand
TCGTGCCACGCGCCCAGGCGCGCTGCTCCTCGATGGTGGCGACACCTGGCAGGGCTCGGCCACATCGCTCTGGACCAAGGCTCAGGACATGGTCGATGCGACCAAACTCCTCGGCGTCAACATGATGGCCGCGCATTGGGAGTTCACCTACGGTGCCGATCGTGTGCAGCAGATCATTGATCAGCACCTGAAGGGCCACATCGAGTTTCTTGCGCAAAACGTCAAGACCACCGATTTCGAGGATCCGGTGTTTCAGCCCTGGTCGATGCGCACCCTCAACGGTGTTCCCGTAGCGGTGATCGGGCAGGCCTTCCCCTATACGCCGATTGCCAATCCGCGCTACATGGTGCCCGAGTGGAGCTTTGGCATCCAGGACGAGCGCATGCAGCAGATGGTCGACGAGGTGCGCGGCAAGGGCGCGCAGCTTGTTGTCGTGCTCTCGCACAACGGCATGGATGTCGATCTCAAAATGGCCTCGCGCGTGGCCGGCATTGACGTCATTCTGGGTGGCCACACGCATGATGGCGTGCCACAGCCGATTGCTGTGTCCAACTCGCGCGGCCGTACCCTCGTCACCAACGCGGGCTCGAACGGCAAGTTCCTCGCTGTGCTCGATCTCGATGTGAAGGGCGGCAAGCTTGCTGACTTTCGATACCGCTTATTGCCGGTGTTTTCCAATCTGTTGCCTGCCGATCCGGAGATGACGGCACTCATCGACAAGGTGCGGGCACCCTTCAAATCGCGCCTCGAAGCGCCGCTTGCCACGACCGAATCGCTTCTTTACCGACGCGGTAATTTCAATGGATCGTTCGATCAGCTGATCCTCGATGCGTTGATCGAAGAAAAAAATGCCCAGATCGCTTTCTCGCCGGGATTTCGCTGGGGGACATCGATTCTGTCGGGTCAGACGATCACCCGCGAACATCTGATGGACCAGACCGCCATCACTTATCCTCAGGTGACGGTCACCGATATGACCGGTGAATTCATCAAGACCGTGCTCGAGGATGTTGCCGACAATCTGTTCAATCCCGACCCCTACTATCAGCAGGGTGGCGATATGGTGAGGGTGGGCGGGCTCACTTATGCGTGCGAGCCCGGGGCGAAGGCTGGTGCGCGCATTACCGACATGCGTCTGAATGGTCAGCCGATCGAAGCCAGTAAAACCTATCGGGTCGCTGGCTGGGCGCCTGTCGCTCAGGGCGTCAAAGGCGAGCCTATCTGGGAAGTCGTCGAGCGCTGGCTCGTCGCCAAAAAAACTATCGCGCCACGTCAACTCAACACGCCGCGCCTGATCGGCACGCAGGGCAACCCCGGAATCGTGTGATGCCGACCCGTCGAGCGTTGATGAAGGCCGCAGCGGCGCTGGGCTGCGCGACTTGCGTCGGCGACTCGGTGCTTGCGCAGACGGGCGAGCCAGCGACCCAGGGTGCGCAGGGAAGTCCGGTCGCCCAGGGGGGGGCAGTCCCTCAGCGTGAACCGGGAGGTTCAGGTGTTCAGGCGGGCGCCGCCCGGACCGTGCGTCTGCCCGACCGCCCGGCTCCTGCCATCGGGAGCACGATTGCAACACCGCGCACGGAGCTTTTGGACGGCCTGGTCATGGAGCCCGGCGTCTGGCGCAATAAGGTGCTGCTGGTCCAGCTCTGGGCCACCTGGTGCCCGTTTTGCGCCAAGCAAAATCCGCTGTTGGACAAACTCTGGCGAGCGCGGCGAGGCGACGGCATCGAGCTACTCGGCCTCTATATCGACGAGAAGTCGGATACGGTCAAACACTACATGGCGGAACGCGGCTATCGTTTTCCGGTGGCGCGGTTCGATCAGGCATGGTGGTCAGTATTAGGTCGGCCCAAGGGTTTGCCAGTGCTTTGGGTGATTGGCCGGGATTCGCGTCTGAGACAAGTCGAGATCGGTGAAATGTTCGCTGAGGACGTTGAGCTTCTGGAGCGTTGGCTATGAAAAGTTTTGCAGTGGGCGTTGCGCTGCTCGCATCGATCACCTTCCTTGCAACCGATGCGCGGGCGCAGTCGTCCGATGCGGTCTTTACCACGCGAAGCCTCACCGTCGAAACGGCGCTCCGAGCGGCCCAGGCGGCGCTCAATGCGTGCCGCAAGGCGGGCTATCAGGTAGGTGTGGCTGTCACTGACCGCAGCGGCGTGCTCCAGGTATATCTGCGCGATCGCTTTGCCGGCGCCCACACCGTGGAGGTTGCTGCGCGCAAGGCGTGGACCTCGGCATCTTTTCGAATGACGACGACGGCGCTCGCGGCGGAGACACAGGCCGGGCGATCGATGAGCGGTATCCGCAACAGCCCGGGCGTTCTGGCGATCGGTGGCGGTATGCCTATCGAGTCGGCCGGAGCGGTGATTGCTGCGATCGGTGTGTCGGGTGCGCCTGGTGGTGAGGCCGATGACGCCTGTGCCAAGGCGGGCATCGATGCGATTCAGATGGATATTGAGCTGTGATGTGAGCGGCTGCTGCACTGCCCGTCGGCGCTTCTTCAGGGCGCTTTGCAGCGCAGGCCTGAGCTCCCTGCCAGGCACTGCTCTGCTGACAGCGGGCAACCGCGTGCGGGCGGCTGCAATGACAGAGTTCGAACCGATCACTGTTCCGGTCAAGCCTGTCCGCGTGAGCGAGCGCGTCTACATGGTGCAGGGGGATGTGGCGCCGGTCTCTGCAGTCAATCAGGGTTTCAATGCGAATGCGGGCTTCGTCATCACACGCGACGCAGTGGTGGTGTTTGATGCCCTGGGGACGCCCGCGCTCGGCGCTGCGCTTCTTGAGAGTATTCGTCGCCTGACCGATGCGCCGATTCGTCGCGTGGTGGTGAGTCACTATCACGCGGATCATTTCTATGGCTTGCAGGCGTTCAAGGCAGCCGGTGCCGAAATCTGGGCTCATACCCTGGTACGCGACTATCTGAAAACCGAGGCGCCTGCGCTTCGGCTGGCTGAACGGCGCGAGTCGCTGTTTCCCTGGGTCAATGAGTTAACCAGGCTAGTTCCCCCGGATATCACCATCGATCGGGAGACGCGCTTTGAAGTGGGGGGTATTGGCTTTCGGTTGATCCCGGTGGGGCCGGCGCATACGCCCGAAGATCTGATGATGGTCGTCGAAGACGAGGCAGTACTCTTCGCGGGTGATCTCATTTTTGCCGGGCGCGTGCCCTTCGTGGGTGACGCAGACAGTCGGGCATGGCTCGCTGCGCTCGATCGCATGGCTTCGCGACCGCCGTCGACGATCGTCACCGGTCACGGTCCCTATTCTCGCGATGGCAAGGCTGACCTGGACCTCACCCGCGACTACTTGCGTGTCTTACGTACCGAAATGGCGAAAGCCGTCGAAGAGATGCTCGATTTCAATGAAGCGTATGCCCAGGCGGACTGGTCGCGCTTTAAATCGCTGCCCGCTTTTGATGCAGCCAACCGCCGCAATGCCTTCAACACCTTTGTGCTGATGGAGCGCGAGGCGCTGAGCCGCCGCTGAGGCGACCCGCGTGCCCGCGGCGCGCTCTGTGACGCAGGGTGAGCGCGAGCGCTCGACCTTTGGCAAGTGGGCCGCTCACCTGATGCCGCAGCCCTATTCGTCGTCCTCCGTGACCGGGTCGGGTGACCGATATCGGCTCGCCGCGCTATCCAATCTCTCTGCAATGCGTCGACGCAAGGCCAGCGGCCCGGCTACCTCGACCTCTTCGCCATGTCTAAGGATGTCCATCTCTAGCTCTGCCGAGTTCGCGTAAGGCACGCGTAACTCGAAGCGGCCATCGGTCAGCGTTTTGGAACGCTGGCGAGGATGCCAAACCTCTGCGCGCACCCAGCGCGCTGCGGTTTCGGAGAAGCGCAGGATCGCCCAGTGGATACCGCGGCCGCGGTAGATGCCATACCCCTCCCCCAACACCTGCTCGACTTCTTCGAGTGCGACATCCTGTGCGGCGCGTTCGACCATTCGTACGTCTTCCATTGCATCGAGGGCAAAGACCTTGAGCGCCTGGCTTCTATGGCACCAGGCGTCGAGGTACCAGGCGTTGCGGTAGTGGACTAGCCGCTGCGGTGACAGTTGGCGGCGCGAGCGCGCACCCCGCGAGCGGGTGTAGTAGGTGAGATCGAGGCGTCGGCGCTCGACGAGCGCGTGGCCGATTAATTCAAAGTTTGCCGGAGACACCGGGCGTTTCAGCGCGCCCATGATGCGGACCCGTCGGCGCAATTCGGCAGCGCCACCAGCAGCGGATCCGATCAGCGAGTCCAATCGCTCGATGATCGGCTGCACATGCGGGCCCAGAAAACCACCACCGTCGAGTTCCTGCAGCATACGGTGCATGGTGAGAAGCGCGAGCACCTCCCGGTCGTTGAACCAGAGTCCCGGCAACTCATACTGAGGCCCTGCATTGCCGTGCCCGAAGCAATAGCCGCCGCGGTCCCGGTCAAAGATGATGGGGGCGTTAAGCCTATCCCTCAGTACCGCCAGATCGCGCTTGAGTGTGGCCCGGGAAATCTCGAGCACGTCCATCAGGTCGGTAAAGCGCACGCAGCCACGCTGGTGGATGATCTGGTCGATCCGGTAAATGCGTTCGATCGGATTCATGAAACCCGGGGCGGCCCTGTCTGAGGGTGCGAATCGGTAAACTCTGCCACAAACCGGTCCGTCAGGTGAACCGACCTGCCGCCGGGCGATCCGACTTCCGCCTCCGGGATACCGCCTATGCCCCTTTCGCCAGCGACCGCACCGGTCACCGCACCGGTCACCGCACTGGTCGTTACACTGTCCGTACAAACGGCGGCGTCATTCTCGCTCGCGGTGCCGTCGGTGCTCGCTCCGGCGGTCGCGACCGAGTTTGGCGTACAGGTCCAGCAGGTTGGCTGGCTGGTGAGCATTGCCTACTTCACGGCGATGCTAGGTGGTCTTTTGTGCGGCGGGTTAGCCCGCCGCTACGGATCGGTCCGAATGAGTCAGGCCGCTGTCGTCGCGATGAGCCTTGCGCTAGTGAGTTGCGTATTCACCGATGCCCGGTTGTTGCTGATTGCGGCCATGTTGCTCGGAATTGGCTACGGCATTCCCAACCCCACTGCGGCTGAGCTGCTGAGCCGGCATTCGCCGCGCGAACGGCGGGGCCTGTTCTTTTCCATTAAACAAACCGGTGTTCCGCTCGGCGTGGCGGTGACCGGGCTGATCCTGCCTGCATTGATTGTCTGGATGGACTGGCGTTCTGCGGTGCTGCTGATGGCCTGTGTTCTGGTTATCGGCGCGCTCGTTATCGGAGGTACCCGCAGTCGTCTCGATGCCGACGGCCCAGCCGCGGCCGCCTCGCAGACAGACGCGGGCGCTCCGGCAGCAGGCGCAGCGCGACCGACGGAATCCGAGCCGCAGGCGCCCGGATTACTCATGCGCCATGTATGGCTTCCGCTCAAGGGGGTGCTTTCGGCGCCGCCTTTGCGCAGGCTGGGTCTCGCCTCGCTTGCGTACGCTTGTACTCAGGTCGCGTACCTGAGCTTTCTCGTGTCGCTGCTCAAGATCGAGCACGGTATGACGCTCGCCCTTGCAGCCGGGCTGTTGTCCGCTTCGCAGGCGGTGAGCGTGGTTGCGCGGGTCGGGTGGGGCTACGTGTCGGATCGTTGGGTCGACCCTGGCCTGCTGCTCGGCTGCCTCGGGGTGGCGATGGCGGCGAGCCTCGTGCTGCTCGCGGTCGCACCGGCCGATGTCTCGTGGTCCGTCATGCTGGGGCTTACTGTACTTTGCGCTGCTTCGACGGTTGCCTGGAACGGCGTGTTCTACGCGGATCTGGTGCGGCATGTGCCGCCGGGCGAGGTGACCCGAACTACCGGTGCCACGCAGTTTCTGACCTTCCTGGGCGGGATGATCGGTGGCGCAGGCTTCACCGCACTCGTGAGTATCACGGGGAGCTATTCGAGCGCATTCCTCCTCCTTGCCATACTACCGTGCGCGAGCGGGCTCGTGCTGCTGCGCAACGCACAGCAGCGATTGCGTGCGGCTACGCAGCGTTGATCGGCCTCGACACCGGCCCGCTGGCTGATCAGCCGAGCAACCGGGCAATGTCCTTGTCGATTGCCTCCGGCGTATCAGTGGGAGCGTAGCGCTTGACCACCTGGCCCTGAGCGTCAACGAGAAACTTGGCAAAATTCCAACCGATATCGGCGCCGCCGGTCTGGCCGCGCAGCCATGCGTAGAGCGGGTGCGCATCCGCGCCATTGACAGCGATCTTGGCAAACATCGGGAAGGCCACCTTGTAGCGCGACTCGCAGAACTGTGCGATTTGCGCTTCGCTGCCAGGCTCCTGTGCCCCGAACTGGTTGCAAGGAAATCCCAGAACGGCGAAGCCCTTCGCGCCGTGACGCGCGTGGAGTTCCTGTAGTCCGGCGTACTGGGGCGTGAGGCCGCATTGGCTCGCGACGTTGACCACCAGGACAGGCTTTCCCCGCCAGGCATCAAGCTTGGTATCGCGGCCGTCAAGGGTTCGGACGGAAAAATCGTAGAAGCTCATGGCTGGCGTCTCCAAAAAAACGATGAAAAGGGTCGTTAACGAATCATCGGGCCATGTGATGCGGTAACGCTCCGGCGCGCGACCGGGCAAGCCTGACGGCGGCGGGGATCGGCTCGATCACCGGAATTGTGACGAGGGGGCGAAGCTCTCTGGCGATCTGCGCCAGCGGTCCGCCTCCGATAACGATCGAATCGGGACGCGCGATTTCCATCGCGCGCCGGCATGCGGCGAGCATCGCATCGAAAAGTGCTTCGGGTGAGTTCATCAAGGTCGCGGGCTCACCGGGTGTGAGATACACGCCCGCAAAGCGGTCGGTATGGCCATAGCAATCGGCGGTCAGAGTGATGCTTGCAACGAGCGCTGGCGTTGTCGTCAC
>CAZZKA010000200.1:2016-6896 GCA_964654745.1 uncultured Bordetella sp. | reverse complement strand
GGGGGTGGGGTTAGGGCCGCGGACAGGGAGGAGCGCATCGATCGGCGCGTCACCAAAATGGGCCGCTGGGATCGGCGCGGGCGGGTTCATCTTGCGAAGCCGGATCCGCAGGGCCGCCTGCTCATCCTCGGTGACGAGGTCGACCTTGGACATCAGGATCCGGTCGGCAAAGCCCACCTGCTCCTGGGCTTCGCGTCGCTCGACCAGCTGCTGCGGCGCATGCTTGGCATCGACCACGGTGATGATGGCGTCGAGCAGGTAGTTATCCGCAATGTCGTCGTCGACGAAAAAAGTCTGCGCGACCGGCCCGGGGTCGGCCATTCCTGTGGTCTCAATGATGACCCGGTCAAAAGCGACTTCTCCCTTGGCGCGCCGGTCTTTCAGGTCGCCCAGAATACGGATCAGATCGCCGCGTACGGTGCAGCAGATACAGCCATTGTTCATCTCGACGATCTGCTCTTCGCGTTCCTGAAGAAGCAGGTCGTTGTCGACACCCTCTTCGCCAAATTCGTTTTCGATGACGGCAATCCTGTGGCCGTGCTGTTCGCTCAGGATGCGCTTGAGAAGCGTGGTCTTGCCGCTACCAAGAAAACCCGTAAGGATAGTGACCGGAATGTGTGTGCTGGACATGACAAACCTTTGAAAACATCCCCGACCGTCCCGAGCTCCGCGCGGGGCCGGTTGAAGACGGGCGCAGATTCTACCCGCCCTGCGGCGTCCGTGCCGGTCAGACCCGGACCAGCATCAAACCCTTGAGATATTCGCCCTCGGGATGGGTCATTCCGAACGGATGGTCCTCCCCCGCCCCAAGCCTCGCGACCATCTGCGCCTCGACCCTCGCATCGATCACCGCCCCGGCAATGACCTTCTGAAACAACTCGACCGACACCGCACCCGAGCAGGAAAAGGTGAGCAGCCGGCCGCCGGGCTCGAGCAGCCGCAATGCCGCCAGACTCAACTGCTTGTAGGCCCGGGTCGCCCGGTCAAGATGCTGAACCGAGGGAGCGAACTTGGGCGGGTCAAGCACGATCAGATCGAACCGTCTACCCTGCGCGGCAAACGACTTGAGCGCATCAAAAACATCGGCCTGCAACCAATGTGAGGGCGCATCTAGCCGGTTCAAGTCCTGCTGAGCACGCGCGGTCGCAAGCGCCTCGGCGCTCGAATCGACCGACCACGCCTCGAGCGCACCCTGCGCCAGCGCCGCAAGCGTGAAGCCGCCCGTGTAACAGAAACAGTTGAGCACCCGCTTGCCGGTGGCGAGCGACGCGAGGAGCCGCCGGTTGTCGCGTTGGTCGATATAAAAGCCGGTCTTGTGCCCGCGCACAATATCGACCTGATAGGCGACGCCGTCCTCGCTGACCGAGACCGGCCCATCGGGCGCCCGCCCCAGCAAAACCCCCTCGCGCCCGGCGAGCCCCTCGCGCGTGCGCGAGGCAGCATCCGAGCGCTCGTAGATGTCGTTGATGCCCGTTACCGCCGCAAGGCCAGCGACGATTTCGTCTCGCCGCGCCTCAACGCCCGCCGCCGTAAGCTGAACGACGAGTCGGTCTGCATAGCGGTCGACGATCAGTCCGGGCAAACCGTCGGCCTCGCCGAATACCAGCCTGAGGGCATTGCTGCGCGATTCAAGCGGCCGCCTGCGCGCAACGGCAGCGACAAGCCGCGCCTGCAGCCATGCCTCATCCGGGACTTCGTCCTCAGAAAAAGTCCAGGCCCGGGCACGCAGCGCGGAGTTCGGGCTAAAGGCTGCCCAGGCAAGAAAGCGGCCGTCTTCCGACACCACCCTCACCAACTGCCCCGACTGCGGCGAGCCGCTCGCCCTGGCGATCGCGCCGGCGTAAAGCCAGGGATGGCGGCGCTGCAGGGAGCGCTCCTTGCCAGGGCGAAGCGTGAGCGTTGGCGCTGCGGGGGTTTTCAATATTCGTACTCAGGATGCCGGCTGGCGCGCCGGATTTTCAGCTTCGGCCTGGCGCATCGTCGGGCTTGCTACCGGCCGAGGCCGGCCCGCGCGAGGCGCGGCGCGCCCTGGGGTGCGCTGCATCGTAGACCGCTGCGAGCCGCTGAAAGTCGAGCGCGGTGTAGACCTGCGTGCTGGTGATGCTCGCGTGGCCCAGGAGTTCCTGGACAGCCCGCAGGTCGCCGCTCGATTGCAGCAGATGGCTGGCAAACGAGTGCCGGAGCATATGCGGATGCACTTTGGCCGGGATGCCCTGAACGATGCCGCGTCGCGCGAGCCGCGCCTGGATCGTGCGCGCCGATACGCGTGCACCGCGTGAGGACAGGAACAGCGCACGCGAGTCGGCCTGGGCATTGCCAGCGAGAAAGCGGTCGCGCTCTGCGAGCCACACCGCAAGCGCTTCGCACGCCTGGGTGCCCACCGGGACCATGCGCCGCTTGGCGCCTTTGCCGGTAACGGTGACCTGCGCAAGATCGAGCTCAAGCCAGCTCGTCGAACGCGCATCCCCTCCCCCCGCGTCGAAATAGCGGACATCGAGCCCGACCAGTTCGGAAAGCCTCAGCCCTGAGGAGTAGAGGAGTTCGAAGATCGCTCGATCACGCAGCGCATCGAAGCCCTCGGCACGCGGGTCATCGACCAGACGTACCGCCTGATCGGGCGCGAGCGCCGACGGGAGGCGGCGGGGCGCCCTGGGCGCACGCACGCCTCGGGCAGGGTTGCCCGGGCTCGCGCGCGACTCGTTACCTGTGCCCGCCCCCGACTCGGCAAGCCAGTCATAAAAGCCGCGCCAGGCCGAGAGGCGTCGGGCGATGGTGCGCGCCGACAGCCCGCGGCGCGCGGCGCCCGCGACCCAGGCACGTACGGCACGCTCATCGACAATCGCCCAGTCAGCGGCATCGTCGTCTCGCAGCGCGCGCGAATCAGCCGCCCACCTGCCCTCGGCGAGGGCTTGGGCGGACAGGCCACGGCCTCGACCGGCGGCCCTGAGTTCGTCGACCAGGCTGCGCAAAGCCTCAAGGTCCAGGCGATAACTCGCAATGGTGCGCGCCGAATAGCCGCGCTCGCCCTCAAGCCTCGCGAGGTAGCGCTCTATATCGGGCCCGGTCGGGACCCGGTCGGGCATCTCAGGAGGCTGCCGCGGCATGCTTGTCTCGGCCCATGGAGAACCCTCCCCGCAAACCGGATCGCAGCCGCGCAATCATCCGGGCACCGCGAGGCATCCTAGCGCCGCACTCGCCAACTCGGCGATGCGCTCGAGAAACGCGGTACCCATACTGGCCTGGAATCGCTCGGGGTCGCTGCTGCCGAGCACCAGCAGTCCGAAACTCGCCGGGCCTGCCCCGTGTCTGAGCGGCAGGAGAGCCACCGAGCGCGCATCCGCGCCGGCATTGGGCAGCCATCCGGCAAAACGCGAGTCGCCGCGCGGGCCGCAGTAGGGTTGGCGCATGGCATCGACCTGCCCGATCCACTCTTCGGCGGTCTCGCGAGCCCAGTCGGGCGACACAAAACCCGGGCGCGTGCGCCACAGACGCAGCGCCACCAGAGGCACGGCAAAGCCGTTACGCATCCCGTCGACCACCACCCCCGGGAGGCGCTCATCGTCGGTCACGCGCAGCAACTCCCGGGTCCAGCGCTGCAAGCGCTCGCCGATCGCATCATTCTCCTTGCCGAGATGGACCAGCTCTCCGAGCTTGCGTTCGGTCTGGCGCAGCTTCTCGCGCAGCACCTCGAGTTGCCGTTCGTGCAGGGAAATTGCCCGGTTACCATGGGCGGGGGCGAAGCGAAGACCGGCAAGCAATTCCGGATATCGTTCAAAAAAATCAGGGTGGTCGGCCAGAAAGGCTGCGACCTGATCATCGTCAACCACGGGTACGCTCATCGCTCTGGAGCTCCGCTCATAAGCATCAAAATCGGCAAGAAAACCTGTGGCGGGTCACGGCCTCGCACCCACCGATCCGGCCAACCCCGGGACTCGTCCAGGCTGCGGCCGCCCGAGGTCGGCGTCGAGATCAATTTGCCCCTCGTAGACCGTCTCGGCCGGCCCTGTCATCCGGACGGAGCCGTCAGGCTGCCAGTCTATGCGCAGTCTGCCGCCCCGCATATCGACCTGTACCGGCGATTGCACCAGGCCCTGGCGAATCGCGCTCACCGCCGCCGCGCAGGCGCCGGTACCGCAGGCGAGCGTCTCGCCCGCACCGCGCTCCCACACTCTGAGCGACAGGCTGTGGCCGCCCGTGATTTGCATGAACCCAACATTGACCCGGCGCACAAAGCGCGCATGGTTCTCAATCAGCCCGCCCTCGATGGCGACCGGCGCTAGCGTCAGGTCATCGACCTGAAGGACGGCATGGGGATTGCCCATGGATAGCACCGAGACCCAACGCGTCGCCCCAGCGATCTCGAGCGGCCACAGTGCCTCGTCAACCGCTTTGCGCGGCGTGAGGCCTTTGCCGTCGAAGGGCACATCCTCAAGCGCGAAGACCGGCTTGCCCATGTCGACCGCCACCTGGCCGTCGGCTTCCAGACTCAGCGTGAGCACGCCCGAAAGCGTCCGGACCCGGATGCTGCTGCGCTCGGTGAGGCCCTGGTCGCGCACGAAGCGCACGAAGCAGCGGGCGCCGTTGCCGCAATGCTCGACCTCGTCGCCATCGGCGTTGAAAATCCGGTAACGGAAATCCACCCCGGCCTCCTCGGAGGGCTCGACCAGCAGAATCTGATCGGCGCCAATACCAAAATGCCGGTCAGCAAGCCTGCGCGCCCGCGCCGGATCCAGCCGGATCGACTGGCGAACGCCGTCCAGAACAACAAAGTCGTTGCCGGCCCCCTGCATCTTGGTAAAGCGCAGTCTCATCGGAACATTATCGCCGATCGACCGCCGCCGTTCGCGGTCGATTCATCATGCGGTCGATTCATCATGCGG
>CAZZKA010000200.1:0-1916 GCA_964654745.1 uncultured Bordetella sp. | reverse complement strand
GCGGTCGATTCATCATGCGGTCGATTCATCATGCGGCCGACTCATTCACCGATGCCGCGATAAAGCACAGGCGCTCCGGGCGGGCGGGTTTTGAAACGTCGGTGCGTCCAGAGATACTGATCGGGCATCTCCAGCACGCGTGCCTCGATGAAGGCATTGAGCGCCCGGGTGGCAGCCTCAAGATCCGCGCCGGGGTAGTCCTCCCAGGCCGGGTAGAAACGCGACACATATCCCGCCTCGCCGAGTTGCGTCACCATCGGGACGACCGCTGCGCCGGTCAGCCTGGCCAACCGGGCAACCGAGGTGACGGTGGCCGCCGGCACCCCGAAGAACGGCACGAACAACGCATCGCGCGCGCCGAGGTCCATGTCCGGCAGAAAGTAGAAAACCCCCCCTGACTGAAGCAGGCGCACCGCGGGCCGCAGTCCGTCGTTGCGCAGCATCATGGTGCTCTCAAAGCGCGATCGGCCGCGGGTCATGACCTCGTTGAGCGCAGCGCTTTTCTGGCGCGCATACATCGACCCCACGCCCGGGCGCTCGACCATCAGACGGATGCCGCCGGCATCGATCCCGACGAAGTGCGGGGCAAGGACGATCACCGGCCGGCCTGCGCGAAGCGGCGCCTCAAGGTAGTGGTAAGCCTCCAGGCGGCAGAGCTCGCGGATCCGATCCGCCGAGCCATGCCAGAGGATGAAGCGATCGAGGAAGCTGCGCGCAAACATCCTAAAATGACGGCGCTCAATGCGCGCGCGCTCACCCGCGGACAGATCGGGAAAGCACAGCTGCAGGTTGGTGCGCGCGATCAGCCGCCGCGGCCGCGCCAGGGCCCAGGCGACGAGCCCTGCGGCATCACCCAACCGCGCCAACACGGTAAACGGCAGGAGGGATGCGAGCCTCAGGGCCCACAGGCCTGCGCGGATCAATGCCTCGCTCATAGGCGATCCGCAGGCGCCGCCCCATGCGGCCGCTTGTAGCGGTTGTAACCCCACAGGTACTGTTCTGGCACCGCCCGGATCAGGGTTTCCATCCTTGCATTGATCCGCTCGGGCGTCGGTTCATCCTCAAAGCGCTCAAGCCTCAAGCGCCAGCCGCCGCGCTCCCGAGCCCCCACCGCAATCACCACGGCAGCACCGCTTGCCTGCGCGAGCTTGAGCGGCAAGGTCATGGTGTAGGCGGGCTCACCGAAAAAGGACGCCCACCGCCCCTCGCCCGCTCCGGGCACCTGATCCGGCAAAAGCCCCACTGCCTCGCCCGCCCTCAACGCGCGCAGCATCGCGCGCACGCCGGAAAACGAGGCGGGCACAGGCTGCACTCCTCCGCCTGCCCGCGCCGCAGCGAGGAGCGCGCCAAGCGAGACCTGATGCGGCGTGCGAAACAGCACCGTGATGGGTGCACGCCCGCCATACCATCTGGCCGTCACCTCGAAGCCGCCAAGGTGGGGGGTCAGAAACACGATGCCTCGGCCTTCGCGCTCAGCGGCCTCGAGCACATCAAGCTGGTCACAGCGAACGCGCCTTGCGAGCTCGGCCGCGCTACGCCACCAGATGAAAGGCAGCTCGGCGCTCATGCTGCCAGCTTGCATCGCGGCGCGCAGCGCCAAGCCCAACCCCAGGTAGCCAGCGCGGGCAAGGTTGTCGCGCGCCTTGGCCCGGTAGGAAGACGAAGCGACCCACGCAGCCAGCCCGGCAAGCGCACCCAGCGTGCGCGACAGGCCAAGGGGCAGGCGGGCTAGCCCGCGAGCCAGGACGATCAGGCCGCGGCCTGCTGCCGGAGCCGGAGAATCGGGAGGCGTCGGGGCGGTATCGGAAGGCATGGACTCGAAGCGTGCAGACGACGAAGCGTCGGCAGTCTATGCGATGCGCACCCGGCTTGGAAATGATGCCGGGCCGCTCGCCGGCGGCTTCGATGCGCGCGGG
>CAZZKA010000199.1:0-6981 GCA_964654745.1 uncultured Bordetella sp. | reverse complement strand
GATCGAGCAGTATCGGGCCAACGGGCGGCGGCTGGGCAAGCTGCTTTACCATGGTCGTTGGTTCGACCCGCAGAGCCTCATGCTGCGTGAAACAGCACAGCGCTGGGTCGCGCGCGCCATCACAGGGGAAGTCACACTCGAACTGCGCCGTGGCAACGACTATTCGATCCTGGATACGTCGAGTCCCAATCTGACTTATCACCCCGAGCGCCTGACGATGGAAAAGGGGCAGGGTGCTTTCACGCCCGCCGACCGGATCGGGCAACTCACAATGCGTGATCTCGACATATCCGATACGCGCGACAAGCTGGGGATCTATACCCGAACCGGCTTGCTCGGCCAGAGTGGTGATGGATCGGTCCCGTTGCTGGGGAGTTGAGCGGCGGGATTTACGGATAGCGGCGGGGCGAGGCGAGGCCGCTGGCGTGGGGGTGTTGGTGTCACCGACGCCCGCCTCAACACTGCGGAGACCGGCATGACTTTTTCGATTGTCGCGCGCGATCCCGAAACCGGGGCCTTCGGTGTCGCGGTAGCCACCCGGTTCTTCGCGGTGGGTGCGCTATGCCCGCACGCAGAGGGCGGGGTCGGTGCGGTCGCCACGCAGGCTCTCATCAATCCGCTGATCGGCCTTGACGGACTCGCTCTGCTACGCGCGGGTGTATCAGCAGAAGCCGCGCTCAAGACGCTCGTCGATGCTGACCCGGGTCGCGCAGCGCGTCAGATCCACCTTCAGGATGGGCAGGGCGGCGGCGCGGCCTTCACCGGGGAGGGTTGTATCGGCTGGTGCGGTCACCGCCTTGGTCGGGGATTTTCAGTGGCCGGCAATATGCTCGCTCGCGCACAGGTGCTCGAGCACACGTTTGATGCCTACGAGGCGGGGATGGCCCTGCCATTTCCAGAGCGCCTGATCGCAGCTCTCAAAGCGGGTGAAGCCGCCGGTGGCGACAAGCGCGGCCGCCAATCCGCGGCGCTGCTTATTCACACCACGGAGGCCTATCCCGCGCTTGATCTCAGAGTCGATGACCACGGCGACCCGCTCAGCGAATTGGCGCGTCTCGAGGCGGTCAGCCGGGAGCGGTTCGTACATTTTGCGAAATTTTTTGCAACGCGTGCGCAGCCTGGCGGGATTCACGACCGCGCGGTCATCGAAGCAGAGATTGCGCGGGCGACGGCCGGCCAGTGCGGCTCTCTATCCCACGCAACAAGCGCCTGAGGCGGGATCAGAGACGTGCTGCGGTGATGCTCCGATAACCATGCTCCTCACTATCGAGTCGCTTCGTATCGAGTTCGAGACCGACCGAGGGATTGCTCGGGCGGTCGATGGCGTGAGCCTGACGCTTGCGGCTGGCGAGACGCTTTGCGTGGTCGGTGAGTCGGGCTGCGGCAAGAGCGTCACGGCATTGTCGATCATGGGACTCCTCGCCAGCCCGCCTGCGCGCGTGACGGGATCGATTCGCCTCGAGGGCCGGGAGTTGCTGCAGTTGTCGCGCGAGGCGCTCTCCGATTTGCGCGGCAACCGCATGGCGATGATCTTTCAAGAGCCGATGACTTCGCTCAACCCCGCCTTCACCATCGGCACGCAGCTGACCGAGGCCTTGTTGCGCCATCGCTCGATTACTCGGGGGGAGGCTCGCGAGGCGGCGATCGCAATGCTGGAGAAGGTCAGGATTTCTTCGGCCGCGGCGCGCTTTGATGACTATCCGCACCGTCTGTCAGGCGGGATGCGACAGCGGGTGATGATTGCGATGGCACTCCTTTGCGAGCCTGCGCTCCTCATTGCCGACGAGCCGACCACTGCACTCGACGTTACGATACAGGCTCAGGTCCTCGCGTTGATGCGAAAACTTCGCGATGAAACGGGGACTGCGATCGTTCTCATCACCCATGATCTTGGCGTTGTCGCCCAGATGGCCGATCGCGTGGCTGTGATGTATGCGGGGCAGGTGGTTGAACAGGCGACTGCGAGCGAGCTTTTCGGTTCCCCGCAACATCCGTACACCGTTGGGCTGTTGGGCGCGATGCCGGCGCTTGCTGCTTCGAGGACTCGGCTTGCGGCGATAGAGGGAATGGTGCCCGCTGCGACGGCCATGCCGGCGGGTTGCCGCTTTGCCGAGCGATGCCCGTTTGCCGAACAGCGTTGTCGAAGCGGTGTTCCAGCGCTGGCCGAAGTGCGGCCGGGGCACTGGTCGCGTTGCGTTCGTGCGCCGCTCGAAGATGTGGCGCGTACGCTCGAACCCGCAGAAGTACCGGTTGCGTCATGAACGCTCGGCCTGTCGTCCTCCGGGTCGAAGATCTGGTCAAGCATTTTCCGATCGCCAGCGGTCTGTTCGGTGGCGCATCCGCGCTCGTGCGGGCGGTCGATGGCGTGTCGTTTGATCTGGCTGCGGGCGAGACGTTTGCAATCGTCGGTGAGTCCGGATGCGGCAAGTCCACGCTGGCGCGACTGCTGCTGCGGTTGATCGAACCCGATGCGGGCCGCCTCGCGCTCGATGGTGAGGATTTACGGTCCTTGAACGCCGGCGCGCTGCGGCAGCGCCGGGCTCGGATCCAGATGGTGTTTCAGGACCCGTACGGATCCCTCAACCCGCGCATGCGGGTTGGCGACATGATCGCCGAGCCCTTGTTGCTTCACACCGACCTCGACGCTGCGGCGCGCACTGAACGCGTCGATGAGCTCCTTGCGCTTGTAGGGCTGCGCGCCGATGCAGGGCGGCGGTTTGCCCATGAGTTTTCCGGGGGCCAGCGACAGCGGCTCGCGATTGCGAGAGCGCTGGCGGCGTCGCCCAGGGTCATTATCTGCGATGAGCCGGTTTCGGCGCTCGATGTTTCGATCCAGGCGCAAATCCTCAATCTGCTCTCCGACCTGCAGCAGCGGTTTGGACTGGCCTTTGTTTTCATTTCCCATGACCTCGCAGTGGTGCGCCAAATGGCAAGCCGCCTGGCGGTCATGTACCTGGGCCGGTTTGTCGAGACTGGTCCGGCAACGCCTATTTTTACTTCCCCCCGCCATCCGTATACCCGGGCGCTGCTTGCCGCTGTACCGGTGCCCGACCCCAGTCATCTGATGTTCGAGCCTGCGCTGGGAGGTGATGTGCCCAGTGCGCTGAACCCGCCGTCGGGTTGCGCCTTTCATACTCGCTGCCCGCACGCGCAGGAGCGCTGCGCGGCTGAGCGCCCCCTGCTAGAGCCCGCTGGTGACGGGACGCGGGTGGCATGCTGGTTTTGGCGCGAGTTGCCGCCGCCCGCCTTGGGGGCGCCCCGCACCGCCGGGGGGCGGAAAACCCTTGCCCGGCTTCAGACTGAGTTCATCAGGCATAGTGAACGCAATCGATCCTCGGATCCCCCGGCCGCTGGTGCTTAGTGTCTTTTCAATGGAGCTTGAACGCGATGAGAATCTCCACATTTTTCAAATACGGCCTCTCGCTTACGGCGGGAATCGCGCTGGCAACGGCCGCCTTTGCTCAGACGACATTGAGGATCGGACTGGCTGAAGACCCGGATGAACTCGATCCGACCAAAGCGAGGACCTATGTCGGGCGGATCGTCTTTGCGTCGATTTGCGACAAGCTTTTCGATATCGACGATAAGCTCAATATAGTGGCCCAGCTCGCCACCGGCCACGAAACGTCCGCCGATGGCCGGACGATGACGATCCGCCTGCGTTCGGGAGTCCGGTTCCACGATGGTGAACCGTTCAACGCCGAGGCGGCAAAATTCAGCATCGAGCGTCATCTGACATTGCAGGGATCCTTTCGGCGTGCAGAGATCGCACAGATCGATCGCGTCGAGGTCGTCGATCCCCTCACCATCCGTCTGCAGCTGAAGACGCCGTTCGCACCGCTTCTCGCGCAGTTGACCGACCGCGCCGGCATGATGGTCTCGCCCAAGGCTGCGCAGGCGCTCGGCGACAAATTCGGCACTGCGCCGATATGCGCGGGACCGTTTCGTTTCGTCGAGCGCGTCGCGCAGGATCGGATCGTCGTTGAACGGTTTGCGGATTATTGGGACAAATCACGCATTCACGTCGATCGTATCGTCTATCGTCCGATCCAAGACTCGACCGTTCGCCTCGCGAATCTGAAGTCCGGACAGCTCGATCTCCTCGAGCGGCTGCTTGCGACCGACGCGCCACAGGTGAGCAAGGACGCTAAGCTACGGCTCGCCACCGGTACCGAGCTGGGCTATCAGGGCATCACGATCAATCTCACTAACGGTGAAAAAGCTAATAATCCGCTCGGCAAAGATGCGCGGGTGAGGCGGGCTTTGGAGCTGTCTCTCGATCGCGATGCCATCAATAAGGTCGTCTTCAACGGCATCAACACTGTCAACAACCAGTGGGTGAGCCCAAGCAACCCTTACTACCAGTCAGCCTTTGCGACGCCTAAGCGGGATGTGGCGCGGGCGCGGGCGCTTCTCAAGGAAGCGGGTGTCACGACGCCGCTCGCGCTTGATTTCATGGTCCCGAACAATCCCGAGACACGTGCGGTCGCCGAAGTGATGCAGTCGATGGCAGCCGAGGCGGGCTTTGACCTCAAGATTCGTGTGACCGAATTCGCCACCTCGCTGAACGAGGCGGAGAAGGGAAATTTCCAGCTCTACATGCTCGCGTGGAGCGGCCGGACCGACCCGGATGGCAACATCTACTCATTTGCCTCTTGCAAGGGTCCGCTCAACTACGGTCGGTATTGCAGCGCCGAACTCGATGGTTTGCTCGATAAAGCGAGGACTGTGACTGCGGTCACCGAGCGAAAGGCGCTGTACGAGCAGGTCGCGCGGAGCTGGCTGAACGAGGGCTCGGTTCTCTATCTGTATCACCGAGCATTGCTGTTTGCGCACTCTCCGAGGCTGGAGGGTTTCAAAGTGATGCCGGACGGTTTGATCCGCGTCACCGATCTCAAGCTCGGACGCTGACCGGAACGACCTGGCTGCGGCGGTTCGTCGCGGCTCGGGTCCTTCCTGAACCGGTGTTGTTTGGATTGACCGGCCCGTCGTTCACCCGACCTCCTGGCGATGCTTTCCTTTCTTCCGCGACGACTGCTGCAGCTGATCCCGACCTTGTTTCTGGTGTCGGTGATGATCTTCATGCTGCAGCAGCTATTGCCTGGTGATCCGGCGCTCGTGATGGCGGGCGAGGAGAAAGACCCCGAGGTGATCGAGCAGATCCGCAAGCAGTACCGGCTCGATCAACCTCTTCCTGTGCAGTATCTGCATTGGATCGGCGGCGTGCTGCAGGGCGATCTCGGCGAATCGATGCGCATCAAGCAGCCGGTTGCTTCGCTGATCGCCGACAAGCTACCGGTCACGCTGCAGCTTGCGTCGATGGCGATGATCTTTGCGCTGCTGATTGGTATCCCCGCGGGGATCCTCTCTGCCGTGAAAAAGGGCAGCCTGTGGGACACCGGGGCGAATCTTTTTGCGCTCTGGGGTATTTCAACGCCTAACTTCTGGCTGGGCATTCTGCTGATCTTTCTGTTCTCGGTACAGCTTGGCTGGCTGCCTGCCTCGGGATGGGTAAGTCCATTCGAAGATCTTGGCCAATCCCTGGCGACCACGGTCATGCCCGCTTTCGTACTGGGCAATGCCATTGCCGCTGTATTGATGCGGCATACCCGGTCGGCAATGTTGCAAGCGCTGTCGGCGGACTATGTGCGCACGGCCCGCGCCAAAGGCTTACGCGAGCGGGCCGTCGTGCTGAGGCACGCGCTTCGCAATGCCCTCACGCCCGTCATCACCCTCGGTGCGCTGGAGTTCGGCACCTTACTGTCGGGCGCGGTACTTACCGAACAGGTTTTCTCGGTACCAGGCTTTGGCAAGCTGATTGTCGATGCGGTCTTTAATCGAGACTACGCGGTAGTTCAGGGCGTCGTACTGATCACTGCGACCGTTTATGTTCTTTTGAATCTGCTGGCCGACGTTCTGTACGTGCTTGTCAACCCGAGGCTCAGGGGATGAGTGCGGGGCGCGAAATCTGGCGGGTTTTTTCCCGGCGACCAGCCGCTCTGTTTGGCGGGGTGGTCCTCGGTTTCATGCTGTTACTGGCACTTTTTGCCCCGTGGATCGCGCCCTACGATCCGATTGCAACGAGCTGGTCGCTGGTGCGCAAGGCGCCAAGCGCAGCCCACTGGTTCGGCACTGACGAAGTGGGTCGTGATCTGTTATCGAGGGTGATCTGGGGCGCCCGCGCATCGCTTTCGGCCGGTGTTATTGCTGTAGCGATCGCGGTTGGGGTCGGAGTGCCGCTTGGCATGCTCGCGGGTTACGTGGGTGGCTGGTTCGATATCCTGGTTGGCCGCCTCACCGATGCGATGCTGGCTGTGCCGTTTCTGATCCTGGCGATTGCGTTGGCTGCCTTCCTGGGACCGAGCCTTGGGAATGCGATGATCGCGATCGGTATCACCGCTACCCCGATCTTTGTAAGACTTGCGCGAGGTCAGGTGCTGGCGGCGCGTTCGGAGGACTGGGTCGAAGCCGCACGCGCGGTAGGTAACCCACCTGCTCGGATTCTCCTCAGACATATTTTCCCCAATATCCTGCCGCCGATCATGGTGCAGGCGACGCTTGCTATCGCTGCGGCGATCATCGCTGAGGCAAGTCTCTCGTTTCTGGGTCTTGGCCAGCAACCGCCGTCGCCGAGCTGGGGGTCGATGCTCAACACCGCGCAGCGTTTCCTCACCCAGGCGCCCTGGATGGCGATCTTTCCAGGATTCGCTATTTTTCTGACGGTCCTCGCCTTCAACCTGTTTGGCGATGGATTGCGCGACGCATTCGACCCCAGGCGCTGAGATGAATCCTGCGCGGCCAGGCAACAAGGTACCTGGGGCCCGAGCAATCACACTGCGTCGTGCCTTGTACGCCCTCCTGGTTGGCGCTGCCGGGGGCGGACTCTTTGCGCTCTTGCGCGCGCCGCTGCCGTGGATGCTCGGGCCGATTTTTGCGATCGCGGCTTGCAATCTCGCTGGCGCGGGGTTGGCAGTCCCCATC
>CAZZKA010000198.1:0-7006 GCA_964654745.1 uncultured Bordetella sp. | reverse complement strand
GCTGGTTGCCGGTACGGCGCGGATCAATCTGCACGGGGGCATCATTGATGATCGAGCTGGCGAGAAAGCCGCGCTCGAGTGCCGCGGAAAAAATGAAGGGCTTGAAGCTCGATCCGGGCTGCCGCCAGGCCTGCGTCACGCGGTTGAACTTGTTGCGCGAAAAATCAAAGCCGCCGACCATCGCGCGGACCGCGCCGTCGCCTGGACTGATCGCCACCAGCGCGGCTTCGACCTCGGGCAGCTGGGTGATTTCGTACTGACCGCTGCGGACTTCGATGATGCGGATCAGCGAGCCGCGGCGAATCCGACGGGCCGGTGCGGTACGGTCGGTGAGCGCGTTGGTGACAAATCGAAGCCCCTCGCCCTGAATCGTGATCGGCGCAGCGCTACGCCCGCGTGAGACAACGACCCTGCCCGGGCTCGACTGGAGCACCACTGCAGCCAGAAACTCCTCGACATCATCGGCCTCTCCGAGCGCGGTTTCGATCTGCTCTTCGGCCCGCCGCGCATTGGTCGCAAGATCGAGCTGCGATTCGGGGCCACGGTAGCCGTAGCGGCGGTCGTACTCGAGGATGCCGGCACGAACCGCCGCATTGGCTGCGCGCTGCTCCGACGCGATCAGTGTGGTGTGAACAACGATACCGGCTGAGTAGGTGTCTTCACGAAACTGCTCCCAGGCAAGCTGGCGCGCCATCTCAGCGGCGTGCGGAGCAAGCGGGAGGAGCTCCTGCCGGGGCTTGGCCAGACGAAGCGGCTCGTCGAGCGCGGCCTGATACTGCGCGTCGTTTAGAAAACCGGCATCGCGCATGCGGCGCAAAATGTAGCGCTGCCTTTCGGTCGCCCGTTTCGGGTTGACCATAGGGTTGAATCGCGACGGCGCCTTGGGCAGGCCGGCGAGCATCGCGGCCTGCGCAGCGCTCAGCTCGGCGAGCGGCTTGCCGAAATAGGTCTGAGCCGCAGCCGCAAACCCATAGGCGCGCTTACCCAGAAA
Source organism: uncultured Bordetella sp. (assembly GCA_964654745.1). Lineage (GTDB taxonomy): Bacteria > Pseudomonadota > Gammaproteobacteria > Burkholderiales > Burkholderiaceae_E > SYIM01. The sequence goes on along the minus strand of CAZZKA010000198.1, from coordinate 6,015 downwards.
GATTTGATTGATGTAGAGCTCGAGGATCTGCTCCTTGGTGAGGGTTTCCTCGATGCGCAGCGCGATCAGGATCTCAACGATCTTGCGCGTGTAGGTGCGCTCAGGCGAAAGGAAGAACTCGCGGGCGAGTTGCATGGTGATCGTGCTCGCGCCCTGCTCGGTTCCGCCCGACAGGAGATTGACCACGGCGGCGCGCGCTACCCCGATCAGATCGATGCCCACGTGCTCGAAGAACCGCGCATCTTCGGCTGCGACAATGGCGTTTTTCATCACCTCCGGCACATCCTGGATGCGCACGAAGGTACGCCGCTCTTCGCCGAATTCGCCTATCAGCACAGCGTCGGCGCTGTAGATGCGAAGCGGGATACGGGGCTTGTAGTCGAGCAGCGAGTCGAGCGGAGGCAGTCTGTCGTTGATGAGCAGCGTGGCGAGCGAACCGATCATCGCCACGCTCGCAGCCGCCACGAACGGCGCGAGCGCGAGGATGACGAGCAGGCGCCTCCACCACGAGCCGCGCGCGGGCGGGTGGGGAGCGGGAGTCCTCGCAGACGGCGGATTTCGACGGTTCATGCGCAGCGGGCGCCCCGTTTGCGGGTGGGAGGATCGGGCGCAAAGGCAATCGGAAATTATACGGCCGGCTTTTCTGATTTAATCGTCACCGTGCGCAATCTCATTCTGATCGGCATGATGGGTTCGGGCAAGTCGACGGTCGGCAAGCGGCTGGCGCTCCTGCTCGGGCGGCCGTTCGTCGATGCCGACACCATGCTCGAGCAGCGTTGCGGTGTACCGGTCTCCACGATTTTCGAACTGGAAGGCGAGGCGGGCTTTCGCCGCCGCGAAGCGCAACTCATCAGCGAACTGGTTCAGCCATCCGGGTGCGTACTGGCTACGGGCGGCGGGGCGGTGCTCGATCCGGCCAGTCGCGCGCTCATGCATCGCGACGGCTTTGTCGTTTACCTGCAGGCTGGTGTTGCCGACCTGTGGCATCGGCTGCGGCGCGATCGGGGACGGCCGCTTCTGCGTACCTCCGATCCCCGCGCCCGTATCGAGGCGCTGGTTGCCCATCGGGATCCGCTTTATCGCGAAACCGCGCACCTGGTGATAACGACAGGGCGTCAGCCGGTCGAGCGGGCCGTGGCCGACATTGCGGCGGCGCTCCCCGATGACCTGCGCCGACCCGAGCTTACTGCCTCTCCACAGGACCCGCATGACTGCGCACACCCTTGATCTTGCGCTTGGCGATCGCAGCTATCCGATCATCATCGGCCCGGGCGTGATCCGCGATAACCGGGCGCTCACCGATCTGGTCCAAGGCAGGCAGGTGGCCGTGGTAACCAATGCGCGCGTCGATGGCCTGTACGGGCAACGGCTCAGCGGGGCGCTTGAGGGCGCAGCCGATGCCCTCACCGTCAGACTTCCCGAGGGCGAGCAGCACAAGGACTGGAACTCGCTCAACCTGATTTTCGACGCGCGCCTCGCCTCGCACTTTGACCGGCGTTGCCTGATCATCGCTCTGGGCGGCGGGGTGGTGGGCGACATGGCGGGCTTTGCTGCGGCGACCTATCAGCGAGGCGTCGATTTCGTTCAGGTGCCGACCACGTTACTCGCGCAGGTCGACTCTTCGGTGGGCGGCAAGACCGCGATCAATCATCCGCTTGGCAAGAACATGATCGGCGCGTTTCACCAGCCGAGGCTGGTGCTCGCCGATACCGAAACCCTGGCGAGCCTGCCGCCGCGCGAGCTCTCAGCGGGCCTTGCCGAGATGCTCAAACACGGCGCGATCGCCGATCCCCGGTACCTCAGCGCGCTCGAGCGCGACATGGCCAAGCTCAGGTCCGGCGACGGCGAGGCCCTGGCCGCGGCGGTGCTCCGTTCCTGTGAAATCAAAGCCCAGGTGGTGGGCGCCGACGAGCGCGAGTCGGGCCTGCGGGCGATTCTCAACTTCGGGCATACATTTGGCCACGCGATCGAGGCCGGAGCAGGCTATGGTCAGTGGCTGCACGGGGAGGCGGTCGGTGCCGGCATGGTGATGGCAAGCGATCTTTCCTGCCGGCTTGGCCTCATCGATGCCGGCGTGGTTACCCGAATCCGGGAGTCGGTTGCCGCGGCGGGCCTGCCAGTCAAAGGGCCGGCATGGCCTGCCGAGCGCTACATCGAACTCATGAGCGTGGACAAGAAGGCCCGGCAGGGCGTGCCCAAGTTCGTCCTGCTGAACGGTCTGGGCCGGGCGCTGCTGCGCGAGGCGCCCGTCGAAGCGGTAAAGGCGACGCTTGCGCATTGCAGCGAGCGCTGAGCCCCCGGCTCGGGCTGGCCTTGCCCGGCGCGGCGCCCCATCTTCGGCGCACTCCATAGAGGCCGCGAGGGCACTAGTCCGAGTGCGCTCTGGCAGTAATGCGGCCGAGCCAGGGCGCGAAGGTATACTTTAAAGTTCGACCGCAAAAAACAGCTGGTTTTGTGCGTCGCGACAATTCCGGTGTCCCACCGGCCCTGATGGCCTGTCTCCGAGGAGGCGGGCGCAGCGCCAGGGCGGGCTTGCCGGGCGACGGTTCGGGGGTGTCTGCTGCGCTGCATCAAGGGCGCCCCGATGGCGTCGCCCCGCCGCGGTCTTACCCCGCGAGCCGGGGTGGGCCCGTCCGCCGGCCGGCAGGGATCCGGGTGTTTTGGGGGATTCCCCGTGGCGCTGCCCGATCCGCAGCAGCGCCGAGTGTCTGGCTTGCGGCGGTCGGTTCAGCCCCGACCTTGGCCGGTAGCCCTGGAGTGTGTCATGAAGTCCGACTCGATCAGCATGCAGTCCGATTCGTCGTCCGCGGCGCCAACCGAATCGTTGAGCAGCCGCCCCGAGGCGCAGGGTCTCTACGATCCTGCGAACGAACATGACTCATGCGGCGTGGGTTTCGTTGCCCATATCAAGGGCCGCAAGAGCCATCGCATCATCGAGCAGGGTTCGCAGATCCTATGCAACCTCGATCATCGTGGCGCGGTCGGAGCCGACCCCCTGATGGGCGATGGCGCGGGCATGCTGATCCAGATTCCCGATCAGTTCTTGCGAGAGGAAATGGCCGCGCAGGGCGTAACGCTTCCGCCCGCCGGCGAATACGGTGTGGGAATGGTTTTCCTTCCCAAGGAACATGCCTCGCGTCTGGCCTGCGAGCAGGAAATGACCCGGGCGATACGCGCTGAGGGCCAGATTCTGCTGGGTTGGCGCGATGTGCCCATCGATGCCGCGATGCCGATGTCGCCCACGGTCAAGGCCAAAGAACCGGTGATCCGCCAGGTCTTCATCGGGCGCGGCCCGGACGTCATGGTGACCGATGCGCTCGAACGCAAGCTCTATGTGATCCGCAAGATGGCCAGCCATGCGATCCAAAAACTCGCGCTCGCGCACGGCAAGGAGTATTTCGTGCCGTCGATGTCGGCGCGCACCATCGTCTACAAGGGGCTGCTGCTCTGCGGACAGGTAGTGCAGTACTACAAGGATCTGCAGGATCCGCGCGTCGTCTCGGCGTTTGCACTCGTTCACCAGCGCTTTTCGACCAACACCTTCCCGGAGTGGCCGCTTGCCCATCCCTATCGCATGGTGGCGCACAACGGCGAGATCAATACGGTTAAAGGCAATTACAACTGGCTGCGCGCGCGCGAGGGCGTGATGCGCTCGGCGGTGCTCGAAGGCGATCTGGCCAAACTCTACCCGGTGGTTTACGCCGGACAATCGGATACCGCAACGTTTGACAACTGCCTGGAACTCCTGGTGATGGCGGGTTACCCGATCGCGCAGGCGGTCATGATGATGATTCCGGAGGCGTGGGAGCAGCATTCGCTGATGGATGCCAAGCGGCGTGCTTTCTACGAATTTCACGCCGCGATGATGGAGCCCTGGGACGGACCGGCCGCGATTGCCTTCACCGATGGCAGGCAGATCGGTGCGACGCTCGATCGCAACGGACTGAGACCGGCGCGCTACTGCGTGACTGACGACGACATGGTGATCATGGCCTCGGAATCGGGCGTGCTGCCCATACCGGAGAGCCGCATCGTCAAGAAATGGCGTCTGCAGCCCGGCAAGATGTTTCTGATCGATCTCGAGCAGGGCCGCATCATCGATGATGCGGAGTTGAAATCGCAGCTCGCCAACAGCAAGCCCTATCGCGAATGGATCGAGGCCATCCGCATCAAACTCGATGAAATCGGGTCCCTCCCCGACGATATCGAGGCCGACCGCAGCGCGCTTGCTCCCTCGGTCAGTCTGCTCGACCGCCAGCAGGCCTTTGGCTACACGCAGGAGGATCTCAAGTTCCTGATGACGCCAATGGCCGTCTCAGGCGAAGAGGCCGTGGGGTCGATGGGCAACGACTCGCCGCTCGCGGTGCTCTCGGGCAAAAGCAAACCGCTGTTCAATTACTTCAAGCAGCTTTTCGCGCAGGTCACCAATCCGCCGATCGACCCGATCCGCGAGCAGATGGTGATGTCGCTCGTGTCTTTCGTCGGGCCGCGGCCCAATCTTCTCGACCTCAATAACATCAATCCGCCGATCCGGCTGGAGCTTTCCCAGCCTATTCTTGACTTCGATGAGATGTCGAGGATCCGTCACATCGAGCACTACACCGGCGATAAGTTCCGCGCTTACACGCTCGACATCACCTATCCGGTCGCCTGGGGAGCCGAGGGCATCGAAGCGAGGATTGCATCGCTTTGCGCGGAGGCCGAAGACGCAGTCCGTTCGGGGAACAATATTCTGGTTGTTTCCGATCGCGCGATCGGCGCTGAGCGCGTGGCGATCGCCGCGCTTCTGGCCACGAGCGCGATCCATCAGCACCTGATCGACCGGGGGCTGCGAACCTCGGCGGGTCTAGTTGTAGAGACCGGCTCGGCTCGCGAGGTGCATCACTTCGCGCTCCTTGCGGGCTACGGCGCCGAGGCGATCCATCCCTATCTCGCACTGGAGACGCTCGCCGATATGGCGCGCGGTCTGCCCGGCGACATGGGTCCGGAAAAAGCGATCAAGCAATACGTCAAGGCGATCGGCAAGGGCTTGATGAAGGTCATGTCCAAGATGGGCATCTCCACCTACATGAGCTACTGCGGCGCGCAGATATTCGAAGCAATCGGTCTGTCAGATAAATTCGTCGATCGCTACTTTTCCGGTACCGCGACCAAGGTGGGGGGCATCGGAATTTTCGAGGTTGCCGAAGAGGCGCTGCGCCTTCACCAGGCGGCCTTTGGCGCCGACCCGGTTCTGGCCCACGCGCTCGATGCGGGTGGCGAATACGCCTACCGGATTCGCGGCGAGGACCACATGTGGACGCCCGATTCGATAGCCAAGCTTCAGCACGCGACGCGCGCGGGCAGTTTCAGCACCTACCGTGAATACGCCCAACTCATCAACGACCAGAGCGCGCGGCACATGACGCTTCGCGGGCTCTTTGAGTTCCGCTTTGACGGGCGCCAGGCGATCCCGCTCGACCAGGTCGAGCCCGCTGCCGAAATCGTCAAGCGTTTTGCGACCGGTGCGATGTCGCTTGGCTCGATTTCCACCGAGGCGCACACCACGCTTGCAATCGCCATGAACCGGATCGGCGGCAAGTCCAACACGGGCGAGGGCGGTGAGGATGAGATGCGCTATCGCGCCGAGATGCGCGCGGGCAAGCCCATCGTCAAGGATGGCGATACAGTGGGCAAGATCATCGGCCACGACCGCATCGAGTCCGACATCGCACTCAAGGCGGGCGATTCGTTGCGCTCGAAAATCAAGCAGGTAGCATCGGGGCGCTTCGGTGTCACCGCAGAGTACCTGGCAAGTGCCGACCAGATCCAGATCAAGATGGCACAGGGCGCTAAACCCGGGGAGGGAGGGCAGCTGCCAGGCCACAAGGTCTCCGACTATATCGGCAAGCTTCGTTACTCCGTTCCCGGCGTCGGCCTGATCTCGCCGCCGCCGCACCACGACATCTATTCGATCGAAGATCTTGCACAACTGATTCATGATCTCAAGAATGCCAACTCGCGCGCATCGATCTC
>CAZZKA010000197.1:0-7027 GCA_964654745.1 uncultured Bordetella sp. | reverse complement strand
GCGCACCATAGCATCGGCCCCCCCCCCGTCCCGACTCGGAGGAGCGCGGGACGGGTGGCAACGTCAAGCGCTGACGCGAAACTTCGCCCGGAGCGGAAACCTGGTGCCGCCGCTCAATGCCGCCGCTCAATGCCGCCGCTCAATGCCGCCGCTCAATGCCGCCAATCAGTGGAGCCAATCAGTGCGGCATCAAGGCTTCGGCGAGCAGCTCGATCACCTCGGCGCCCAGACGCGCGAGCCCCCAACACACCAGCCCGCAAAGCATGGAGGCCGGTACAACGACCAGCGCGCCAAAGCCGCTCAGCGTCACGTGCAGACCGGCCATCAGGCCCGCGACCAAACCGGCGGCAACGGCGAGTTTACGGCCGTGCAAGGCCACGAATTCGATAGCCGGGAATCGCATGTCCTTCTCCCTGTCGAAACTGATCAGATGACGCCCGAGGCACGCAGTCGCTCGATGCGCCCGGCGTCATAGCCCAGGTCCGCGAGCACGGCATCGGTATGCTCGCCCAGATTCGGGCCGAGCCAGCGCGTACCCCCCGGCGTCGCCGAAAGCTTGGGCACGACTGCAGGCACCTTGAGAGGCGAACCGTCACCGAGCCTTGTCTCCTCGATCATTCCGCGCGCGCGATATTGCGGATCTCGCACGATATCCTCGATGCTGTAGATGCGGCCACTTGGCACTTCGGCCGCCTCCATGATCTCAAGCGCCTGATCAAGCGAGCAGGTTCGCGACCATGCGGCAATCGCCTCGTCGATCTCGGTGGCCCGCAACGCGCGACCCGCATTGTTGGCGAGTGCAGGATCGTCGGCGAGATCAGCGCGACCGATCGCCCGCATCAGCCTTTTGTAGATGGAATCGCCGTTGCCGCCGATCACGATATGCCGCCCATCTGCCGTAGGGTAAGTGTTGGACGGCACGATACCGGTCAGGTTGGTACCCGTGCGCTCGCGAACCACGCCGTAGCGGTCGAATTCCGGGAGCGAGCTTTCCATCAGATTGAATACCGCTTCGTAGAGCGCAACATCCACGACCTGGCCTCGGCCGGTCCGCTGGCGAGCCTGCAACGCCGCCAGAGCGCCCACGACCGCATGCAAGGCCGCGATGGAATCGCCAATGGAGAGGTTCATGCGCACCGGCGGCCGGTCGGGGAAACCGGTCACATAGCGCATGCCGCCCATCGACTCGGCAATCGCCCCGAAACCCGGCCGGTCCCGATACGGCCCGGTCTGGCCATAACCGGACAGCCGCACCAGTATCAGGCCTGGATTGTCGGCCGCGAGCGCTTCGTATCCCAGGCCCCATTTTTCAAGCGCGCCCGGACGAAAATTTTCTATCACCACATCCGCGCGTGCCGCGAGGTCTCGAACGATCTGCTGACCCTCAGCCTGCCGCAGATCGATGGTGACCGAGCGTTTATTGCGCGCCTGCACCGACCACCAGAGCGAAGTTCCCGACGGATCGTCAGGGTGGAGCTTGCGCCACTTTCTGAGCGGGTCACCTCCCTCGGCTCCCGGGCGAGCGGGCGGCTCGACCTTGATGACATCCGCGCCGAATTCCGCGAACAGGCGCGCAGCGAATGGACCCGCGATCAGTTGTCCGAGTTCGAGTACGCGCAGTCCCTCGAGCGCCATCGGCCCCGATGGTGACGAACTGCGATCCTGGTCATGATGGGATGAGGAGTCTGTCATAGCAGGAATCGGCAAAGGCCCAGGCCGCAAGACACCAGGCGGGATTAAAAAAAATCGTTGATCAACAAGCAGTCCGACTGACACGCCTCAGGCGCTCGCAGTGTGTGAACGACCTCGTGAGGCTCGCTCAGTCGGTGACGCCGCGCCGGTCGCGCAGCGCCTGAGCAATGGTACCCGGATCGACATACTCGAGCTCGCTACCGACCGGTACGCCCCGCGCGAGCCTGCTGACCGAAAGGCCGCGCGCCCTCAGCATCTCGGCGATGGTGTGGGCTGTCGCCTCTCCCTCATGGGTGAAGTTCGTCGCAAGGATGACCTCGCGCACCACACCGTCGGTTGCGCGGCTGAGCAGTCGCTCGAAATTGAGGTCGCGCGGGCCGACTCCCTCTAGCGGAGAGAGCCTTCCCATCAATACAAAATAAAGACCGTTGAAGGCCAGCGTCTGCTCGACCATGAGCTGATCGGCAGGCGTTTCGACTACGCATAGCAAAGAGGGGTCACGGCGAGTCGATGCGCAGGTATCACAGAGTTCGTTTTCGCTGAAAGTATTGCAGCGCGCGCAGTGGCGAATCCGTTGCAGCGCTTCGCCAAGTGCCTCGCCCAAGAGCGCTGCGCCTTCGCGATCATGTTGCAGGAGATAGAACGCGTGTCGCTGAGCCGAACGCGGCCCCACTCCCGGCAGGCGGCGTAATGCGCTCGTCAGCCGCTCGAGCGCCGCGATCCCCTTGCTGCTTGGCATCGGTGGTTCTGCGGCTCAGAACGGCATCTTGAAACCGGGAGGCAGAGGCATGCCGGCTGTCACTGAACCCATTTTTTCCGAGGACGTCTGTTCGGCTTTGCGCAGCGCGTCGTTCACCGCTGCCACCACCAGATCCTCGAGCATGTCGCGGTCGTCGGCGAGCAGGCTGGGGTCGATGGTCACACGTCGTACCTCATTGCGGCAGGTCACCACCGCCTTGACCAGTCCGGCGCCAGACTGGCCCTCGACTTCCACGGATGCGAGCTGCTCCTGAACCCGCTTCAGGTTGTCCTGCATCTGCTGCGCCTGTTTCATCAGGCCTGCCAGTTGTCCTTTCATCATGGTCTGCGTCTCCTCGGGTGTCTGCGGCAATCAGTCAGCTCGGTCCGTTCGGCGGGCTCACCGATTCGGGCACTATGCGGCCGCCAAAATCGGCGACCAGGGTTTTGACGAAGGGATCCGCTTCCATGGCTTCGCGGGTCTCTTCGAGCTTGCGGCTGCGGGCGAGTTCGTCCTGGCTGGCGGCCGTGACGCCAGCGACACGACCGACCTCGACCTGAAGTCTCACTGGCCTGCCGAAGTGCTGCGCGAGCCGATCACGAACCCGGGCAACGGTAGCGGGTTCGGCAAGTGGCTTGATCGGAACCCTGAGGTTCAACCGGTCCCCGTCGAAGCCGACCAGTTCGCTCTGGGACATGAATTGCCCGATCAGTCCGGTTGCGCCAAGCGCGCGCGCAAGCGCGGGCCAGTCCCCATCAAAGTCGAGCGCTGCGCCCGCAGAGCCCTGGGCCGGGGACGCTTTGAGGGCAGACACCTGGGACGCAGACACCTGGGACGCAGACACCTGGGACGCGGACACCTGGGACGCGGATACCTGGGGCGCGGATACCTGGGGCGCGGATACCTGGGGCGCGGATACCTGGGGCGCGGTCACCGGGAGCGCGGGCGGGGGAGCGTTCGACGGCGCAGACTGCGGCATGCCCGACCCTACCGGCGGCGCGATCGCAGCCTTAGGCGATGACGCGGACCGGGTCTCCACGCCGCTGCGGCCCCGCTCTGATCGGGTGCCCGCCGCCGACTTGAGCGCCGCGAGCGCCTGCGCCGCGGCTCCTCCCGCGACAGAGCTCTGTGGGCCCGACACCGGCGCAGCGTCTGACGGCAGGCCCGCGCCGCCCACCCCGGCAAGCGGGCGGAAGGCGAGCAGGCGAAGCAGCAGCATCGAAAACCCGGCGTGGGGGTCGGGCGCCAAGGGCAGATCCCTCGCGCCGTGCACAACGATCTGATAGAAGGCTTGAACATCCTCGGGGGCAAACATCGATGCGAACTCGGAAATCGAGCCTGCAGAATCCCGATCGGGTGTCACGCCAGCCTGAGCCAGAGCAATCCGATGGATCATTCGGGCGAGATCCTCGAGCACTCGCTCGAACGGCGTGCTGACTTCGGCCATTCTGTCCGCCAGTCCCACCAGGCGCGGACCATCGCCCGCGGCAAGCGCAGCCATGATGTCCTCGAGCCACGCCTGATCAACTGCGCCCAACATCTCGCGTACCGCAGCCTCCTCGACGCAGCCACCGCCGAACGCGATCGCCTGATCGAGCAGCGACAGGGCATCGCGCATGCTCCCCCCCGCCGATCGCCCAAGCAGAGCGAGCGCACCGGCCTCGAAGCCTACGGACTCCGCCTCCAGGACCCGCGCCAGATGATCGGCGATCGCCTGCGGCACCATGTTGCGCAGATTGAATTGCAGACAACGCGACAGGACAGTGACCGGAACTTTCTGGGGGTCCGTTGTCGCCAGGACAAAGAGCACGTGCGGCGGGGGCTCCTCCAAAGTCTTGAGCATCGCGTTGAACGCATGCGTCGACAGCATGTGGACCTCGTCGATCACATAGACCTTGTACCGGGCCGAGGCGGGCGAGTAGACGGCGTTTTCAAGGAGCTGGGTCATCTCGTCGACGCCGCGGTTCGATGCAGCGTCCATTTCGATGTAGTCGACGAAACGACCCGAATCGATGCCCGTACACGCGGCGCAACGCCCGCAGGGCTTTGGCGTCGGACCCGACTCGCAGTTGATCGCCTTGGCGAGGATCCGGGCGATCGTTGTTTTACCTACCCCGCGGGTACCGGTGAGCAGATAAGCGTGGTGGAGTCGCTGCGTCGCAAGGGCGTGGGTAAGCGCCCGGACAACATGCTGCTGACCGACCAAGGTCTCGAAATCCCGCGGCCGCCACTTCCGGGCGAGCACCAGATGGCTCATAACTAAAACGCGACCACTCGCGCCCAAATACTCAAGGGGAAACAACCTACCCGGGGCGAGGGCCCTGGGTCCTGGGCGAGCCGGGACCCCGGCACTCACGGGGAATGGCTGTGGCTGCTTCCTTCCGGACCTGACCAGGTTGACCACGCCGCGATGCGGGGGGGCCCGCCCGAGCCCATTCTACTATCAGCAATCTTCGGTCTGCCGCCCTGTGCTATGTTTGAATTTCCGGCCCCAAGCACCGACCAGACGCGCGCCGAGCGCGCCACGGCTCGGACCGGCCCCATCAGGAGTCTTCATGAGCAGCATCAAGCAGGTGTCCGATTCGAGTTTCGATCAGGACGTTCTCAAGTCTGACGTGCCCGTACTAGTGGACTACTGGGCAGAGTGGTGCGGTCCCTGCCGCATGATCGCCCCGGTCCTGGAAGAGGTGAGCCGCGATTACGCCGGCAAGGTTCAGGTTGCAAAGGTCAACGTTGATGACAATCAGGCGATCGCCCAGCGCTTTGGCGTGCGCGGGATCCCGACACTGATGCTGTTTCGCAACGGAGCGGTGATAGGGACCTCGGTTGGGGCGCTGTCCAAGTCACAATTGACGCTCTTTCTGGACAACCACCTCTGATAGAGGTAATCTCTAAAGAGTGCGGGGCTCTTTTTCGAGCGCTCCGCCTTTCTCCCGGCAGCATTCCGTCCGAGCTTTGATCCGTTCGGGACCCGTGGCGCCTCAGGCGCCCGCCATGCTGCCGAGTTTGCCCAATCGCCGTTTGTGAATTGATTCCACCTGATTGGAAGCCAATTCGCCTCCACCGGTTCATCTTTTCCTTCCGCCTGTTCGCCCCGACTCCACTGCCAGTCATCCGTCGCACCACACCTCCGGCTTTACTGCCGGCTGTCGGCCAGCCCACACTCCATCGCATAGGGTCTGTTCATCCATGCACTTGTCCGATCTGAAAGCTCTCCACGTCTCCCAATTGATTGAAATGGCCACCGGCCTGGAGATCGAGAACCCTCAGCGCATGCGCAAGCAGGAGCTGATGTTTGCGATCCTCAAACGCAAGGCAAAAACCGGCGAGACGATCTTCGGCGATGGCGTGCTCGAGGTACTTCCCGACGGATTTGGTTTCCTTCGCTCCCCCGAAACCTCCTACCTCGCCAGTACCGACGACATTTATATTTCCCCGTCGCAAATCCGGCGCTTCAACCTGCATACCGGCGATTCGATCGAGGGTGAGGTCAGAACACCCAAGGATGGCGAGCGGTACTTCGCGCTCGTCAAGGTCGACAAGATCAACGATCAGCCGCCCGAGGCCTCGAAGAACAAGATCCTCTTCGAAAATCTGACCCCGCTTCATCCCAATAAGCCCATGGTGCTCGAGCGCGACATCCGCGCCGAGGAAAACATCACGGGGCGGATCATCGACATGATCGCGCCGATCGGCAAAGGTCAGCGAGGCCTCATCGTCGCCCCGCCCAAGGCCGGTAAAACCGTGCTCATGCAGCACATCGCCCACGCCATCACCTCCAATCACCCGGATGTGACCCTGATCGTCCTGCTGATTGATGAGCGGCCGGAAGAGGTCACCGAGATGAGCCGTTCGGTTCGTGGCGAAGTCGTGGCCTCGACCTTCGACGAGCCCGCTACGCGGCATGTGCAGGTCGCCGAGATGGTCATCGAAAAGGCCAAGCGTCTGGTGGAACACAAGCGCGATGTCGTGATCCTGCTCGATTCGATCACCCGCCTCGCGCGCGCCTACAACACCGTCGTGCCGGCTTCGGGCAAGGTCTTGACGGGTGGCGTTGACGCCAACGCCTTGCAACGGCCCAAGCGATTTTTCGGCGCGGCGCGCAATATCGAAGAGGGCGGTTCGCTCACCATCATCGCCACGGCACTGATTGATACCGGCAGCCGCATGGATGAAGTGATTTACGAGGAATTCAAGGGCACCGGCAACCTGGAGTTGCACCTGAACCGCCGCATGTCAGAAAAACGGGTCTACCCCGCGATCGAAATCAACCGGTCGGGCACCCGCCGCGAAGAACTTCTGATTAAGGCGGACCTGCTGCAAAAGATCTGGATCCTGCGCAAACTCCTGCATGACATGGATGACCTTGAGGCGATGGAATTCCTCCTCGACAAGATGCGTCAGACCAAGAGCAACCAGGAGTTTTTCGACATGATGAAGCGCGGCGGCTGAGCCTTCTGCGCCTAAGTAACTCGAGCGGGCTCAGTGTTTTCCCGCATCGGCGCGCCGGGTCCGCCTTCAGCGGCCTAATATTCCTCCGAAGCCAGCACCTCAGTCTGGCAATTTGGAGGAGCCGTTGGCGAACCCTAGTCGATC
>CAZZKA010000196.1:0-7049 GCA_964654745.1 uncultured Bordetella sp. | reverse complement strand
GTGGAAATCGAGCCTGGCATCGAAGGCCTGGTGCACGTTTCCGAAATGGACTGGACCAACAAGAACGTCAACCCGGGCAAGGTGGTCGCGCTTGGTGACGAGACCGAAGTCATGGTGCTCGAGATCGACGAGGATCGCCGCCGGATCTCGCTGGGCATGAAGCAGTGCCGTCCGAATCCGTGGGAAGAGTTCGCCGACAATCATCGCAAGGGAGACCGCGTGCGCGGTCAGATCAAATCGATCACCGACTTCGGCGTCTTCATCGGACTGCCCGGCGGAATCGACGGTCTGGTGCACCTGTCGGATCTCTCTTGGAGCCTGCCTGGCGAAGAAGCCGTTCGCAACTTCAAGAAAGGCGACGAGGTCGAGGCCATGGTCTTGGCGATCGATACCGAGCGCGAACGCATTTCGCTTGGCATCAAGCAGCTCGAGGGCGATCCCTTCAACAACTATGCCTCCACGCATGAAAAGGGCGCGCTGGTCAAGGGCAAGGTCGGTGCAGTCGATGCCCGGGGTGCTGTGGTCCACCTCGATGGCGACATCGAGGCGTATCTGCGCGCCTCGGAGATCTCGCGCGACCGAGTCGATGACGCCCGCAACCACCTCAAGGAAGGTGACGAAGTCGAGGCCATGGTGATCAACGTCGACCGGAAAAACCGTTCGATCAGCCTGTCGATCAAGGCCAAGGACAACGTCGAGACTGCCGAGGCATTGCAGCGGATGGCGGCTGAGAGTGGCGCGGCGAGCGGTACGACCAACCTCGGCGCGCTGTTACGGGCCAAGCTCGATACTCCCAAAGAGTGATCGGGGCCGGGCATGCAGCACGATGCCCAGATGGGCGCCGTCGGAGGCGAAGCCTTCGCCGCCGACGGTGATCCAACGGGTCAGATGACCCGTTCGGAACTGATCGCGCGTCTTGCCGAACGGTATCCACAGCTCGTTCTCAAGGATGCCGAGTTCGCGGTACGCACGATCCTTGAAGCGATGGCTCGCACCCTGTCCGAGGGACACAGAATAGAGATTCGCGGCTTCGGCAGTTTTGCGCTGTCTCATCGTCCGCCGCGGATCGGCCGTAATCCAAAATCCGGCGAGAAGGTGATGGTGCCGGGTAAACGGGTTCCCCACTTCAAGCCGGGTAAGGAACTGCGTGAAAAGGTCGACGCCGGCCTGTCGGATCGCCGCAGCTGATCGATCGGACAGTCGTGACGCACTCCAACTATTCTGATCGCTAGCCGGGCGGGTCACCCATGCGGATCTTTTTCTGGATCGTCTACATCTCGCTCTTCATTGCCGCGCTGGCGTTTGCGCTCTCTAATTCCGAGCCTGTCGATGTCCGTCTCTTCCCGGGCGCGACAGTCTGGCGAGCTCCGCTGGTGGTGGTCATTCTGGCAGCGCTGGCTTTCGGCGTTCTGGTGGGTCTTGCTGCATCGGTACCGCGTTTTTTCCGCCAGCGGCGCGAGATTGCGTCGCTTCGAAAAGAGCTGAAGGCCCGCGGCGCCGCCGCGTCACCGACCCCGGGAGCAACCGATCTGCCGGGGCGCTCGCCCGTGCCAGCGTCGGGATCAGGCAACCCGCCAGCCCCCCCTTACGGGGTCTGAGCCGCTCCGGTCGGACCGAAGGCTTTGGAATTCGAACTCGTCTGGCTGCTCGCTCTCCCGCTGTTTTTTGGGCTGGGCTGGTTGGCTGCGCGACATGAATCGCGTTCGTCGGCCTCGACCGAGGATATGCCTGCGGCGTATTTCCGAGGACTTAATTTTCTTCTGAACGAGCAGCCTGACCGCGCGATCGATGCGTTCGTCGATGTGGTGCGGTTTGACCCTGAGACGGTCGAGTTGCACTTCGCCCTTGCCAAACTCTTCCGCCAACGCGGTGAAAATGACCGCGCAATCCGTGTGCACCAAAATCTTGTCGACCGCTCGGGGATCGACCCGCTCGTGCGTGAGCACGCGCTCTACGAGTTGGGATTGGATTTTCTGAAGGCAGGTCTGCTCGACCGGGCCGAGCAGGCATTCTTGAAACTCGAAGGCACGAACCGCTCCGATGCTGCTTTAAGGCACAGGCTCGATATCGCCCAACTGGTCCGTGACTGGCCGCTCGCGATCCGGTTAGCCTCGAGGCTTCCTGCCGCCGATGCTGAATCTGCCGCTGTTACCCGCAGGGCCCTGATCCACTTCCATTGCGAGTTGGCGACCAAGGCATTGATGGGGAGTCCGCCCGATCACGCCAGCGCCCGAGGTCACCTTGATGACGCTGCGGCGCTGGCACCCGCGCATCCGCGGGTCGCGCTCATGCGCGGCGAGATCGCGATGGCTTTGGGCGATCCAGCGGGGGCCGTCTCGGTTTGGGAGAGCCTGCGCCTGGAGCAGCCCGGCTGGTTTGTGTTGGGCGCTCGGCAGTGGCTCGCTGCGCAGCAGGCCCTGGGAAACAGCGAGCAGGCGATTGCGACGCTCGAGAACCAAATCGGTGCACAGCGCTCGACCGAGTTACTGCTGACCGTTCTGGATGCCAGGGTTGAGCGCGACGGGCGTGCCGATGCGCTCGATTGGGCGCGCAAGGCGCTCCAGCGCGTTCCCAGCCTTGCCGGCCTGGACCGACTGCTTGCGTTGGAACTTGAGGGCCCCGAGCCGTCCGCGGGCCGCGCCGAGCTCGACCTTGCTCGCGCGCTGTTGCGGCCGCAAACCCAGAGACAATCGCGTTATGTGTGCGCTCACTGCGGGTTTCGAGCCCGTCAGTACGCGTGGCAATGCCCGGGCTGCAGTCATTGGGAATCTTGTGCGCCGCAGCGCGCCGAAGAGCTCGAAAGCGCCTGACCGGTAGCATGGGTTGCCCGGTGCCGATGGGCGCGGCCGGTCAAGCCCCAACCTGACGTTACGACTAGACCGAAGCGAGGAGTTTGCGGGCTGACATGCCGATCCGATTCCCGGATCGTTCCCGGGATCGACCACTGCGGATACCGGATGTCTGGATGGAATCGCCAATACTGAGCGTGCGCACGTGCCACTCAACCGAGCAAGGCCGATGCGCTTCGGGGGGCTGGGTATCGTGGGCCCGGATCGCCGCGGCTTGCCTGATCGCGTTTCTGGTCATCGGCGCATCCTCGTTTTCGGATGGAGTGCGGGCGCAGGGCGCAGTGACGGGCGCGGTCCGCGGTTCGGGAGCGGACCAGCGCTCACAGACCCCGCCGCCCAAGGGGTCGGGTGCCCGGTCAAGACCGCAGGCCGCCGACTCGCGGCAGCGACGCAGTGCGGCAGCTGTGGACGTCAACGCGGCGAGCGCTGCCGAACTTGAGCAGATCCGCGGCATCGGTCCGGCGCTCGCGCAAAGGATCGTAGCGGTGCGAACGCGAGAAGGACGATTCCGGGATGACGCCGATCTTCGGCGGCGGGTTCGCGGCATCGGCGAAGCCAACCTTCGGCGAATGGTTGCCGCAGGCTTGTCTATACCTGGGCCCGCCAGGGTCGATGCGGCCGCCGCCGCAGGGCGCGCCGGGCTCGAACTGATCGTGGGTAACACCCCTCCGAAGTCCGATGGCCGGGGAGCGGGGAGGATCGACGAACTGGGCTGTTGCGTGCGTCCGGCTGAGGCGGGCTCGCGATGAACTGAGCCGTACACTAGCGCGTGGCTATCGATCCTAACGACCCCCGCGCGGTCGGCGCTTCGCGCCTGGCGCTCTATTGGCGGTTAGTGCGCATGCACCGGCCGATCGGCACGCTGCTTCTGCTATGGCCAACGCTATGGGCTGTCTTCATCGCAAGCGATGGCAGGCCCGATGCGTACACGGTGTTTGCGTTCTCACTGGGGACGCTCCTGATGCGCTCGGCAGGTTGCGCGATCAATGACTATGCCGATCGTAACTTCGATCGGCATGTGGAGCGAACACGGGATCGGCCTCTGACTGCGGGGCATATCGCGCCCTGGGAGGCGGTCGCCGTCTTCGTTGTGTTATCGCTCTGTGCGCTGCCGCTGGTGCTTCCCTTTAACCGGCTCACCTGGGCCTTGGCGGTCGTCGCTGCGCTGCTCGCAGCGAGCTATCCGTTTACCAAACGATTCTTTGCCCTTCCCCAGGCCTACCTCGGTGTGGCCTTCGGTTTCGGTATTCCGATGGGCTACGCAGCTGTTTTGGGCGAGGTACCCGTTTCGGCCTGGCTGATGCTCGGCGCGAACATCCTTTGGGCAATCGCCTATGACACCGAATATGCAATGGTCGACCGTGATGATGACCTCAAGATCGGCATCCGTACTTCGGCGATCACCTTCGGCCGCTACGATCTCGCCGCGATCATGCTCTGCTATGCGCTTACTCTGGCGTTGCTTGCCTGGGTGGGATTGCACGAGTCCCTGGGTGGCGGCTACTACCTCGGCCTGCTCGTTGCGGCGGGGATTGCCGGGTATCACTGGACGCTGATTCGCGACCGTTCGCGAGAAGGCTGTTTCAAGGCGTTCAACCACAACAACTGGTTCGGCGCTGCCGTCTTCGCCGGGGTCCTGCTGGGCTAGTCAGCTGAACGATTTTCCGAGCTCGCGGCTTCGCTCGCAGGCCGCTCGCACTGCGAGCCCTAGCGTGTCGCCCAGGCCTGCAGCCTCCATGGTCGACAGCGCTGCCGCGGTGGTCCCGCCCCTGGAGGTGACCCGTTCCCGGAGCACAGCGGGCGGCTCGCTCGAGCGGGCGGCGAGTTGTGAAGCGCCGACGAAGGTCGCGATGGTGAGCCGGCGCGCATCGGCCGGCGGCAAACCGACGGCGATGGCGGCCTGCTCGATAGCTTCGATGAAGCGAAACACATAGGCGGGACCGCTGCCGCTCACTGCGGTGACGGCGTCGATCAGATCTTCGCTGGCCACCCAGACTGTTTCGCCGACTGCTCGAAGGATCTTATCTGCAGCGGTGCGGTCTGACTCTCCAGCCCCTTCTGCGGCGCATAGCCCGGTGATCCCCATACCGATCAGAGCTGGGGTGTTGGGCATGGCGCGGATGATGCGTGCGTGACCCTCCAGCCAGCGCTGCAGATCCGTGATTCGAATACCCGCAGCAACACTGATGACGAGTTTGTCGCTCGCAAAGGGCGCACACGCCTCTGCCGCTTCGCGCATCTGCTGGGGCTTAACCGCCAGCACGATCACATCAGCGTCCAGAGCCGTCGCATCTGGCGCGGCATGGCAGGCGATCCGATATCTCCCGGCCAGGGTTTCGCGTTGGGCAGCAACGGGTTCGATAACCGATACCGAGACCGCCTGATCTCCCGAGGTCTCGATCAAGCCGCCGATCAGGGCGCTGGCCATATTGCCCCCGCCCACAAAAGCTATACGCATCAATGACTCCTCAGAAGACGGCCTGCACCGCCAATTGCGATTCAGTCGCGGCGCAAAAACTGCCGTGGGCGGATGCCCGCCAAGTGCAGCACCCCCAGGTAGAGCGCTGCGGCCGTGCCGACCAGCCCCAGCCCGCAGCCGATTCTCAGCCAGGGGCTTGCCTGCATGGATACCCAGTCGATTTGCCGTACCGCGTAGGCGAGGGCCGCGCCCATGGTCAATGCAGCCAGCGTTATTCTGGCCGCAAAAGCGGCCCAATCGGTGCCGGGTTGGTAGGTGCCCCGCCGAATCAGGCCCCGCAGCAGCAAGACTGCATTGATCCAGGCTGCGACCGAAATCGACAAGGCTAGCCCGGCGTGCTGCAGCCATGGCACGAAGACGAGGTTAAGGATCTGGGTGGCGAGCAGCACGCCAAGTGCGATGCGAACTGGTGTGCGGATATCCTGCTGCGCGTAAAACCCGGGTGCAAGCACCTTGACCGCTATCAGTCCGACCAGCCCTAGCGAATACGCGAGGACTGCGAGCCGGGTCATCTCGAGGTCGTGAGCGGAAAAGCGGCCGTAGTGAAACAGCATGGCAGTGAGCGGCTCGGCCATCAGCGCAAGGCCCACCGTGCAAGGCACCGATAGAACGACGCACAGCTTGAGCCCCCAGTCGAGTAACTCGCTGTAGCGCGCCGGCTCCTGGTTCTCGCGAGCGGCTGCGAGCGAGGGCAGGAGCACCGTTCCCAGCGCGACGCCGAGCAGTGCGGTCGGAAACTCCATCAGGCGGTCGCCGTACGAGACCCAGGAGACCGAGCCCGGGGCGAGGCGGGAGGCAATGTGGGTGTTGATGACGAGGCTCAGCTGGGCGACCGACACCGCCAGAACCGCGGGCCCCATCCGGAGCATCATGTCGCGTACGTCGCGGTCCGCGAAAGCGGCCAAGGGATTGAGGCGTGGCCGCGGCAGCATGCCGAGGCGGGCAAGCGCGGGTAGTTGAATCGCCAACTGCAGGGCCCCGCCCAGCATCACCCCGACTGCCAGCGCGTAGACGGGCGGGTCCAGGCGTGGCGCCAGCAGCCATGCCGACAGGATCACGGCGAGGTTGAGCAGAACCGGCGTGAACGCAGGGACGGCAAAGCGCTTCCAGGTGTTAAGGATGCCTGCCGACAGCGCGACGAGCGAAATCAGCATGATGTAGGGGAACATCAGCCGGGTCATGAATACTGCCGCCGAATGCGCCTGGGCGTCGGCGGCGAGGCCCGACGCCATGGCCCAGACGAGTACCGGGGCGCCAGCTACGCCTAAAACGGTCGTGCCAAGCAGAACCCAGATCAGGGCACCTGCGACGCTGTTGACGAAATGCCGGGTCCGGTCGGTCTGCTGCGTATCCCCTGCGCCCCGGTGCTGCGCCAGCAGTGGAACGAAGGCCTGAGACATCGCACCCTCGGCAAATAGCCGACGCAGCAGATTGGGCAGACGGAAGGCCACGAAGAACGCATCGGTCATCGCCGATGCGCCAAAGACGGTTGCGACGAGGTTTTCCCGGGCGAGTCCGGTAATGCGGGATAACAGGGTAAAGCCGCTCACTGTCGCTGCCGCCCGGAACAGGTTCATGAGCGGCCGCCCATCCAACTAACGCCCTCGGGATTTGCGAAAAAGCTGGGAAACAGGTTATTATTCAAGGCTTTCCCTTAAGTAGCCGGCAAGATTCCCGTAACCGGCAAGACTCCCAGAAGACGATTGATACAAGCGACGATT
>CAZZKA010000195.1:0-7066 GCA_964654745.1 uncultured Bordetella sp. | reverse complement strand
TGGCACAGCGAACGGCTATTCGTATTTTCAGTTTCAGTCGGATCTGATGAAATTCCATTGAATAGGGACGGCGAAGTAAGCAGATTCGATGCGCTCAATGCCGCTGAGGTGATCGGTCACATTCGACAGGGTTTATTCACCCGGGACGCAGCCTGCGCCATTGCCGTGACATTTTCTCGGCAACGGGCAGGCCTGATCTGAGGGTATCGCTTCGCTGTTAGAGCTCGCCAAGCTTGGTCCGCGGAATCAGTTTCCAGATTTGAGTCTCGCCCGTTCGCGAGATGTCGATCCGATAGATTTCGTCGTTGCCCTGGTTGATCGCGCTCGCTCCCTCCTGAGGCGGAATCCCGGTCAGGTGTGAGACCAGGAGTGGGTTGATCCCCCCATGACCCACTATCACGACGGAACCGCCATCGGGATGCCGGCTGCGAATCTGCTGTAGCGCATCGGCCGCGCGACGCGACTGGCTTTCCAGTGTCTCGCCACCGTCCATCGCATCGTCCCACGTGAACCGACGCTTATTCCAGTCCGCCAGTATGGCAGGGTCCTTATCGCTCGCGCCTTCGAACTTTCCAAAGAAGCGCTCACGCAGTCCGTCCAGTTGCGTGATCTTCGCCCGCCCTTCGAACACTTCCGCTGTCTGGCGCGCGCGCTGGTGGGAACTCGTGTAGACGGCGTCGATCCGAACGTTTGATAACGTCCTCCCTAACGTGGCGGCTTGCTCGCGGCCAGTCGAGTTCAAAGGGTTGTCGGTACCGCCCTGAATACGGCCCTGGAGGTTCCAGTCGGTTTGTCCGTGCCGTACGATGTAGACACTGAGCTGCGCGTACGAGGCAGAGGCTGCGAACAGCACACCCGCGCCTACTATCAGCGATCGGAAGCCACGAAGCAAAAACGATTTGATAAGCATTGGTACACCTGAGAAACGAGTTGGACACCGCGGTGAGTACATCGCGTGTTTGTGACAGGTACATGTCACACGCATGCTTGTCCACCTTCTGCGCTCCGAGCGATCAGACGAATCAGCGTCGACACGAGTCATCGTCGTGTCACGTCCGCGTCCAATACTGTTGGCTCCTTGGTGTTATTACGGAGCCTCCGATGCTAATAAAGTCAGTTGCCCTGCTGAGCCTGCTGGCGGTTTCAATCGGCGCCGCCTCCTCCCAAACCGAATTCACGGCCACGCTTGCCGGTCATGCGATTCTTCCGGCGCAAACGGTGATCAACCCGCCCGCCGATGCACCTGACGATCTGAAGGTATCCGGGAAATTCACGGATGCCCTGGTCCGCAACGAGCGGCTCAGCACATTCGAGGGTCGATCCGCAGGACGTCCCACGGGGGTGCGGTTACCCTTCGCAGGACAGCCCGTGCAGGGCCACTCAGGCGTAAAAAAGATGGCGGACGGCACCTTCTGGGTCCTGACCGACAATGGATTCGGCACAAAAGCCAACTCGCCCGATGCAGCGCTATTTCTTTCTCACTACCGTATCAATTGGGAGACCGGTAACGTCGATCGACTCAATACCGTTTTTTTACATGACCCCGACAAGAAGGTTCCCTTTCGCATCATTCACGAGGGAACCGCCAAGCGCTATCTGACCGGCGCTGACTTTGACCTGGAAGGGTTTCAGATCGTCGCGGGTAAGCTCTGGATCGGCGAGGAGTTTGGCCCGTATCTGATTCGCGCATCAATGGACGGTCGGGTCGAGGCGGTGTTCGAGACTATGGCTGATGGTAAGCCGGTCATGTCGCCCGACCACTTCCGTGTCGTTGCGCCGAACCCGGGCCAGGCGATGCCCGCGAATGTCAACCTCGGGCGCTCACGCGGCTACGAAGGATTGGCAGCAAGCAAAGACGGGCGCTTCCTCTACGGCCTACTTGAAGGCCCACTTTGGGATCACGCCGCCAGGGATTGGGAGAAGCACGACGGGCAACAGGTCCTTCGGATTCTGGAGTTTTCCGTGGTCGAGGAAAAGTGGACAGGTCGTCACTGGAAGTATGTGTTGTCTCCGGGAGCCACCGCAATCGGCGACTTCAACATGATCGATGAAACCACGGCTCTCGTAATTGAGCGGGACAACGGAGAAGGTACGTCAGACCGAGCCTGTCCCGATGCTAAGCCTGCGCCTAACTGCTTTCACGATCTGGCGCGTTTCAAGCGTGTCGTGAAAATTGAAATGAACGACTCGAACGTCAACAGTCCCGTTCGGAAAATCGGCTTCGTGGATCTGATGAAAATTCAGGATCCTCTTAGAAAAGCTCGAAAGCCTTCAAATGGTGGTGTATTGACATTCCCGTTCTTTACCATTGAGAACGTCGACATCGTCGATCAGAAGCACATCATCGTGGGTAACGATAACAATCTGCCGTTCTCGTCGTCACGCGACCCGAACCGCGCAGACGATAACGAGTTTGTTCTTCTCGAGGTTGAGGCGCTACTGAGGGCGCGTTAAACATTCTTCAGCGCTGTAGCCTCCTGAGCGGTTTGTCATCGTCTCTTCATGGAGCCCTCCGATACTTTGAGCGTCAATTCTTTGCTAAAGGTCGGGAGGTCTCCATGCAACGTAGAACATTCGTCACAGCTGTCAGCGCAGCCACGGTAACAGCTTCCGTCAGTCCCTCCTGGGCACAGGCCGCCCGAGCAATCTGCTACAACTGTCCGCCCGAGTGGGCAGACTGGGGTGGCATGCTGCGGCTGATCGGGCAGACCACCGGGATCGTTGTACCGCCCGACAACAAGAACTCTGGCCAGTCGCTTGCAGCGCTGATCGCCGAGCGGGCCAAGCCCGTCGCAGATGTGGTGTATCTGGGCGGCCAGGTCGGCCCACAGGCGCGTGCTGCCGATGTCCTTGCGCCCTACAAGCCAGGTCGGTGGGATGAGATTCCGGCAGGCCTCAAGGATCCCGACGGGCACTGGTTCACCATTCACTCAGGAACACTCGGGCTCTTCGTCAACCGTGCGGCCCTGCGCGGCAAGGCGGTTCCAGCCAGTTGGGCCGATCTTCTGAAACCCGAGTACCGCGGACTGGTCGGCTATCTCAACCCTGCAAGCGCCGCGGTAGGCCAGGTGGGTGTGATTGCTGTAAACCTTGCCTTAGGCGGCGATTACGATAACCTGGGACCAGGAATCGACTACTTCCGACGGCTCCAGGCGAATCAGCCGGTCGTGCCCACCCAGACGTCGTATGCCCGGGTACTGTCGGGAGAAATCCCGATCCTGCTTGACTATGACTTCAACGCCTATCGTGGCAAATACGCCGACAAAGCGCCGGTCGAGTTTGTCATTCCTCGCGAGGGCACCCAACAGCTGCCCTACGTCATGGGCCTGGTTGCACGCGGCCCCAACCCCGACAACGGCCGCAAGGTGTTGGATTTTGTGTTGAGTAACGAGGGCCAGCGCCATTGGGCCGCCGCTTACCTCAGACCCGTCATTGCCTCAGCGATGAGTGCCGAGGTAAGCGCGCGCTTCCTTCCTGAAAGCGACTACGCGCGCGCAAAGCCGCTGGATGTGTTCAAGCTCGCGGCAGCATCGCGCGCGATCGCCGATCGCTATCAGAAGGAAATCGGCTGAGACCGCGCCGCCTCGTGATCCGCCACCATGAATGTTGCCGATGCTCGCAGAGCGTCTGAGCTGAACGGGGCCCCGCTGCTGTTGCTGCTTCCAGCGGCGGTGGTTTTCTGCTCATTCTTCATCCTGCCGCTGGCACGTCTGCTTCTGATTGGCGGATCGGGGCCGCTTGGGTGGTCCGCCTACACAGCCGCGCTCACCGAACCCCGATACCTGGCGAGCTTGGGGTCAACGATCTCGCTTGCGGCGGCTACCACGCTCGTGACTCTGGTCGTATCGTCGGTCAGCGGCGTTTTCCTGACTCGGCATCGCTTCGCCGGGCGCCGCCTTCTCGTGTCGATGCTGACGTTGCCCTTGGCCTTTCCCGGTGTCGTGATCGGATTCATGGTCATTATGCTGGGCGGGCGCCAGGGCTTCATACCCTCGGTAAGCGAGGCGCTGTTTGGCGAACGCTGGGTCTTCGCTTACTCGATGACGGGGCTATTTGTCGGTTACCTTTACTTCTCGATTCCTCGCACCATTCTCACGATTATGGCAAGCGCTGAGAAACTGGATCCGAGAGTAGAAGAGGCTGCTCGCTCACTTGGTGCAGGACCGATTCGCGTGGCGCTCGATGTGATCGTCCCCGCACTTAAGCCAGCCCTGGTCGCGGCTGGAGCGATTTGTTTCGCTACCGCGATGGGTGCGTTCGGGACAGCTTTCACACTTGCCACCCGAATCAACGTGCTGCCAATGGTGATCTACACAGAATTCACGCTACAGGCCAATATCGCAATGGCCGCTGCGCTTTCTTTTGTGCTTGGGGCCATCACCTGGGCAGCGCTTGCGCTCGCACGCAGTGTGTCCGGCACCAGCGTGGCAGCGGCTGGTTAGCATCATGTTGCGTACCGGATTGCCTTCCGCGCAGCGACGGGGCCCTCGCCGGGGCTTCGTCTATTGGTTACAGATGTTGGTCACCGTGATGCTGTGCATCTTCCTGATCCTTCCGGTGCTGATGTCAATTGTTGCCGGGTTTACAGCGAACTATTTCGAGGGCTGGTCTGGCGGACTCACAACGGCGTGGCTGATCAAGGTCTTAACTGAATACCATGCGTCGATCGTGCTGTCGATTCAAATCGCCCTCGCGTGTCTGGTGTGCAACCTGCTAATCGGGGTTCCAGCGGCATATGCGCTTTTCAAAAGCCAGTCGCGCGCAGGCCGCATGATTGAGGAACTGCTCGTGATGCCGGTCGCGGTGCCCGGGCTTGCCACGTCGCTTGCACTCATCATCACTTTTGGGAGCTGGGGAGAGCTTCGTCAAAGCTGGGTTTTCATCCTGATCGGACACCTGCTGTTCACGCTTCCCTTCATGGTTAGAAGCGTGCTGGCGGTGATGAGCTCCATCGACCTCAATGCATTCGAAGAGGCGGCACGTAGCCTCGGAGCCAGCTTCTGGCAGCGGATGTTCCAGATCGTATTGCCCAACTGCGCGAGCGGGATCATCGCCGGATCACTGATGGTCGTAACCCTTTCGCTCGGCGAGTTCAACATGACATTACTGCTGCACACCCCCCTTACCAAGACACTGCCAATTGGACTGGCCGACGCGTACGCCTCGCTTCGAATCGAGGTGGGCAGCGCTTACACCATAGTGTTCTTCGTGCTGATCGTGCCTCTATTGATCGCTCTTCAAAGAACCTCGGGGAGAGGACAATGACTTCCCCAGGAATCTCGGTCAGTCTGATGAACTGTGCGCGCACGTTTCCTGATGGCACTCGCGCCCTTCAGGGTTGCAATCTGGAAATCGCGCCGGGCGAAACGATCGCACTGCTGGGTCCTTCAGGTTGCGGTAAGACCACGCTGCTCAGAATCATCGCAGGTCTCGACTATCCGGACGCGGGAGGCCGTGTCCTGTTCGAAGGCATTGACGTGACGTTAAACCCTGTCGAGCAGCGTGGCGTCGGAATGGTGTTTCAAAGTTATGCGCTGTTCCCGAACATGGACGTCAAGGGCAATATCGAATACGGGCTCAGGGTCCGCAAAATTGCAAGCGCCGAGCGCGAACAGCGGGTAAGCGAAATGCTGGCTTTAATGCGAATCGAAGCGCTTCGAAATCGACGCATTGATCAGCTCTCAGGTGGGCAGCGGCAACGTGTCGCGCTGGCGCGCGCGATCGCCGCGCGGCCGCGACTGCTGCTGCTCGACGAGCCCTTAACTGCACTTGACGCTCGGCTTCGAGATGATCTGAGAATTGAGATTGATCAGCTACTGCGTGCGCTTCGAATCACAGCGATATACGTCACGCACGATCAGGCCGAGGCCATGGCGCTCGCGGACCGGATCGTGGTAATGAGCCAGGGTCACATCGAGCAGATCGGAACGCCTCGCGAGATTTATGAATCGCCCGAAACCCCGTTTGTCACCGACTTCATCGGCACCATGAATCGGCTTTCGGGGCGTGTTCTCGACGGCACGCTGACGTTCGGCACAGACAGTATCCCGGTCGATGCGCCAAACGGCCCAGCTTCGGTACTTTTCAGACCCGAGGATCTCCCTCTGGTAACCGAACAGGATGCCCAGTTCTGCGCAGCCGTGGTGAGCGCTTTTTATTTTGGAGACCACATTCGTCTCACCTTGGCGCTTTCGGACGGTCAGGTTCTGACCGCGAAGATTCCACCCCGTCAGATGGTGGCAGTAGGCCAGCGGGTCGGCTGCACAATTACCGCATGCCATCTTCGGGCGCTCGAGGCCCCAGCCGCATTTTCCTGATTCGGAGACCGCGATGCTCCTTTGCCAGATCAGTGACCTTCACATTCGAGTCGAGGGTAGCCTCGCCTACGGGATCGTTGATACCGCAGCCATGTTAGGTCGTTGCGTAAGTCAGATTCTCGCGCTTCCCCAGCGGCCTGCTGCTGTGATCGCGACCGGTGACCTCGTAGACTTCGGCAGGCAAGAAGAGTACCGGCGGCTTCGTGAGTTGCTGGCCCCGCTTACGATGCCCGTTTACCTGTTACCCGGCAACCATGACGACAGGGTCGAGATGATTCGGGCCTTTCCTGATCACGCTTACCTTGCCCAGGGGTCAGACTATGTCCAGTTTGCGATTGACTCGTTTCCGGTCAGACTCGTAGCGCTTGATACCGTCGTGACAGGCGAGAGCGGCGGTGCGCTATGCGGCAGCAGGCTTGAGTGGCTGGATCGAGCAC
This sequence comes from uncultured Bordetella sp., assembly GCA_964654745.1. Classification (GTDB taxonomy): domain Bacteria; phylum Pseudomonadota; class Gammaproteobacteria; order Burkholderiales; family Burkholderiaceae_E; genus SYIM01. Next base: position 312 of record CAZZKA010000195.1, on the reverse strand, counting down.
TTTCCGCAGCACCGCAGCGACCGACGATTGTCGCCATGCACCACCCGCCGTTTTTAACCGGTATTGGGCACATGGACCGGATCGGTTTTGCTGATCGTGACGCTCTCGCACGAGTGATTGCCCAACACCCGCAGGTGGAGCGAATCATTTGCGGGCACCTGCACCGCTCGATAACAACGCGATTCGCGGGAACGCTGGCAAGCACCTGTCCCAGCCCCGCTCACCAGGTAGCCTTGGATATCGACAGCAACGCAGCCGACTGCTTCGTCATGGAACCACCCGGCTTCCACTTGCATTGGTGGAGTGGCGGCC
>CAZZKA010000194.1:0-7074 GCA_964654745.1 uncultured Bordetella sp. | reverse complement strand
GGCCGCGCGAGTGCGCTCGGCCTCGCGCGCAAGCGATTCATGAAAGAACATGGGCGGGTATTTTTTGTCCTGGGCCTGCTACAGCGATTCTGGTATGGCACCGACAAACGTCGCGAACAATTCGTCAAGATTTGCCGTGACCGTGACGTTCAGCAGATTACCTTCGACTCCTACATGAATAAACGTCTGGTCCGCAGAAAGCCGATCGCCCACCTGCGAATTTTCCTCAAGGACCTTGCACACCTGTTCGGCATCGCCAAGGCATGAGCGGCGCATCGCAGCCCAACGACCCCGCCGCTCCCTCAACCGCCCTCAGGCAAGTCTCAGACCCCATCGCGCAAGCTTCCGGGGTATCCGACCCGGCCGGCCGCGCTGAGCCCGGGCCCGCCGAGGGAGCGCACAGCCCCGGCAGCGCCCGGCGGGGCTTGGGTTTGGATTCGATTGTCGCCGCCGTCGCCGTGCTCGCCGTTGCGGGGACTGGCGGCGCTCTCACGCGGCTGGACGACTGGTATTTCGCACTGAAGCAGCCGGCTTTCAAACCCCCTGATTGGGTGTTTGGTCCGGCTTGGACGCTGCTCTTTTTCCTGATCGCCTGGGCGGCGGTGCTGGGCTGGCGCACGGGCGCGACTCATCATTCCTCGCCACGCATCCGGATGCTCGTACTGCTCGCAGTCAATGCCCTCGCCAATGTCAGCTGGAGCCTGCTCTACTTCTTCATGCGCCGCCCCGATTGGGCACTCCTCGAAGTCGTGGTGCTTTGGGGCTCGATCGCGGCCCTGATCGTGCACTTCAGGCCCTACGCGCCACGAGCCGCATGGCTGCTCACACCCTACCTCGCGTGGGTAAGCTTTGCTGCGGTGCTCAATTTCGAAGCGGTCCGACTCAACCAGCTCTGGTGATCCCCCGCGGGCGGCGCGCCATGGCCAACTTCGGATCGCATTACTGCAACGGAAAAAAAACGGCGCCGCCCGAAGACCGGGGGCGCCTGGCACGAGACACCGGAGGATGGGTAGAAATGAAACACAGTGCCAAAACTTTTTGACCAGACCCACTCACGCTGGTCTGATCGCTTATTCAGTTCGCGGCTTTGTTTACGTTCTCCTTTGCCGGGTTGGGTCTTCAGGTTGCTCGGGCGCCGATCGGCGATCAGCGCTTAGCGCGTTCCATTTCAGCCAGGATCGGCGCGAGTAGTTCGGAGGTCTTGGTCGGCGGACCCGAGGGCTTTGAGAGTTCTGGATGCGCCGAGAGCATCCTCGCGCCGTTCAAGGGCTCATTCGCTCCCTGGTGACAAGTCGCACAGTTGATCTTTGCAATATCACCGGTGCGTCCCAACCGCTCTTTGGGTTGGCCCGGCGTGAGCGGCACCATGAAGATATTGTTGAGGTCTCTCACCATTCGGATGCCATGCCAGGCTTGGACGCGAGCGGGCGGGCTTTGCCCCCACTCTGCGAAAGCGCGCGAGTTGTGGCAGTGGACACAGCCCACGCCTAGCGCCTCGGACATGTGAATCATCAGCCCATGAGTGACCTCGGCCTGTTTGAGCGGCACCTGGGCGTTCACCGGCAAGGCCGTCGTCGCCGTGACCCGTATTTCATCCTTGCCAAGCAGATAAGGCGTGAACGGATCGTAGGGTAGCGATGAATTGCCGACGGATTTCTTGCCCGCCTTGTTCTGGCCGAAATCGTTACCCAACATGCGGCCCGCCGTCGGTGCGGGCGGATCGGCGTACCACTTGTACTCGGGCACGTTTTTGCCGCGGTGGCAGGTGTAGCAGGTCACCCCGATATCGGCGACGTGGTTTTTCCAGTTGCTGTTGACTTCCTGCGTCATCTGGACCATCCGCCGCGACACGATCTTGGTCTGCATAGAGTCGTCGGCGAAGTTCGCGGGATTGTGGCAATAGACGCAGCCCTGCTCGGGTGCGACCCAGTTGGTCATCGCAATCATCACGCGGGTGAACTCGCCTACGCTGAGGTTGCCGAAGACCTTGACGTTCTGATAGACCTGACTCGCCTTTGGGCCGCTTGAATCAGCCGGGTCGAGCGCGGGCGGTGCGACATGGCGGCTTGCCTGTGAGGCGAGAATCCGCGGATTGTCGACGCGCTCCATGCCGGTACCGCGAAAACCGATCTGCTGCGTATCCATTCCCGGGCGCTCGCATCCGGCGAGCAGACTGGCGGCAATCGCTGCCGCTGCGATCAGGGCGAATCGGATTTGGGCCATCTCGCTCTCCTCTTACTTCGCCACCGCGGGATCCGTCACCGGACCCCAGATTTCGGGATAGGCGGGTGCCACGCCGTGCTTGACAGCCCACAGGTACCAGTTATCGACCACGGTACCGGTCAGCAGGATGCCGATGCCGCCAGTAATGCAGGTGAGCACCGCAAACCACCAGGCCCAGCGGTGAATCGACTCCATCGTGGCGTTAAAGCCCATGGTCCAGCGCCAGAAAAGCGCAGCGCGCTCACTGGCCGTGCCGCGGTCGTAGATCTGTTCGATCTCGCGCTCACCCCCGTAGCGGCCCACGGCAAGGATGGTGCCTGCGTGCATCGCAAAGAGGAGCACCGAGCCATACAGGAACGCAATCGACAGCATGTGGAAGGGGTTGTAGAACAGGTTACCGTAACGAAGCGAGAACGCCGTGGTCCAGTCGAGGTGCGAAAAGATGCCGAAGGGCACCGCTTCGGACCAGGAGCCCATCAGAACCGGGCGGAAAAAACCGAGCACCAGGTAGAGCCATATCGCCGCGGCGAACGCCCAGGCGATGTGCGTACCCAGTCCGAGCGCGCGGGCTCGCCGGTAGACGCGAGCCCACCAAAGCAGGATTGACACGGTGATGAAGAAGCCGGAGAACAACCACCAGCCGCCGTCATTCATCGGCGGCAGCTTCAGCCCGTACTTGGCGGGCGGCGGATCAACCGAGAGCCAGAAGAGCTGTTTGACGAATTCGATCGGGCTGTAGTTGACCTGCACCAGCATGTTCCAACCGATCGCGGTAAAGCCGATCAGGAAGAACACGAGCGCGGCCACACCCAGAAATCCCAGGTAGATCGGGCCGATCTGCGCATTACCGAACCAGGCGAGCGCCTGAATGTGTATGCCCCCGCTACGCTCAGCGGTATCGCGCTCGCGCTCGAGCGGCACGCCAGGGAAAGTCGGCGCATCGACACGAACCCGGGTGAACAGGTTCTGGTAGTAGGGAACGGGAAACAGTGTTGTTTTCATCGTGCGTCTCCGGGCGGTGCCATCAGGACCAGATCGGCAGTCGCAGCCACCAGCCCCACCACTCGGGCCAGCCGCGCGTCCAGAACGGTCCGCTGATCACGATGCACACGGCGCTGAAGAACACCGCCGACAGTGCAAGAAACAGTCCGAGCCGGTGGATACCCAAGGTTCCCACCGAGTAGCCGATGATGTCGCGAAAGAACGTGTCCTCGTGCTCAGGCGTCTTGACCAGCTCGCCCTTGGGCGGATTAGTCGAGGACAAAATCAGGCCGCCATGCATCGCAAGCGCCAGGGTTGTGGTGAAGAAGAGCGACACCGCGATCATGTGCGCGGGGTTGTAGTGAAAGTGGAGATACTGATAGCCGACGTTGGACACCCAGTCGAGGTGGCTCAAAATTCCGTAAGGGAATCCATGGCCCCACGCGCCCAGCAGAACCGGCCGGATCACAACCAGGGTGAAATAGCCGAAGATGGCCATGCTGAAGGCAATGGGGACGTGATAACCCATCCCGAGTTTTCTGGAAATCTCCACTTCGCGCAGGGCCCAGGAGCCAAAGGCACCGAGGGCGCAGATGGTGATGATCTGCCAGAGCCCGCCCTCTTTGAGCGGCGCGAGCCCCAGACCATATTTGAGATCCGGCGGGGCGATGTTGATCTGCCAGAGATTCCAGGTGCCGCCGATCGCAGCGCCGTACAGGATCAGGGCCGTGCCAAGAAAGGCGAAGAAGATCGTCGTGATTCCGAAGAATCCAACGTAAAAGGGGCCGACCCAGAAATCGAACAGGTCACCTCCGAGCAGCGTGCCGCCACGTACCCGGTATTTTCGTTCGAAACTCAACATCGCCATGTCTCAATCCTCCCTGACCTTATCCCGATCGGCGGTCCGGCGCGAAGCCGGTCCGCCAACCGCTACACCAGGCTTTGCCTACTTCTTGGCAGCAGCGGCCTTGGCGGCCGTGTACTGCGCCTGGGTCATACCATCGAGCCAGTTGAAGTTGGTCGTGCTGAGCAGGATGAGGTGAATCATCGCCGCCAAGCCGAACAGGAAAACGCCTTGCGCAACCATCGCGCGCAGCGGGTCGTACAGTTTCCAAACGCGCCACATAGATCAATCTCCGTTCAGATGAGGTGCGACATCAGGGTGTAGACAGCCGCCCTGACCCCGCCCAACATGGTTTCGCTGCCTTCTGCCCCGGGTAGCCAGGAACGCCACGGGAGCAACAACACCGTCGAAATGAGCGCCACACCCAGGAAGGTGATGAAGCACATCGCAAAGATGAAGTGATAGGCGATCGAGTCGCCTTTCGACTCATGACGGGCCGATGAATTGCTCAGTGAAGTCATGACTGTCCCCTAGACAGTTGGAATCAGTTAAACCACGGGCGCCAGGCCCAGACGAGGATGTGTGCGATCACGGCAATCGCCGTGAAGCCCACCAGGCCTTGCATGTAGTACGTGTGAAACTCCTGGGCTTCCTCGTCAGTGAGCCCGGAGATGCTCTTCTTGTCACTCATGGGGTGTTCTCCATTGAGGCGGCCATGAAGGCCGACTCCACGCTGGGCCCGCGTGGACCAGGCAGCCGCAGCACCGCGCCACGACGTTCGGTTTGCCCCTTGGAGGGGCTTTGTTCGAGGGAGAGGGCGACGATCGTCATGCGGTCACCGCCTGGACGGAAAGACCGGCTGCGCGCGCCACGCGCGCCTCAGTCACACTGTCTTCGCCTGCTTCACGGGCATCGCGCTCAGCACGGTCGCGAATTCGCTTGGCCGCGGAAATCTGAATCAGCACAGGCTCGGCCGCGACGATCTTAGCCAGGCGCTCACGCGCTGTCTCATCCCAGGACAGGCTTCGGGCATCCGGCGCCACGAATCCGACCGGCGTCGGGTCGACCTTGTCCATGTCGGTCGAGAGCGGCAGGATATGAAAGAGCGCATCAAAGAGGCCGTTACAAAATTCCTGCACGAGGTAGGTCGCGCCCGCGTAGCCCATGAAAGGGGTGCCGGTGTGGCGCCGGATGATGGCGCCCGGAAACGAGGCGGGAATGAAGCTCGCTCGCGAGCCCTTCTCCGCCAGATACATGCGCTCGTTGTAGCTTCCGAACATCACCAGCGGACTCGATCCGTGGCAGAGCTTGCGGATCGCTTCGTTGTCGGTCTTTTCCCCGGGCTTTCGGGCGACCGCAAACGCGCACGGCAGACCCAGCTCGGTTTCGAACAGATTGCGGATGCCGCGGGTGTGCGTGTCGCTTGCGACCACCGCAAACGAGGCAGTGCCGAAGAAATCCTGCGTGACCGAGCGCCACAGGTCCCACACCGGCTTGATCGTCGTGTGCTTTTCACGTTCGATGAAGGGCTCAGGGTCGAGGCCCAGGAGTTCACCAAGAGCGCGCAGAAACCGGGTCGTGCTGTGCAAGCCGATAGGTGCCTGAAGCCACGGCCGGTCGATGGCTTCACAGAGCGCCGAACCGAACTCGCGATACATCGACACGCTTGCCTGCGCGTCAGTGAGCTTGGCGACGTCGCCCAGATGGGCTCCCAACGGAAACACCATGTTGACTTCGGCGCCGATACCCTCGATCAGCCGGCGGATCTCGGCAAGATCACTGGGCATATTGAAGGTGCCATAGGCGGGACCGATGATATTGACGCGCGGCTTTTCGCCATCCTTGGGAGCTTTGACGGCAGGCGCCTTGCGCGCACCGTACTCCGTCCAGAGCCAGAGCATCGCGCGGTTGGCTGCCTGCCACTGGTCCTCGTCGATCGTGCGCGGGAGAAAGCGCTGAATCGTCGTGCCCTCGGGCGTCACTCCGCCGCCGATCATTTCAGCGATGGATCCGGTCACGACGACTGCCGGAAGATCGGGATCCAAGACCGCGTGCGCACGGCGCATAGCACCCTCGGTGCCCTCGCGGCCGAGCTGCTCCTCGGCAAGTCCGGTCACCACGATGGGTAGCTCGTGCGGAGGCAGCGCATCGGTGTAATGCAGTACTGAGGTCACCGGCAGGTTCTCGCAGCCCACCGGGCCGTCGATCACGACCTGCAGCCCCTTGACGGCGGTAAACACGTACACGGCGCCCCAGTAGCCACCCGCGCGGTCATGGTCGAGCACGAGCATCAGCCCATCTCCTCGGCTTTGCGCTGAGCGAGCGCCTTTTGCACGCGTCTGCGGGTGAGGGCCCGAAACTCGGGCCGATCTACCGGCGTGTCTTCCCACACGCCCGCCTTGTCGCCTTCGCCAACATCACCAAAGAAGGCCTTCATGGCATCGAACCGCGCCTGATTGCCGATCGCCGCATTGATGACCTGCGCAAGCGACCCTGCACCAGCTGCGCCCATTAGCGGCCGGGCAGAAATCAGGTTGGTGAAATAAAGCGCCGGCAGGCTTTTTTGCTTGGCAGCCTGAACGACGGGTGTAGTGCCGATCGCCAGGTCGGGGGCGAATTCGGCGACCGCTGCGAGATCCTGTTCGAGCGAGGCGCGATACTGAATACGCGTTCCGTGCTCCTCGAGCCATACGCGGTCGGCATCGCTGAAGGCGGTCTGCGGACACGCGGTGCCCACATAGGGCACGTCTGCGCCGCTTTCGACCAGCAAGCGCGCGACAAGAAGCTCCGAGCCCTCATAGCCGCTTACGGTGATACGGCCCCGGATCGGCGCGCGGGATAGCGCTTGCCGGATACCTGGGAGCACTGCATCGCGGGCCGCGCCGATCTCTGCAGCACCGAGACCCGCCGCCTCCCCTACCGTGCGTAGCCATTCTGCTGTGCCCTCGTAACCGACCGGCGCCGAGCCCACGACCGGGCGCCCTGCTGACTCGAAGGCGCGAATGCTCGCCGTATAGAACGGATGG
>CAZZKA010000193.1:0-7085 GCA_964654745.1 uncultured Bordetella sp. | reverse complement strand
CTGTGCGGCCCCATGTCGAGGCCGGGCGTATCAAAGTGCTGGCGGTAACAAGCGCGAAGCGCTCGCCGCTGATCCCGGAGGTACCGACCTTCAGCGAATCCGGCTTTCCCGAACTCGAGATCTACACCTGGGCCGGCGTCTCGGCGCCCGCCGGCACGCCCGACCCGGTGATCGACAAGCTCGCCTCCGAGTTCATGCGTGCGATCCGCTCGCGCGAGATTCAGGAAAAATGGCGGGCCCAGGACTTCGAGCCTCTACCTTGGACCCCCGCCGAGTTCGTCGCCTATATCCGCAAGGACAGCAACCGATGGGCGGAAGCCGTCAAGATCTCCGGCTTCCGGGCAGCGGACTGACCGAGGAAGAAAAAGGGCGCGCCCGCTGGTGCGGTATCGATCAGGCGCCGTAGACCGCAAAGACCTTGTTGGAATTGAAGACGTGGGTCTCGACGAACTCGCTCCATGCCAGCGGAAGCCCAAGCTCCTGCATCGCCCCCATGAGCGGACACCAGTTGAGGATCTCCTGCTGGCCTGCGCGCTCAAAGTCTGCGGTCGAGCGGGTGCGCCAGTAGTGAAAGTTACCGTTCACCAGTGCCTGGTAGAGCTCGCGATCGGCGACCGTATCGGGCCGCAGGCGCCAGGTGTGATCGACCAGAAAGGCATGTGACCAGCTCGAGGAGGCGAGCAGAGCGATGCGCCCCGGCGCGTCGCGCAGCAGACGGGCCACTGCCACGCCGAGATCCATGCAGCGCGCCGGTGAGGGAGACGGCGGGTCGGGTTCGAGCTTATCGTTCACGCGGCTCAAGAACCCCTTGGCCGAGATCACCTTGCTGCCGTAACAGTTGATCGGCATCGCAATGATGGGAATATCCCAGCCGCGACGCTCGTAATCCAGGTACAGGATGGCATTGGTGAAGGCGTGGGCCAGGCTCTCGTGGTGAAGCGGCTTGTAGGCATAGGCGATGTCGAAACCCGATTCGATCAGGCCGCCCGCCAGCCATTTGGCGAGGTCGCGCCGCCCGCGAATCCGGACATGCCAGTCCGGGCCTTCGCCCCAGACATTAGGCTTACCGCCCACCATCGCCGAGCCGTGCGCGCCCCGCCACGGGTGGACATCCATATCGTCATAGGCGCACACGGTAAACGCGGGAATCAGATCCTCGCGGAAATTTTCATACTGGTCATCGCCCCAGATCAGCACCACATCGGGCCTGAAGCGATCAAGGGTTTCACGAACGCGCTTGAACTGGGCCACCAGCGCGGCGCGATGCACGCCTGCTGCCGCTTGCCCCAAATCGCTGGACCACTCCGCGCGCATCGCGGCAGGCCATGAGGCAGGGTCTTTGGCCGCGTCCGGAATGCCGGGATCAGCAAGTGCGTAGCGCAGGATCCCCGACATCATGGGATCGGGCATGCAAAGCGGCGGGTAGTGTGAGATTCCCAGTCCAATTATTTCAGCCATACACCGGATGGTACATTCCTCCGGTCGCAGCCAGGCCCGACCTGCCGCTCGGTTCGATCCCGATACGGGCCCAAGCGGCCCCCCGCCAGGTGTCTTTGAGCAGCCTGACATTATTTTCGAAATACCCGCCATGACCCAAGATCCCGCCCCGGTACTCATTTCGCAGGACGCGCGAGGCGTCCTCACCCTCACTCTCAACCGCGCGCAGCGCAATAATGCCTACGACGATGCGCTCATCGCCGCGGCCTCGTCGGCTCTCGATCAGGCCGCCGCACTGCCCGACCTGCGCGTGATCGTGATCCGCGGAGCGGGGCGCCACTTTCAGGCCGGCGCAGACCTCGCCTGGCTAGAGCGGGTGAGCCGCCAGTCTGCGCCGGACAACCTGTCCGCATCGCAAGCGGTCGGCGGGCTGATGCGCCGCCTCAATTTTCTGCCCGTACCCACCGTTGCACTGGTCCAGGGCGCCTGCTTCGGCGGCGGCACCGGCTTGATCGCCTCGTGCGATGTGGTGATCGCTGCCGACAATGCGATGTTTTCGATCGCCGAAACCCGCTGGGGCATGATCGCCGGGATCATCATCCCGCAGCTCAACGATGCGATGGGCGTGCGGCAGGTGAGGCGCTATGCGCTCACCGGCGAGCGGTTTGATGCCGCCGAGGCCTGGCGCCTCGGGCTCGTGCACAAGGTGGTTGCGTCCGACGCACTGGACTCAGCAGGCGAGGCCGTCATCGATGCGTTGCTGCAAAACGCCCCCAACGCCAACGCCCAGACCAAGCAGATCGCCCTCGAGCATGCGTGGTCCAACCTGACCGATGCGAACTTCGGCCGGCTCGTCGCGGGGCATGCCGCCTGCCGCCAATCAGCTGAGGCTGCCGAGGGACTTGCGTCGTTCCGCGAAAAACGGGCTGCCGCCTGGTATCAGGGCCGGAATCTTCCCTCCCACGGACAAACCCCGGCACAATAACGGCGTTTTCCGAATGCCCGGCCAGTCTGGCGGCGACAAACCCTCTTGCCCTCGCAGAGGAACTTCGATGATTCGCGTACTTGTCTGCTCATTCCTGTTGGTCGTTGCTGCTCTGGCGCAGGCACAGTCATCTCTACCCCCCTGCCCCGCCGGAACTACCACCGGTTGGAACAACTGCTTCGGAACCAAAACCTTCCCGAGCGGTGCCCGCTACGAGGGTGAATTCCGCGCCGACAAGTACCACGGCCGCGGATCGTTCTTTTTTGCGAGCGGCCAGGTGTACGTGGGCGACTACCGCGACGGCCAGCGCAATGGTCAGGGCATTTTCACCTTTCCAAATGGCGAGAAATATTCCGGAACCTTTCTTGACGGCAAGTACCACGGTATCGGTACGCTCGCCTTTCCCAACGGTGACACCTACACCGGCGAATGGCGCGATGACAAGCGTAACGGGCGGGGCACCTACCGATTTGCCGATGGCCGCAGGTTCGTCGGTGACTATCGCGACGGCAAGCGTCAGGGCCAGGGGATCCTCTATGACCGAAGCGCAACCGTGCTGCAGTCGGGCACCTGGGAAAACGGTGATCTGGCCCGAACCCATCCGGTAGATACCAACGCGTTCCCTTTTGGGGCGGGCGCCGTGCCGGCAGCTTCGGACACTCGTACGGGGCAAGCGCAGGGACAGGCGCAGGCGCAGGCTCAGGTTCAGGCTGAACGGCAAAAGCGCGAGGCCCTCGAGCGCGAGCTCGCCGAGGAGCGTCGCAAGCGAGTGGAAGCTGAGCGCCGCAGCACACCCGACCCGGCGGCTTCGACCGGCACCGGCTTCATGATCGCACCGGGTTACCTGATCACCAATCAGCATGTGGTCGACGACTGTCCGCGCCCCGAGATTCATTCGGCCGACGGCAGGCGGGTGGGAGCCGTCGTCGATACCGACGACCTGGTCGACCTCGCGTTGATCAGGGTGACAGGTCTACGCAGCAATGTCGCGGTGTTGCGGCGGCCGGGAAGCGTCCGGTTGGGTGAACCCGCCTACGCATTCGGCTTTCCGCTGTCCGGGATGCTGACCGAAGACGGTAACTTCACCAACGGCGTGGTGAGCGCACTCAAGGGCCTGCGCAACTCCGCCAACGAGTTTCAGATGACCACCCCCGTTCAGCCAGGCAACAGCGGAGGCGCGGTCATCGACTCAGCCGGCAACGTCATTGGTGTGGTGGTCAGCAAACTCAACGCTGCCGCCGTAGCCAAGATGACCGGCGATATCCCTCAAAACGTCAATTTCGCCGTCTCGCTGCAGGCCCTGGTCGATTTTCTGACCCGCAATAAGGTGGGCTTTCGCTATACCGAGCGAACGGCGCCGCTTGAGACCTCACAGATCGCCGAGACGACGCGCGCCTTCACGCATCGCATCGTCTGTCCGGAAAATACCGCGCGAGCGCCGCAGCGAGCCCCGGGCGGCCAGGGCGCCGGTCAGGCGGGTGGATCGGGCATCGACACCACGGTCGTGCTTTGGAATCAGGCCAGGGAATCGATCTTTGCGATTCACCTGTCGCCGGTGAGTTCGGACAAGTGGGGCCCCGATCTGCTCGGCAAGGATGTACTGATGGCCGGAGACAAATTCACCCTTCAGCCGCCGACTTCGCAGGGCTGCCACTACGATGTCCGGGTCGAGTTCGAATCGGGAAAATCCCAGGAAAAACGTAACCAGGATTTTTGCGAGCTGGTCGATCTCAAGTTCGACGGCTCGGGGCGCTGAGATCCGAATCGGCAACTGGGGCTAGGCAGCCAGCGCCTCCGCCATCTGCGGAACTGGCTGGCGTATCAGATAGTCAAAGGCACCCAGCGCGGCTTTGGCGCCCTCGCCCGCTGCGACGATGATCTGCTTGTAGGGAGCGGTGGTGCAATCGCCCGCTGCGAAGACCCCCGGAAGATTGGTTTGTCCGGCATGGTCGATGATCACCTCGCCATGTTGGTTGAGATCGATCACTCCGTCCAGCCACTCGGTATTGGGTACCAGGCCGATCTGGATAAATACGCCCTCGAGGTCCAGGCTCGAAACCATTCCGTTTGCGCGGTGGCGAAGATGCAGTCCGCTTACCCGGCCGCGCGTACCGACGATCTCGGTAACCTGTTCCGACGGGCGTACCGAAACGTTGGGCAGACTTTGCAACTTTCCGACCAGCACCGCATCAGCCTTAAGCCGTTCGGCAACTTCGATCACTGTCACATGCCCGGCGATGCCCGCGAGATCAATGGCAGCCTCCACTCCTGAGTTACCGCCGCCGATGACGGCAACGCGCTTGCCTTTGAATAGCGGACCGTCGCAATGCGGGCAGTAGGCAACGCCGCGATGGCGATATTCCTGCTCACCGGGTACGTCGACGTTGCGCCAGCGCGCACCGGTCGCAAGAATCACCGCCTTGGCGCGAAGCGTACCCCCATCTTCAAGACCGACTCCGATCAGCCCTCCAGGGCTCAGCGCGGGGCTCAGGCGGATCGCGCGCTGACGGATCATGATATCGACGTCATACGCCTTGGCATGCGCTTGCAGTTCAGCCGCAAAGCGCGGGCCTTCGGTTTTCAGCACGGAGATGTAGTTCTCTATTCCCAGCGTGTCGTTGACCTGGCCACCGAATCGCTCCGCCGCCACGCCAACCCGAAGCCCCTTGCGAGCAGCATAAACCGCTGCCGCAGCCCCGGCAGGTCCGCCGCCCACGATCAAGATATCGTACGGCTCCCGCGACGAGAGCGCTCCCGCCGCCTCGCTAGCGGATTCCGGCTTGAGCCTTGAGAGGATCTCTTCCAGTGTCATCCGGCCGGAACCGAAAGGCTCGCCGTTCAAGAACACCGTCGGCACGGCCATCACCGAGCGCGCCTCGACCTCGTCCCGAAAGGTTCCACCCTCGATAACGGTCGTTCGAATCCTTGGATTGACGGTTGCCATGAGCGAAAGCGCCTGCACGACGTCCGGACAGTTGTGACAGGTCAGCGACATGAACACTTCAAAATCGAGCGTCTGTTCAATGGCCGCCACCGTATCGATGAGCGTCTGGTCCACCTTGGGCGGATGGCCGCCCGCCCACAACATAGCCAGTACAAACGAGGTGAACTCGTGGCCCAAGGGAGCACCGGCAAAGCAGACGCCATCGCTGTCGTGCTCACCGGCGACGATGAATGACGGCTTACGCGCGGCGTTACCCCCAGTATCCAGCGATACCCGAGACCCGCCCTCTTCAACAACCATATTGAGAAGAGCGCGGGTCTGGTCACTCGCCGAACTGTCATCGAGCGAAGCAAGCAGCCGGATGGGTTTACGCAGCAGTGTCAGGACCTGCTGTAACTGCAACTTGAGCGAATCGTCGATCATGGTCATCTCCGTTTCGGAAGAACTCAGATCCGACCGACCAGATCAAGCGAAGGCGCGATCGTCGCGGCCCCCTCCTTCCACTTCGCCGGGCACACCTGACCAGGATTGCCAGCGACGAATTGAGCAGCCTTGAGTTTTCGCACCGTCTCTTTGACATCGCGGGCGATCGCATTGTCATGGATTTCCGCAGTCTTAATGACACCGTCTGGACTGATGATGAAGGTTGCGCGCAGTGCGAGCCCTTCTTCCTCGATGTGAACCCCGAACGCACGCGTGAGCCGGTGAGCGGGGTCACCGATCAGCGGGAATTTAGCCTTGCCCACGGCCGGACTGGTTTCGTGCCAGACCTTGTGGGCAAAATGCGTATCGGTTGTGACGACATACACCTCGGCGCCCGTCCGTTGAAACTCCGTGTAGTGGTCCGCGGCATCCTCGATTTCAGTCGGGCAGTTAAACGTAAAGGCGGCTGGCATAAAGATGAGTGCCGCCCATTTGCCGAGGAGGGTCTGGTCTGTGACTTCGATGAATTCGCCTTTGCCTGCGCGGTTAACGAAGGCCGAGGCCCGAAACGCAGGGACGCGGGTATTGATCAGCGACATATCGATTCCTTGAAGGATCTTGTTGGAGAGGAGAGACAGCGTGCGCTCAGGCACACCGCCAATATAGTTGTTTACTATTGTTTTTTCTAATTGATAGTTTTTATAGAACCCATAGCCTCGCCGGCTGCACGACCGCTTGGCCGATTGCCAAGCCACGCTGAGGCTGAGACCATAAGCGGTTTGGATTCCCGCCTGCCGAGCCCCCTGGAGAGCATCACCCCATGAGCAAAGCCTCACAGCAGTTTCTCAAGAACCTGTCGGTGGTGATGTCCCTCCCAGGACTGACATTCAACGAAGACCGGGTGTGCTGCCTCTCGGACCCGGGCGCCCTCGATATTCAGATGGAGTGGCTTCCGGAGCGCGGGCGGCTGATGGTGATCGCGGCGGTCGGAACGCTTGGTGACGATCCAAAGCTCGCGCGCACCTTGCTTTCGGCAAATTTTTTGTTTGCCGGGACCCGCGGGGAATCTCTATCTCTCGAGAGCGGTACCGACAGGGTTTTTCTATGCGCGGGGTTCGATCTCGATGAGATCTCGGAACAGCATGCGATCGAACTGTTCTCGCGCTTTATTGATACCGCGAGGCAATGGGTTGGTTTCCTGTCGGGCCAGTCGGAACTCCCTGACCATGTGATGCCGCCCTCATCGTTTATCCGAGTCTGAGGAGTTGCCTCATGGCGATCCAGAACAAGCTCACC
>CAZZKA010000192.1:0-7104 GCA_964654745.1 uncultured Bordetella sp. | reverse complement strand
GCCGGCGCAGGTGGCGGCCAACCGCGCTTCGCTCACCGGCGACTACCTGTCCGGACGACGCAAAGTGGTAACGGGTCGCCCGCAACCGGTACAGGCGGCAACACCAAGACTGATCATCGAGGGCGCGCGCGAGCACAACCTGCGCGGCGTCGATGTGAGCATCCCGCTCGAGCGTTTTGTCTGCATCACCGGCGTGTCCGGCAGCGGCAAATCGACGCTCATGCAGAACGTGTTGCTGCCCGCTCTTCTCAAGGCCAAGGGTAAGTCGACCGAAGCGCCGGGAGCCTTCGACCGCCTGCTGGGCGATGACTGGCTTGCCGATGTGGTGTTCGTCGATCAGTCGCCGATCGGCAAGACCGCTCGCTCAAGTCCGGTGAGCTATGTCGGCGCCTATGACGCCATCCGCAAGCGGCTCGCCGCCACGCCCCTTGCTCGGGAACGCCACTACACCCCCGGGACCTTCAGCTTCAACTCTGGAGATGGCCGCTGCCCTGCCTGCGGGGGAAACGGCTTCGAACACGTGGAGATGCAGTTTCTGTCGGACGTCTATCTGCGGTGCCCGGATTGCGATGGCAGGCGATTCCGCAATGAGACGCTCGAAGTTCGACTGGACGCGGCTCCCGGCGCAAAGCGCGCCGATGGACAGGCCTATCCGGCGGCCTCTGCCGCTGACATCCTGGAACTCACGGTAAGTGAGGCCCTGGCATTTTTTGCTGATGATTCTGAAGTCCGGTCGCGCCTGCAACCGCTGTCCGATGTCGGGCTGGACTACCTGCGCCTTGGGCAGCCGGTACCGACGCTCTCTGGCGGCGAGGCGCAACGGCTCAAACTCGCGGGCTTTCTCGCCGAGGCTGCGAGCCAGGGCTTGACCGAGCCTTCTGCGCCCGGCTGGCGTTCGGCGCGATCCGGCCGGCGGGGTACGCTCTTTATGTTCGACGAGCCCACTACCGGACTGCACTTCGATGATGTCGCGCGACTGCTGAGGGCTTTGCGAAAGCTAATGACCGCCGGTCATTCCCTGCTCGTAATCGAACACAATCTGGATGTTGTTCGGGCAGCCGACTGGGTCATTGATCTTGGGCCGGATGGCGGCGAGCGCGGCGGACAGATCGTTGCCGAGGGAAGTCCCGAGGCGATCTCGGCAAACACGCAATCGGCAACCGGACGCGCTCTGGCCGATTACCTCCGGGAGCTCGAGGCCTTTGGAGCGATCGCTGCACGCTCGCCAGCCGCAAGCTATGACGTCGCGACACGTTCCGTCGCGCGTTCAGATGCCTTGACCACAGCGCGCTCGGACTCGCCCAAAGCCGGGCGTCCGCTGCAGCAGGCCTTGCGCGATCGCGGCAGGCACGCAATCCTCGTTCATCATGCGCGCGAAAACAACCTGCGCAATATCGACGTGGAGATTCCTCGCGACCGAATGACGGTCATCACCGGTGTATCGGGTTCGGGGAAATCGACGCTCGCCTTTGATGTGATCTTCGGAGAAGGCCAACGCCGGTATCTCGAGTCGCTGAACGCCTATGCACGGCAATTCGTTCAGCCAGCCACGCGACCTGACGTCGATGCGCTGTACGGTATACCGCCGACCGTTGCGATCGAGCAGCGCACCAGCCGCGGTGGCCGCAAAAGCACAGTCGCCACCTTGACCGAGATCTATCATTTTTTACGCCTGCTCTACGTGAAGCTGGGCGCACAGCACTGTCCGACCTGCGATGTGGTGATCGAGCCGCAGAGCGCTGAGGCGATCCTGGCACGCCTGATGGGTGAGTTCCGTGGTCAACACATCGGTCTTCTTGCTCCGTTAGTCGTGGCGCGTAAGGGCGTCTACACTGATCTTGCCAAATGGGCTGCAGCGCGCGGCCACAGCCATCTCAGGGTCGACGGCCGCTTTCTGCCCACTCGGGGCTTTCCCCGTATCGATCGGTTTGTCGAGCACGATATCGAATTGCCGGTCGCATCGGTCGAGGTCGACCCCGCCAACGAAGCGCGGCTTCGCGAGGCGCTCGCGCAGGCGCTCGATCTGGGTAAGGGTCGCGTGCTTGTACTCGCCCCGCTGGAAGGTCTTCGCACCGCCTCCGCCGAGGGCGATGCCGCGGCGTTCGAGGCGCAGTCATTGCGGCTAAAGAGCCGGCTTTATTCCAGCCGTCGGGCCTGCCCCAGTTGCGCGACGAGCTTCGCCGAACCGGACCCCCGCATGTTTTCATTCAACTCGCGAATCGGCTGGTGCGGCAGTTGTCTGGGCACCGGCGTTCGACTGCCCTATCTGCCGGAAGTCGATGAGCGCCATCGCTCAGGCGAGGACGCTACGACCGAGGCGGTAGGTGCGCTCGCTGAAAGGCTCGCCGATCAGATCGCGGCGGAGGCCCGTGCGGCCGCGGCCCGCGCGGGAGACGACGTGGTCAACGCAGCCGCAGAGGAAGCCGCAACGGTTCACGACGATGAGCCCTGCGAACGCTGCGCGGGCCAGCGCCTCAATCCTGTCTCACTTGCGGTGAGGCTATCCGGCTTATCGATAGCCCAGCTCACCGCAATGCCCGTCGCCGACTGCTCGCGATGGCTCCGCCAGGTTGAATTTTCGGGCCGCGCTGCCGAAATCGCGCGTGATGTGCTGAGCGAAATCCGCTCGCGGCTCGATTTTCTTGCCGCGGTCGGTTTGGGGTATCTGGCGCTCGATCGCGCCGCGCCAACACTATCGGGGGGCGAGGCCCAGAGAATCCGACTGGCTGCCCAGCTGGGATCCAACCTCCAGGGCGTATGCTACGTTCTGGACGAGCCCACGATAGGCCTTCATCCGCGCGACAACCGGGTACTGCTCGATACCCTCAAGACTCTGCGTGATAAGGGCAACACGCTGCTGGTCGTAGAGCATGACGAGGACACCATCCGACGGGCCGATCATGTGATCGACATTGGTCCCGGCGCAGGTCGGCTGGGGGGCAAGGTGGTGGCGGCAGGCGATCATGCGGCGCTTTCGAAAAGCACTGAGAGCCTCACCGGACGCTATCTGGCGCGACCGCTCGAACATCCCCTGCAACCGCGCCGCCCCACTGACCGAGACCCTACGACCGGCTGGATCGAACTGCGCGGCGCCCATAGACACAACCTGCGGCACGTACAGGCCGCGATACCGCTGGGGCGCCTGAGCGTGATCACCGGCGTATCGGGTTCGGGCAAGT
Organism: uncultured Bordetella sp.; assembly: GCA_964654745.1. Taxonomy (GTDB): domain Bacteria; phylum Pseudomonadota; class Gammaproteobacteria; order Burkholderiales; family Burkholderiaceae_E; genus SYIM01. The sequence goes on along the minus strand of CAZZKA010000192.1, from coordinate 3,925 downwards.
CGACCTTCGCTCGCGACGTATTGCTTGCAAACGTTGCAACGCAGGTCAGAGCCCGCAACCACCGCCGGACAGCGCCTGCCCTGTTTGGCCTCGAAGGCCTCTCGGGGTGGGACCGTATCAGCCGGGTGCTTGAGGTGGATCAAACGCCCATCGGGCGAACGCCTCGGTCCTGCCCCGCGACCTACGTCGGGTTTTGGGACACTATTCGCAAGCTCTTTGCCGACAGCGCTGAAGCGCGACTGCGCGGCTACAGCGCCTCTCGTTTCAGTTTCAATACCGGTGCAGGGCGCTGCCCGGCCTGCGAGGGTCAAGGCGTTCAAACCATCGAAATGAGCTTCCTTCCGGACGTAAAGGTGTTGTGCGAGGCGTGCGCAGGCCGGCGTTTCAACCCGGACACGCTCGAGATCATGCTGCGGGAAAAATCGATCGGCGATGTCCTTGCGATGAGCGTCGATGATGCCTTGCCCTGGTTTGCCGCGCACCCATCGGTCGCGCACCCCTTGCAGTTACTTCAGGATGTCGGTCTGGGTTATCTCACGTTGGGGCAGCCGAGCCCCACTCTGTCGGGCGGCGAGTCGCAGCGTATCAAGCTGGTCACCGAACTCGCCAAGGTGCGAACCCTCACCGACATCGATGACCCACGTCTGGCGAAGGCCCGCGCCAGGGCGCAGGCCAATGGTGCCAATCAAGCGGTCGGGCCGCATACGCTCTATGTTCTGGATGAGCCCACAGTCGGTCTGCACATGGCAGACGTCGAGCGGCTGATACGCGTGCTGCATCGGCTGGTCGATGCGGGTAATACGCTGGTGGTGGTCGAGCATAATCTGGACATCTGGGCTGAAGCCGACTGGATCATCGACCTGGGTCCCGAGGGTGGCGCGGGCGGCGGCCAGATCGTCGCAAGCGGATCGCCTGAGCAACTGGTTCGCGAACCCGCCTCGCATACCGGCCGCATGCTCGCAGAATTCATGGCGGGCCGGAGCGCAGCGTGAGCAACCGCCTGCTCACGCTACCGAACCTGATCACCTCGGTCCGGGCGCTGCTCATTCCCGTCATCGCTTACTCGCTTGCCACCAGAAATTTCGGCCTGGCGCTTGCTCTGTTCGTCACCTGCGCGATCGGTGATCTGATCGACGGTTTCCTCGCTCGCCGATGGAATCAACGCACGCGTTTTGGCGCTATCGCCGATCCGGTCGCAGACAAACTCACCATGCTCACCGTCACCCTCATGCTTGCTGCCGAGGGACTGCTTCCAGGCTGGCTCGCAGCCGCGGTGATCGCCCGTGACGTCGTGATCGTCTTCGGCGCCGTGGCATTTCACTTTCTCGTTCATGAGTTCGAAATGGCGCCAACGCGCCTCTCCAAACTCAACACCGCGCTCGAATTCGCGGTCCTCACCGGTGTTCTCGTCGATGCAACCGGTATCATCGAGATCAGCGCTGGGCTAGAACCCGCCTACGCTGCGCTGGCGTTGACTATCCTCGCATCGGGCGCCCACTACGTCTGGTCCTGGGGCAGGCGGGCGGCTCGAGCCCGTCGCCACGGCTGATCGCGCGAGCCGCGCACCGCTTGCGCGGTGCGGCCCCGACCTTCAGGAGCCCTCGATGGCTTTGCAATTGAATTTTGACGAAGTCAGCACACCTCCCCGACCGGCGGCTAGCGTCATGCTGTTGCGCGACGGTGATGGCGGACCGGAGGTCTTCATGCTGCGCCGACACAGCGACTCCGACGTGCTGGGCGGCGCCTACGTGTTTCCGGGCGGCAAGGTCGACGCCGATGACCATGACGACGAGATGATGGCGCGAATCGATACGCCCGCTCAGGTGCTCCATACCGCGCTCGCCGATCCCAGCCTCGAACCACGCGGTGCAGCAGGCTACTTCGTTGCCGCCTGCCGGGAGACCTTCGAAGAGTGCGGAGTGCTCCTTGCGCACGAAACGGACGCCGCACTGGCGCATCGAGCGGGAGCTTTGGCCCGCGAGGGACTGAACTTTCTTGAACTGCTGCAGCAACTGGATCTGCGCCTCGCGATCAGCGAACTGACCCCCTGGTCGCGCTGGATCACCCCGCGCATGGCCACCCTCATGAACAAGCGTTTCGATACGCGGTTTTTTGTCGCGATGGCGCCAGCCGATCAGACCGCCCGGCACGATGAACGCGAGACCACTGAGGGTCTATGGCAGGCGCCGAGGCGAGCGCTTGAGCGTTACTGGGCTCGGGAAATTGAACTTGCCGCGCCGCAGATCATGACGCTTGCGCATTTCTCACGGTTCACATGCGCGGCTGACATTCTTTCGGAGGCGCGCCGCAGACCTCCGCCCACGATTGAGCCGAACCCGAGAAAAATCGAGGGAGGGAGGGTCGTCGCCTATCCAGGCGACCCGCACCATCCCATCAGCGAGCGGGCAATGCCCGGACCGACATGCCTGACATTTCGCGACGGCAGATTCGAGCCAGAGGGCGGGTTTGAGTCGCTGTTCAGCTGACCGAGAGCGAGCAGAGCTTTCAGTTTAGGCCCCGCGACACGAAATCGCGAAGCCCCGTCAGGCGAGTCGTTTGATCACGCCGCTTAGCGTCGTAAACAGACGGTCTATGTGCTGGGGCTCGATGATGAGCGGCGGGGACAGCGCGATCGTGTCGCCCGTCACACGGATCATCAGGCCGGCGTCAAAAGCATCGACCATCGCATCAAAGGCCCGAGCGCCTGGCGAACCGGCACGCGGCGCAAGTTCGATCGCGCCTATCAGCCCGATGTTGCGGATGTCGATCACCTGGGGCAGCCCCTTGAGCGAGTGCAGGGCGTCGGCCCATGCATCGGCGATGCTCGCAACCCTGGTTAGCAGGCCCTCACGCTCGTAGATGTCGAGCGTGGCGATACCCGCCGCACAGGCGAGCGGGTGTCCGGAGTAGGTATAGCCATGAAAGAGTTCGATCGTGCCCTCCGGGCCTTTCATGAACGCGTCGTGAATCGCATCAAGCGCAAATACCGCACCCATGGGAACGGTTGCGTTGGTCAGCCCCTTGGCGGTCGTGTAAAGGTCGGGGCGAACGCCGAAATAGTCGACTGCGAAGGGAGTGCCGAGTCGGCCAAATCCGGTGATGACCTCATCGAATATCAGCAGAATGCCGTGGCGGGTGCACAACTCGCGAAGGCGCTCAAGATAGCCCTTGGGCGGCACGAGCACGCCCGTGGAACCCGCTACCGGCTCGACGATCACCGCCGCGATCGTCTCGGCGCCATGTAAGGCGACAAGGCGCTCGAGTTCGTCAGCGAGGTGCGCGCCCCAGGCAGGTTGCCCACGGCTCCACGCATTGTGTTCGAGGTTGTGGGTGTGCGGCAGATGATCGACCGCGCCAAGCAGATTGCCCGAGAACGCACGGCGGTTATTGACGATGCCGCCCACCGACATCCCGCCGAAACCCACGCCGTGGTAGCCGCGCTCCCGACCGATCAGGCGGGTACGCTGCGGTTCACCCCGCGCGCGGTGATAAGCCAACGCGATCTTGAGCGCGGTATCGACCGCCTCGGAGCCCGAGTTGGTGAAGAACACCTTGCCGTAGCCTTGGGGCGCGATGTCGGTGAGCCTGCGGGCAAACTCAAAGCCTATCCCGTGGCCGAATTGAAAGGACGGCGCAAAATCGAGTTGCTGAGCCTGCTCGCCCACCGCGCGCGCTATCTCGGCACGACCATGACCGGCATTGACGCACCACAACCCCGCTGTACCGTCCAGAATCTCGCGACCGTCATCGGTCCAGTAGAGCATCCCGCTTGCGCGGGCGAGCATCCTGGGATTGGCCTTGAACTGCCGGTTGGCGGTGAACGGCATCCACCACGAGGACAGATCGGCACCCTGACGGGAAATCAACGCGTTCTTTTCGGGGGCATTCACGGAAGTCTCCGGTGTCGTGCGGATAACCCCCCTAT
>CAZZKA010000191.1:0-7106 GCA_964654745.1 uncultured Bordetella sp. | reverse complement strand
ATCCGATCGGCGCTTGTTATCCGCCCCGCATCGCGGATCGACCGCATCTTGCCGTCTACCATGGCCGCCGCCGCGACGAGACGGTCTTTGTCCTCGGGCGATACGGAGAGCCGGTAGTCGCGATCCAGGATTTTGACGTCTATCTGTTCCATCGGGGGCTCGGTATCGGGGCGTGTGGGTGGAAGGTCCGGCCGCGATCAGGCCGAGTCGGGCCATTCAGCCGGAAGTCGCGCGAGCGCAAGTTCCACCCGGGTACGCGCATCGGTCATACGGTCGCGCAGCTCCGCGTTGACGGCCTGGGTGTTGGCGAGCGCAGCCTTGAGCCGCGCGTTTTCATCGATCAGACGGCTGACGTTGGCAAGCAGTTGCCCGATCTGGTCGTCTAGAAGCTGCAGATCTTGTTCCATCCATGGATGTTAGGCAGAGGCGCAAGGGGGGTCAAGTTGACCCGGCATTGAGATTGATCGTTGGGGTAGGATCTCAGCTATGAAGACACCATCGCGCGGTTTGTGTCGCATGCCGGGCAGGTTCCTGTTCGCACTGCTGTTGATGCTCGCCGGCGGGCCGGCGGCGATGGCGCAGCCCGTACGTGTCGAGGCGGTTGAGGTCGAGCTGATCGCGCCGACCCGTGCCCTGCGGGCAGGTGCTTGGGAGTGGCTGGGCCTGCGTATCCGGCACGACCCGCATTGGCATACTTACTGGCGCAACCCTGGCGATTCGGGGCTGCCGACGCGTCTGGCTATCGATGCACCGCCCGGCGCAGAGGTGGGCGAACTGCAGTGGCCGCGACCCGAACGCTTTCTGATCGCACCGCTCGCGAGCTACGGGTATGAGGGCGAAGTCGTTCTGCCGATCCCGATCCGTGTTCCTTTCGGCTCCGAAGGCCGGCCGCTTACTGTCGAGGCAGCGGCGAGCTGGCTTATGTGTCGCGATGTGTGCATTCCGGGGGATGCATCACTGAGGCTGACCTTGCCGGTTGTGCCGGACAGGGTCGTCGCTGAGCGTTCGGTGTACGCCGATCTGTTCGAACGTTCGCTTGGCCGCGTCCCGACTCGAGCCGTCGAACTGACGGCTGCGGTTGGCGATACGGATGTATCGCTCGTTCTGCCCTCGAGGGTTTTTTCAGCGGGTGGCGGCCCCCCCCAGGTCGAGTTTTTCCCGTATGCGGAGCAGGGGGTCAGACATGCGGCGGCGCAGCGCCTGCTCGCGCTGCCCGCGGGCTCCGAGTCGCCTGCCCGACTTGTACTGGAGCTGAGCGAAGACGGGCGGCGATTGGTGGGCGAGCGCGGGTTTGCACGGACCGAGCTGGCTCGCGGGGTACTGGTGATCGGTGAGGATACGTTCGAGCTTGTGCCGAAGCTGGTTACTGCCGCGTTTGCGGGCGGTGAAGAGCTTGCCCGTCTCGAGGCTAAACCGGTAGTGATGCCGGTCGCGGGAGCGTCTGTGCAGCAGGGCGGGCGTGGCGGCTTGCTCGGCGCGTTTATCCCCGGCACGGGATCTTACGGCGGCGCCGACATTGCCGCGCCTGGTTCGGGGTCGCTCTGGTTTGCCCTGGTCCTAGCGGTCCTGGGAGGGCTGGTTCTCAACCTCATGCCGTGCGTATTTCCGGTGATCGGTCTCAAGGTGCTGGCGTTTGCCTCACATGCGCGGCCCGCTAAGGCTGCCACGTCGACCGGGCTTGCGCTCCCGGCGCGCGCCGAGACGGCTGCGACGCGCGCCTCGGCGCTCGCGTTTTCCGCGGGTGTGCTGCTGTCGTTTTTGCTGCTCGGTGCGATCATGCTGTCGCTCAAGTCTGCGGGTCTCGCTGCGGGTTGGGGCTTTCAGCTGCAATCGCCGGTATTCGTCACCGCGATGGCGCTCCTCTTTGTCGCAATCGGTCTTAATCTCGCCGGAATGTTTGAAATCGGGCTGGGCCTCACCCAGCTCGCACGATTCGATGTCAGTCCGGGCGGGAGAAATCAGGAAGGCCCTCGATGGCTTGCCAATGCAGGGTCGGGCGCGCTTGCGGTGCTGGTTGCCACGCCCTGCACGGCTCCCTTCATGGCCTCGGCGCTCGGCTTCACGCTATCCGCGAGCGCGGTCGAGGCGTTAGCGGTATTCGTCGCGATAGGCCTGGGCATGGCGCTCCCCTATCTGTTGCTTGGATGGTTTCCGGGTTGGCTGCGCTGGTTGCCTAAGCCAGGGCGCTGGATGGAAAGTCTTCGACAGGCGCTTGCATTTCCGATGTTCATCACCGCAGCGTGGCTCGCCTGGGTCCTGGGGCAGCAGGCGGGGATTGATGCGGTCCTCGCGCTCGCAGTGGGCGCGATCATGATTGCGTTTGGCGCGTGGTGTCTGGGGCGATTCGTTCAACCCCGCGGCGTCGCGCGGGCCAGGCTGGCTACGCTGCTCGCCATAGCCAGCCTTGCTGGCGGCCTGTGGCTTGCCCTCTCCAAAGCGGATCCGGTAATCAGCGGCGAGTCTTCGGTACGCAGTTCTTCGGTCGCCACTTCCTCGGGGGCGCTGGGGTTACGTGGCGGCGCTCCGCAGTCGACTGGCGTGGACGCCACCGCCTCAACGGCTGCGTGGCAGACCTGGTCGCCGCAGCGGGTGACCGAAGCGCTTGCAGCGGGACGGCCGGTGTTCGTGGACTTTACCGCAGCGTGGTGCGTGAGCTGCCAGGCCAACAAAAAGCTTGTTCTCGACCGTGATGGCATCGTCAAGGCGATGGCCGACCGCGGCGTCCTTCGCCTGCGGGCCGACTGGACTCAGCGCGACCCCGCTATCACGGCTGAGCTCGCGCGGCACGGCCGCAGCGGTGTGCCACTTTATCTTCTGTTCGAGCCCGCCTCGCGAGCGCCGCGAGTGCTTCCTGAACTGCTCACTACAGGCATGGTGCTCGAGGCCATGGCTGCGATACCAACCCGACGCTGACCATTCGTCCAGCGTTTGCATTTCGAGCCGCGCTCGCTTGGCTTGTCGGTCGCCGGACAAAGGCCTAAACTCGAGACGCTTTGGTGCTACGCCTGGAGTTCTTCGGGCGTGGTTAAACGGGAAACAGGGAGTTGGTGCATGCCAGCCAGCCAACCTGTGCTGCCCCCGCAACGGTAAGCAGAGCAGCGATCCGGCAACGGATCGTCGGTGGACCACACAGCCACTGGATTCGATGTGCGCCTGCAAGCGCACCCCGATTCTGGGAAGGCGGTGCACCGGGTGAGCGCGTTTGCGCTCACGCTTTGCCAGCCCGGATACCGGCCAAAGGGAGACGCCCAGCTCGCGCAGGTCGTCATTTCTCGTGGTTCGTCTCGCGGTGGGCGAGACGCTGAGGAGTCCTTCATGTTATCCAGCCTGGATCGGGGCAGGTACTGCGCTGCCGTCGCTCGATCGTTTTCCTTGCAATCTTCATCATTTCGTGCAGTCACCTCGCGGCTTTCGGGCCGTTTCGCGCGGCTGTTTTTGCTCGGCTTGATCGCGGCCGGCGGCTCGGAACTTCGTGCCCAGAAGCTTGATGAGGTCGTAGTGACCGCGACCCGGTCCGACAAGACCATCGAGCGCGCGCTTGCCGATGTCGTCGTGATCGATTCGGCGCAAATTCGCAACGCCGCGGGGTCGACGGTGGCAGAACTGCTTCGCGCAGCCGCAGGAATCGAGATCGCGCAAAACGGCGGCGCGGGCTCGGTGACGGGCCTTTTCGTCCGGGGGACCAAGGCCGCGCAGACCATCGTGCTGGTGGACGGCGTACGGATGGAGGACCCTTTTGACGGATCGCCCAGGATAGAGTTTCTGCCGCTTGCGGCGATCGAACGGATAGAGGTCGTGCGCGGACCGACAGCGGCGTTTTATGGCTCGGGTGCGATGGGCGGGGTCATTCAGATATTTACCCGTGACTCGCGAGGCAGGATGAGTTCGGAACTGAGCGCAGCAGCAGGCAGCCGCGGCACAGGCCAGTTGCAGGGCAGACTGAGCGGTGGAGATGAACGGACGCGTTACATGTTCTCGGCAATGCGAGACACCACTCGCGGCTACGATGTGACGCATACGGGGAGCGGGTTTTACGCACAGGCTGACGACGATGCCAACCGCCAGACCAGTTTTACCGGGCTCCTCACGCATCGAGTCACGAGCGACCTGCAGGCGGGTGTGCAGTGGTTTTCGACCGATGGGAGCGTAGAGTTCGATGCGAGAGGCTACCGGCCTGACGACACGATTTCCCGGTATCGCAGCCGCGCCGGGTCGGTGTTCGTTCGCGGGCAGATGTTCTCGGTCTGGGATAGCGAGATCCGCTATGGCGAAAGCCGCCTTGGCTATGATTACCTCATCTACGACTCGGCACCCCGCGCAGAAACCAATAGCCTTGGTTGGCAGAACACCGTGACTGCCTCCGAAACCCTGCGCCTGCTGTTCGGCGCGGATTCCCGCCGCCAGTCCGCGAACGGTCTGGGAGTGACCGAGGGTGCCAGCCGCTACGCGCGGGCGGAGCGCAACCAGAACGCGGCCTACGCGGGGGTGGAAATGGATCATGGCATCCACCAGTTCCGCGTGGTCGGGCGTAGTGATCGCGTAACGGGCTTCGCGTCCGAGAGCACGGGGCTACTCGCCTGGGGCATGCGGCCAGAACCCGGTTGGCTGGTGCGGGGGTCGGTGGGATCGGCTTTCAGGGTCCCCAGCTTCAACGACATGTTCAGCCCTTGGGGGGCGAATCCCAACCTGCGCCCTGAGCGTTCGGTCGGACAGGAACTGGCGTTGGAGAGGCAGGTCGGAGACCGCTATGCCAGGGCAATCGCCTTCAACAGCCGGATCCGGGATGCGATAGAACTCGACTCTTCATTCACGCCGCAGAACCTCGCGGTGGCGAAGGTCTTGGGCATCACGGCCGAAGCCGGGCTGCGGATGGGCGACTGGCGTCTGCGCGCGAGCCTCACGCGTCAGCAGCCCACGGGCGAAGCCCCCGGTGCCTCGGCAGGGTCATTGGTGAGCGCGCCGCTCGCGCGACGTGCGAGGGCGTTTGGCGTTATCGGCGCCGACTGGGCCTCCGAACCCTGGAGGGCGGGGATGAATCTGATTGCACAGGGCGAGCGCACGGATACGAGCGGCGCGCGGCTAGGCGGCTATGCGGTCATCGATCTGTGGGGGGCGCACAGGATCAGCCGCGAACTCGATGCGACCCTGCGCCTGGGCAATCTTGCTGATCGCAATTACGAGACCGCCTACGGATTTCGTTCCCCGCCACGAACCGTACTGCTGGGACTGCGCTACACGCCGGGCGCTTGAGGTGCGGATCGAGCCGCCACACTCGAGCGTGTCCTGGTGCGCGCAATGAGACCCGGGGGAATGCTTGTAACCATGCTGTGTGCAGCATTGGTGAATGGGCAGCCGCACGCCGACACACTTGCCGATGACAGGAAGCGTTCGATTTCCGTTTCCCCGGCGGCCCGGAGAGTGGTGTCGCTTGCGCCGCACGCGACGGATCTGCTGATGGCGCTCGGCGCGGCTGAGCGCCTGATAGCGGTCGATCCGCACAGCGATGCGCCGGGGCTCCCGCCCGGTCTCGTGCGTATCGCCGCGTATCCGCAGGCAGACCCCGAGCGTTTGCTCGCGGTTACCCCCGACCTGGTACTGGTTTGGGGTGAGGGACTGTCCCCAACGCTGCTGGCCCGGCTCGAGCAGGTCGGTCTGAGGGTGTTCGTCACGCAGCCGCGTACGCTCGAAGATGTCGCTCAATCGCTCGAACGCATAGGATCCCTACTCGGACTCGCCGAGCGGGGTCGCGACGAGGCGGATCGCTTTCGCGCGAGGAGGGATGCGATCGCGCTGCGTTACGCCAGCCGGCCAACGATCCCGGTATTTGTTCAAATATGGGAACTGCCGCTGATTACGATCGGCCAGGCGACAGTAATGGCTGATGCCATGACCCGTTGCGCAGTGACCAACGCTGCGGCGTCGCTGGCGGGAGCCTCGCCCCGAGTTTCACCTGAAGCCGTGATCGCCCTCTCGCCCTCGCTCATCCTCTCCACGGTCAGACAATCGAATGAAGCGCGCTGGCGACGGCTGGGCGTGGTGGGAGATGCGCCCGGAGCAGCACGCTTTGTAGCGTTTCATGATCCTGCCCTGGAGCGTCCGTCACCGCCCATTCTGGATTCGCTTGAGCGGCTATGCGCGCTTATCGATTCCCACCGGCCGGCGCGCGCGCCGGCGCCACCGGGTCGGTGACGAAGCCGATGCGCGTGATGCCGGCCTGCTGGGCGCTCGACAAGATATCCGCTATCGCCTGATAACGGGTGTTGCGGTCGGCACGCAGCTGCAGAGACGGCTGAGGTTGGGTGCGCGCGGCGTTGGCGAGCCGCTGTTCGAGCTCACTCATTCCTGACAGTGGCTCGGCATTCCAGAACACGATCCCTTTTTCGTCGATCGCAAGTTGGATCGCATCGATCGGCTCGGCCGCTGCAGTGGCTTTGGCATCCGGCAAGTCAAGCCTGAGCGACGGGGTAATGAGCGGCGCGGTGATGATAAAGATCACCAGCAGCACGAGCATCACATCGACAAGTGGCGTGGTGTTGATCTCTGCCATGGGCTGCTGGCCGCCGCGCTGATCGAATCCGCCGAATGCCATGACCGCGCTCAGCGACCGACGCTTTGCGTGTCGGAAAGTTGCGGGCGGTCGGCGTCGCGCAGCGCATCAGGCTGGGTGGCTGATGCGACTCGGCTGCCAGTGGTGAGTAGCGCGAGCAAATCGTGGGCGAAGCCATCGAGTTCGGCGAGTGCCACCCGATTGACGCGCGTGAACGCGTTGTAGGCGAGCACGGCAGGTATCGCAACGGCAAGGCCGGCGGCGGTCATGATCAGTGCCTCGCCGACCGGACCTGCGATCTTGTCGATCTGTACCTGGCCGCTCGAGGCAATCGCGATCAGTGCGTGATAAATACCCCAGACCGTGCCGAACAGTCCGATGAAGGGCGCCGTGCTGCCTATCGACGCGAGCATGGTGAGCCCGTTTTCAAAGCGCGCGGCGGTGCGGTTGATTTCCTGACGCAGCGCGCGCGTGATGAGCTCGCTCCGATCGACCGACGCTGCGAGTGCAGCGCCAGGCTGCATCCGGGCGGCCTGGAAGGCGCGTTCGGCAAGCGGCA
>CAZZKA010000190.1:0-7129 GCA_964654745.1 uncultured Bordetella sp. | reverse complement strand
GCCCCAAGCGCAAGCGCCATCCAGTGCGCCGAACGGCGCGCCCGAGCCCAGGCCTGGCGACAACACCGCGTCCTCTGCAGCCAATGCGTCGATGCCTCCCGCCCCATCGCCTTCCCCCGGTTCGGCCCCCGCTGCCTCGACGCCTTCGCCGGATCCTGGCGTTGCGCCGAGCCCGGCACCTTCCGCACAGCCTGAGCCGGCTGAAACGCCTGCAGCCGGCGCCACGGCTCGCCCAGCACCCACCGCGCCGAATTCCGAGGCTCCGCCTGTTGCTGCCCCGACCGCCGTCGTTACCCCCGCCGACTCGAATCCAGGCGGCGCGGGCGCGGACAGCCGATTCGAACTCCTGACCTCTGGGCCTGCGTTAGCCATCGGGCTCGTGATTTTTCTCGCGGGAGGTTGGCTCGCGCTAAGTTCGCGTCGCAGTACCAGGACCCAGCCGCGTTCCGAGCCATCCACCTCGTCGCTCGCGCCCACCACGCCGGCGGCTTCCCCATCGGCCCTGTCCGCGGCGGCAACGCCATCAGGGCCGGCGGCTTCCCCGTCAGCACCAGCGGCCGCTGCGTCTGCCATGGCGCCAAGACAGACGGATGGCCAGCGCGCTCCCCCACCAGCCACCCGCGCCACCCGCCCCGGACCCGTGGCGGGTTCGTCCTCCGACTGGGCCGAACCCCGACTGGAGATGAGTGAATTGGAGCAGGCGATAGGCGGACGATTCCCCTTGCCCTCGCTGGAGATGGAGGCCGCAGAGGTCGAGCGGCGAGGCGTGCGCTCAAGAGAAAGCCTCGCCGATTCACTCGAGCGCGCCGCTGCTCTGGTCCGCAGTAACGACATCTCCCAGGCGCGGCGTCTCCTCGAAGACGTCGTGCGCGACGGTGATGGAACGCAGCGCGCGGCCGCTCGCGATCTGCTATCCCGACTCGTCTGACCGGCTGAGCTTGAACGCCCGTTGCCCGCGATGACGCGACTCGCGCTGGTGCTGGCCTACGACGGGTCGCGTTTCGAAGGTTGGCAGACGCAGCCTTCGCGCGCCACAGTTCAGGATCACCTCGAATCGGCGATTGCCCAGATTGCCGGACATTCCATCGCCACTACCTGCGCGGGGAGAACCGATGCGGGCGTTCACGCGCTTCGCCAGGTGATCCATTTTGAAACCTCAGTGCAGCGCCCCGACTCGGCATGGGTGCGGGGTGTGAATGCCCATCTGCCGGAGACCATTGCCGTCCGGCACGCGGTGCGCGTCGATGGGGACTTTCATGCCCGCTTTGGGGCGACCGCGAGGCGCTACCGTTATCTCCTTCATGTTTCACCGGTTCGCAGCCCGCTTCTGGTCGGGCGGGCGGGATGGACACATCACCTTCTCGACCTCGCTCGGATGCGCGAGGCGGCAGCGGTCTTCGTCGGCGAGCACGACTTTTCGGCGTTCCGGTCGGCGCAGTGTCAGGCATCGACCCCTGTGCGCACGCTGGAGTCCCTCGAGGTAAGGCGGTCGGGGTCAATCGTTTGTTTCGAAGTCACCGGTAATGCATTTCTCCACCACATGGTTCGCAATCTCGTAGGGATTCTGGTTGACATCGGGATGGGGCGCCATCCGGTGTCCTTCGCCGGTGAAGTGTTGGCGAGCCGGGACCGGCGGCTCGCCCCAGCGACCTTCGACGCTGCAGGGCTTTATCTGGAAGGTGTCCGGTACGATGATCGTTTCGCCCTGCCTTCCTGGGGTGGCGGCGAAGTATCGGAGTGGCTGGTTTGAAAACCCGGATCAAATTTTGCGGACTCGTGCGCGCTCAAGATGTCGATACAGCGGTGGCTCTCGGCGTCGACGCGGTGGGTTTTGTGTTTTACCCCAAAAGTCCGCGCCTGCTCGCCTTTGATGAAGCTGCGGCATTGCGCCGGCGTCTGCCGTCCTGGGTGAGTGCGGTCGGCCTCTTCGTCAATGCCACCGAGCATGCGGTTCGCGCTGCCCGCGCCGAAGTCGGTTTGGACGTGATTCAGTTCCATGGCGACGAGTCTCCTGAACACTGCCAAATCGCTGCTGGGTCGACGGCTTGGTGGCGGGGCATACGCATGCGCTCCCCGGCTGATTTGTTAAACTCCTTCGAAGTTTTCTCTGGTGCCGAGGCGCTGTTGGTCGATTCGTTTCATCCCGGCTATGGGGGCAGCGGGCAGGCTTTCGACTGGTCCTGGGTTCCTCAGGATCGACCGGTTCCTCTGGTTTTGTCCGGTGGACTGGACGCCGGATGCGTAGGATCCGCGATGGCTCAGGTGCGCCCCCAGGCCGTCGATGTCTCCAGCGGCATTCAGGGCAACGACCCCCGCACCAAAGACTCCGATCGCATGGCGGCGTTTGTTCAGGCGGTGATCGAGACCGACGCCCGTTTTGTTTCAACTTCCCAATCTGGCCAGACCGTTTCATGAAACCTTATGACCTGCCCGATGCCCGCGGGCACTTTGGCCCGTATGGCGGAACGTTCGTTTCGGAGACCCTCATTGAAGCCCTTGAAGAGCTTCGTCAGGCCTACGACCGATACCGCCGCGATCCCGAATTCGTCGCCGAGCTCGAAGACGAACTCAAGTACTTCGTCGGCCGACCGAGCCCCATCTATCATGCGAAGCGCTGGTCCAGGCAGTTGGGCGGCGCCCAGATCCATTTCAAACGCGAGGATCTGAACCATACCGGTGCGCACAAAATCAACAACACCATGGGGCAGGCGCTCCTTGCGCGCCGCATGGGCAAAAAGCGCATCATCGCCGAGACGGGCGCGGGCCAGCATGGCGTTGCGACGGCCACGGTGTGTGCCCGATTCGGTATGGAGTGCGTCGTTTATATGGGCATCGATGATGTTGCCCGACAGGCGCAGAATGTTTATCGGATGAAGCTGTTGGGCGCGACGGTTGTGCCGGTTGAGTCCGGTTCACGAACACTCAAGGACGCACTCAACGAAGCGATGCGGGATTGGGTGACCAATGTCGAAAATACCTTCTACATCATAGGCACTGTCGCGGGGCCTCATCCGTATCCGATGATGGTTCGCGATTTCAATGCTGTGGTCGGTCGCGAATGTCTGCAGCAAATGCCCGAACGCATCGGGCGTCAGCCAGACTACGTCCTCGCCTGCGTCGGGGGCGGGTCCAATGCGATCGGCATCTTTCATCCCTACATCGACGTGCCAGGGGTCAAACTGGTCGGCGTCGAGGCTGGAGGTGAGGGTATTGCCTCGGGCAAGCATGCCGCCTCCCTTTCTGCGGGAACGCCTGGCGTATTGCACGGCAACCGGACTTATCTTCTGCAGGACGCCAACGGACAGATCGTCGACACCCACTCGGTATCGGCAGGTTTGGATTATCCGGGCGTCGGTCCCGAGCATGCGTGGCTCAAGGATTCGGGGCGTGCCGCTTATGTGGCGATCACCGACGATGAGACTCTTGCAGCGTTCCACGACTGCTGCCGTATCGAGGGCATCATCCCGGCACTCGAGTCAGCGCACGCGATCGCCTACGCGGTGAAGCTCGCCCCGAGCCTGTCGCCCGATCAGCACATCCTGGTCAACCTTTCGGGCCGTGGCGACAAGGATATGCATACCGTTGCCCAACGTGGCAACCTGAAGCTCTGATATGGCGAGTCGTATCGCAGCGCGATTTCGGCTGCTCGCATCGCAAAACAAGCGCGCGATCATCCCCTTTTTCACGGCGGGGCATCCGACCCGCGAGTCGACCGTCCCGGTGATGCATGCGCTCGCCGGGGCAGGCGCTGATGTTATCGAACTCGGTGTGCCGTTCTCGGATCCGATGGCAGACGGCCCGGCAATTCAGCGCTCCAGCGAAAAGGCGCTTGCGCTCGGTGTCGGTCTTACCGATGTGCTCGGCTGGGTCGCCGAGTTTCGTACTCGCGATGTGACGACGCCCGTTGTGCTGATGGGCTACGCCAACCCGATCGAGCGCATGGGTAGCGCCGCTTTTATCGAGCAGGCGGCTAACGCGGGGGTTGATGGGGTGATTGTGGTCGACTATCCGCCCGAAGAGTCAGCCGAATTCGCTCAATCTGCGCGCTCTCATGGCATCGATCCGATTTTTCTTCTTGCGCCGACCACAGGCACGGCGAGGATCGATCAGATCCTTTCCGTTGCGAGCGGATATGTCTACTATGTGTCCCTGCGCGGAATTACCGGCGGCACGCTCGATATCAACGATGTGGTCAGCAGGGTTTCCATGATCAAGTCCCGAACGGAGCTGCCGGTCGGGGTTGGTTTCGGCATCCGCGATGCC
This sequence comes from uncultured Bordetella sp., assembly GCA_964654745.1. GTDB lineage: Bacteria > Pseudomonadota > Gammaproteobacteria > Burkholderiales > Burkholderiaceae_E > SYIM01. The sequence goes on along the minus strand of CAZZKA010000190.1, from coordinate 2,866 downwards.
GAAACGGCTCGAGCGGTCGCGCAGGTCGCCGACGCAGTCATCATCGGGACCCGGATGATTCAACTGCTCGAAGAAGGCGATGCGCATGGCGCGCCGGATCGCGTCGCAGGGTTCATCGCGTCGGTACGTTCTGCAATGGACGCAACGGTTTCCGGCTGACACCGCGCCCGCCACCCTATCAGTACGCAGGAGATGTCATGAGTTGGCTGGACAAACTTCTTCCTCCGCGAATTCAGCGCCAACCTGCCGGTGGCAAAAAGGTGCCCGAGGGGCTGTGGGTCAAGTGCCCGTCCTGCGACGCGGTACTCTATTCAGCCGATCTCGAAGCAAGCCAAAACGTCTGCCCCAAATGCACCCATCATCTGCGCGTGTCCGCGCGGCGCAGGCTAGATATGCTGCTCGACCAGGAAGGTCGCTATGAAATTGGTCATGAAGCACTCCCGGTCGATGCGCTCAAATTTCGTGACAGCCGCAAATACCCGGACCGCTTGCAGGAGGCGATCGACACTACAGGCGAGACCGATGCGCTAGTGGTGATGGGCGGTGCGATTCGAGCAATCCCCGTCGTGGTTGCGGTGTTCGAATTCGAGTTTATGGGCGGCTCGATGGGATCGGTCGTGGGCGAGCGATTCGTGCGCGGCGTGCAGTCCGCCATCGAGCAGAAAGTGCCTTTTGTATCGGTCGCTGCGTCGGGGGGCGCGCGCATGCAGGAGGGCCTGCTTTCGCTTATGCAGATGTCCAAAACCACAGCTGCGCTCGCCCGCCTGGCCGAGCTTCGCCTGCCCTATGTGTCCGTGCTGACCGACCCGACTATGGGTGGCGTTTCTGCGAGTTTTTGTTTCCTGGGTGATGTCGTCATCGCTGAACCCAAAGCCCTGATCGGGTTCGCCGGACCGAGGGTCATCGAGCAGACGGTACGCGAGAAGCTACCCGAAGGCTTTCAGCGAGCCGAGTTTCTGCTCGACAAGGGTGCGATCGACATGATCGTTGACCGTCGGGCGATGCGAGACGAAATCGCTCATCTTCTTGCGCTGATGCTGCGCCAACCGAGCGAGGCGCTTTCCTGAGCGCCGACCCCGCTGATCAGGCGCTTGCCCAATGGCTCGCGCGTGTCGAGACGCTGCACCCCCGGACGATCGACCTCGGGCTTGACCGGGTCCGTAAGGTTGCGGAGCGGCTCGGGTTGCGAGCTGAGGCTCTGGTGTTCACCGTTGGCGGGACCAACGGCAAGGGCTCCACCTGCGCGATGCTTGAATCCATCCTGCTCGCCTCTGGATATCGGGTGGGGCTTTACACCTCGCCGCATCTTGTGCACTTCAATGAGCGCGCGAGGATCAATGGCCAGCCTGTCTCGAGTTCATGGCTGGTCGACCGGTTTGAACAGGTCGAGCGCGCACGGGGTGATGTCTCGCTCACATATTTTGAATTCACGACGCTCGCGATCCTCCTCGGTTTTCAGCACACTGCGCTCGATGCTCTAGTGCTCGAGGTTGGCTTAGGCGGCAGGCTCGATGCGGTTAACCTTTTCGATGCGGATTGTGCGATCGTGACATCGGTCGATATCGATCATGCCGAGTATCTCGGTCCGACCCGTGAACTGATCGGGTTTGAAAAAGCCCATATCTATCGACCGGGCCGACCTGCGATCTGTGCTGACCCCCTTCCACCCCAGAGTCTGGTCGACCACGCCCAGAACATCGGGGCGGATTTCTGGCGCTTTGGCCATGATTTCAACTACGCAGGCGACCGACAGCAGTGGTCTTACGGGGGGCGGGCTATTCGTCGCGGCAGCCTTGCCTATCCCGCGCTTCGGGGAGCCAACCAACTGCTCAATGCGTCGGGGGTACTGGCAGCGCTCGAGTCCGTGAGAGCGCGCCTTCCGGTCAGCGCGCAGGCGGTCCGGCAGGGGTTTGCGAGCGTCGAGCTGCCTGGCCGCTTTCAGGTACTGCCCGGCAGACCGGCGATCATTCTCGATGTAGCGCACAACCCCCACGCCGCAGCGCACCTGGCGAGCAACCTGGATAACATGGGATTTTTCCCGGAGACCTGGGCGGTGTTCGGTGCAATGCGGGACAAGGACATCGAGGGCATCATCCGGGCCCTGGGTGACCGGGTGGACCACTGGCTCCTGACTGACCTGCCCGGTCCTCGCGCCGAAAGCGCGGTGCGAATCGAGCAAATCGTAGCGGCGGCCTCGCCGGACCGACCGTCCCGGGAGCGCCGTGGCTTTGTCAGGCCGCGAGACGCGCTTGCTCACGCCCGCAGCAAGGCGGACGAGAGTGATAGAATTGTGGTTTTCGGGTCGTTTCTGACCGTCGCGGACATCCTCTCAGCTCGTGCCGACGATTCCCCTGCCCGCACAATCTGACTGCCGCCAGTCCCGACCCTTGCCGCGGAGTTCGCATGGCAAGGCGTGAGCCCGCCGACACTTCCCCCACCGATCCAGCCCTGCCTTTCAAGCGCAGGGCCAGGCGCCGTCTGGTCGGCGCTTTGGTGATTGGCGTGGGGCTGGCGATTGCTCTGCCGCTCGTGCTCGACCGCGAACCCCGCTATCCGAAGCCTGATATCCGGGTGGACATCCCCCCGCGCGATGCGCCGCTGCCCGTGCGCTCACAAAGCGAGTCAGACGGCGCTTCGGCCGGTCCGAACCGCACAGCCAATTCCGCTGACGCGGCGCGTGCAGCGAGGGCCGAGGCCGGCCGCGCGGCCGAAGCGAGATCGCAGGGCGCGAATGTCGCCGACCCTGCGCAAGCGGCGGCTGACGCCAGGCAGCAGGCTCGCGAGCCGATGTTGCAATCGTTGGATGCGCCGGCGGCGGATCCGGCGGGCGCGCGGCCTAGCGCGGCGCAGCCGCGACCCGAGTCGG
>CAZZKA010000189.1:0-7219 GCA_964654745.1 uncultured Bordetella sp. | reverse complement strand
GACTGCAACAAAATCGTTCAGGATCAAAACCTTCCCCGGATAAAATCAAAAACTACGTCGTTAAAAATCATATACTTAGTCGGAAACCGCAAAATTGTTGCATCACAGCAAAACGGCTTGACAACGGCAACCGATTCCCTCAGAATCTGATTTGTTGCGACGCAGCATAGGTCGCCAGCGAAATTGGAAAACTCAATCTTCATCCTCCGCGCCTTGGGTTTAGGCGCTGACCTCTCCCCTCACTTAACCAAAGGACCTGCCATGTTTACCACCCCCGAACAGTTCAGCATGATGCACAAGACCTCGATCGACATGATGCACACCGCCACGGTTGCGTCACTCGCCGGCTTCGAAAAGCTCGCGACCCTCAACATGAAGGCTGCCCGCGCTTCCTTCGAAGAGTCGACCGAAATGATGAAGTCGCTTCTCCAGGTCAAGGACATCAAGTCCCTCTCCGACCTTACGACGACCTCATTGCAGCCGGCCACCGACAAAGCTTCGGCCTACGCCAAGCATTGCTACGAAATCGCCTCAGAGACCGGTGGCGAACTCGCCCGTCTGGTCGAGAAGCAAATGGCGGATGGCAACAAACAGCTCTTCGCCGCGCTGGACTCGATGGCCCGCAACGCCCCCGCCGGCAGCGAAGGGGTTGTCACGCTGGTCAAGTCCGCTGTGTCGGCGGCCAACACCGCGTTCGACCAGGTCAGCCGCGCGACCAAGCAGGCGGTCGAGATGGCTGAGGCAAACATCGCCGCCGCTTCCAAGACCGTCAGCACCCGCACCAGCAAGAAGGCAGCCTGAGGCTTTCAGCCCCGGTCTTCTCTTCGTCGGCCCCTCCGGGTCGACGAAGTGCCAGTGCGGCACACAGGCAGTTTGTACGACAGCGGTCAGTCGCCGAGTGGGCCCGAAAAAGTCCATGTCATGCCGCTTGCCCTTGTGTACTCCTTTGAAAGAAGCGCGTCACTGCGCTTTTTTCATTTTGAGTCAGGCCTGAGGCGCGTTCGCCGATTCAACGCTTGGGGATTCGAGCTTCCGCCCAGTCCATCTGGATAACAGCGCGTCTCGCGACCTGAGTGCCGCCGAGAGTTTCTGCTCCTTGACATGCCCGAATCCGCGCACGGCTTCGGGAAATCCGGCAATCTCGACGGCAAGCTCCAACCGGTCCCTCTCGAGCGAGCCCAGCAGCGATTCGATCATCCGCTCGTAGTCGTCGATAAGCCGGCGCTCGGTCCGTCGCTCTTCGGTTTTGCCAAAGACATCCAGGGCCGTGCCTCGCAGGCCGCGCAGTTTCGCGAGCAGGCGGAACACTCCCATCATCCACGGCCCGAAGCGCCGCTTGATGAGTTCTCCCCGCTCATTGCGTCGGGCGAGGAGCGGCGGCGCAAGATGAAAGCTGAGTCGAAAGTCGCCCTCGAATTGCTCGCGCAACCGCCGTTCAAATTCGCCGCTCGTATACAGGCGGGCCACTTCGTACTCATCCTTGTAGGACATGAGCTTGAAGAAATACCGCGCAACCGTATCGGTGAGCGGTAGCCGTGCTGCACCGCCGTCGCCGGGTACAGCCAGACGCGCCTCGGTCTGCCGCACTTTGTCGACCAGCCGACGATACCGGGCCGCCCAGTCCTCGTTCTGATAATCGACGAGGAAATCCACCCGACGCGCGATCACTTCATCAAGACTCGCAGACAGCATCTGCGATGGCGGCAAGCCCTTGGGCGGCGCCGCCAACTGCTCGACCTGGGCACGATCGACCGCTGCCCGTCTGCCCCACCGAAAAGCCTCGAGGTTGATCGCCACGGAGACATCGTTGAGTTCGATGGCGCGCTCGATGGCACGCGCGGACACCGGCACCATGCCGCGCTGCCAGGCAAAGCCCAGCATGAACAGGTTGACGGTGATCGTGTCGCCAAGCAGCCCGGTAGCGAGCCTGGTCGCGTCGATCATGTCGGCCTGACCTTCGCCCACGGTCTCGACGATGGCCTTTTCCATGTGGCCGAGCGGAAACTGCCAGTTGGCGTTGCGGGTAAAGTCAGCAGTCGGGATCGTCGCGACATTGACTGCGACCTTGGTCCCAGCATGCATGCGCAGCAGCGCGTCGCGCCCGGCAGTGACCACGACATCGCAGCCCAGTACCGCATCCGCTGACGCAGCCCCGATCCGCGGCGCATGGAGAAGCGATGGATCTGCTGCGATCCGTACGAAGCTCATCACGGCGCCGTTCTTTTGCGCGAGCCCGGCCATGTCAAGAACCGTGACGCCCTTGCCTTCGAGGTGCGCCGCCATACCAAGTATCTGGCCGATCGTGACCACGCCGGTACCGCCTATCCCGGTCACAAGTATTGACCAGGCCCCATCAGTTTGTGGCAGCGTCACATCGGGCAGCGCGATCGCGGCGGCGGCTTCCGGCGCGACCTGCCCGACGCGCCCGCGGCGCAGCCGCCCACCCTCGACGGTGACAAAGCTCGGGCAGAAGCCATTCACGCAGGAAAAGTCCTTGTTGCAGGAGGACTGGTTGATGGCGCGCTTGCGACCGAATTCAGTCTCAACCGGCTCGATCGACACGCAGTTCGACTTGAGACCGCAGTCCCCGCAGCCTTCACAGACCGCCTCATTGATGAAGGCCCGCTTGTCGGGGTCAGGATACTGTCCGCGCTTGCGACGACGGCGCTTCTCGGCCGCACAGGTCTGATCGTAGAGCAGCACGGATACGCCGGCGTACTCACGCAATTCACGCTGGACCGCATCGAGTTCGTCGCGGTGACGCACGGGCACGCCCGCAGGGAAATAACCCGCCGGATATTTTTCCGGCTGATCGGTCACGACCACCACGCGCTCAACGCCCTCGGCCAAGACCTGCGCAATGATCCGGTCGGGCGCGAGTTGACCGTCATGCGGCTGACCGCCCGTCATCGCGACAGCATCATTGAAAAGTATCTTGTAGGTGATGGGAGTGCGCGTCGCCACCGCATGCCGGATGGCGAGCGATCCGGAGTGGAAGTAGGTCCCGTCGCCAAGGTTCTGAAATACATGGGAAGTCGACGAGAACGGCGCCTGACCAACCCAGGTCATCCCCTCGCCACCCATCTGGGTAAAGCTCGCGGTCGATCGGTCCATCCACTGCGCCATGTAGTGGCAGCCGATTCCGGCATTCGCACGCGACCCCTCCGGCACGCGAGTCGAGGTGTTGTGGGGACAGCCCGAACAGAAATACGGGATGCGCTCGATCGGCACTGCGCCGCGCTGCAGCCCGCGCTCGCGCGCATCAAGCTCTGCAACGCGCTGCCGGAACCTCGCCAGTGACGCGGTATCGGTCCGCCCCGCGGCATCTCCCGCCGGCGAAGCTGTTTCAAGCCTCGCGGCGATCACGCGCGCGAGCATCGCCGGCGACAGTTCGCCCGCCTCAGGGATCAGCGCGGCTCCCGCTTCGTTACGCTTACCCACCACCTGCGGACGCACGCCAAGCGCATACAGCTGCTCCTTGAGCTGCGACTCGATCAGGCTTCGTTTTTCCTCGATCACCAGCACCTGCTCGCACCCCGAGCAAAATTCGCGTGCGCCCTGCGGCTCGAGCGGCCAGGGCATCGCGACCCGGTAGACACGTAGCCCGAGTCGCTCGGCAGCCGATTGATCGATGCCGAGGTCTGCGAGCGCCTGCATCGTGTCGAGGAAGGCCTTGCCGGTGCTGAGGATGCCCAGGCGGCAGGGGCTGCCGTCTGCCCGCCCCAGCACATTGCGATCAAGTCGATTGGCCCGCGCATAGGCGAGCACGGCCGGGATCTTGTAGTGCGCCAGGCGCTCCTCGAGCTTGAGGAACGGCTCCTCGGGCCAGCGCGCGTTGAGTCCGCCGGGCGGCATCGCCACCGTCTCGGGGAGCAGGATTTTCACGCGGTCGGACGCAACATCCACGATTCCTGCCGTCTCGAGGGTATCGGTCACCGACTTGAAACCAACCAAGCATCCAGAGAATCGCGACATCGCGAAACCGTGCAGGCCAAGGTCGATGTAGTCCTGAACCGTCGCCGGCGCGAGCACCGGCATCGATACCGCGATGAAGATGTGATCGGTCTGCGCTGCAACGGTCGAGGACTTGGCGCCGTGGTCATCGCCCCCGATCGCGATCACACCGCCGTGCGGCGCCGAACCAGCCTGATTGGCGTGTCTGAACGCATCGCCCGAGCGATCGACCCCCGGGCCCTTGCCATACCAGATCGAAAATACACCGTCGTATTTCGCGCCGGGAAAGCAGTGCAACTGCTGGGTACCCCAGATGGCGGTGGCGGCGAGATCCTCGTTGAGTCCCGGAACGAAGCGGACATGGTGGGCGTCGAGGTGCGCGCGCGCCTTCCAGAGCGCCTGATCGTAGGCCCCGATGGGCGAACCGCGGTAGCCGCTGATGTAGCCGCCGGTATTGAGCCCGGCGGCCAGATCCCGCTGCCTCTGCATGAGCGGCAGACGCACCAGCGCCTGCGTTCCGGTCAGATAGACCTGCCCGGATGTCGCGGTGTATTTGTCGTCGAGGTGAACGTCGCGGAGGTGCGCTTCGACCGGTTTGTTCATCGGTTCATCTCCCTGCGACCGGTGGTTGCCCGACCAATCGCTCAGCGTTCAATCTGACCGCCCAGTGCGAGGGCGCCGCGCCTGAGCCTGTCAAAGGCTTCATCGATGCGCCCCGCGTCGCCCTTGACACCAAGCTCGATATGACGGCGACTGCCGTCTTCACCCACTGACGGCAGACTGAAGGTGCGAATCCCCGGAATATCTCGCTCAATGGCCTCCATGAGCGGCGTAACCGTCGATTCAGCCATCTCATAGACCAGGAACGAACGCTCGGCGCGCGTCACCGGCGTCCGGACCGCCGCCAGTTCGCCATCGAGCAGTTGTTCGATCATCGGCCAGGCCATCACCGGGAACCCCGGAACGAAATAATGGTTCCGAATCGCAAAGCCAGGAATCCGGTTGTAAGGATTCGGAATGATGCGAGCGCCGACCGGAAACTCTCCCATCTTGAGACGCTGCAGATTCTCGGGAGCATTCGGATCGGCAGAGGCCTTGCCGTCGCGCGCCATCTCCGCCGCGCGCTGGCGGATGAGTTCGGCCGCCTGGGGGTGAAGGGCGAGCCCCAAGCCGAGCGCCTCGGCGGCGGCCTGCCGGGTATGGTCATCGGGCGTCGCGCCGATGCCCCCGCAACAAAAGACGGTATCGTCTGCCGCAAAGCTGTCACGAAGCGCGGCCACGATGCGCGGCCGCTCGTCACCGAGGTAGCGCGCCCAGGACAACTCCAGTCCCTTGGCGCCCAGAAGTTCGACGACCTTGGCGAAATGCTTGTCCTGCCGCTTTCCGGAAAGGATCTCGTCGCCGATAATGATCAGGCCGAAGCCCATGCAATGCCTCCCCTAGAACTCGCGGTCAGGGCCCTCTGCGTGGCCGCTGGCCCACCCATGATGCGCCTGTCTCAGGTTTTTCCAAACATGCGGCCAAACGCAAGCCAGTGCTGGCGCCAGAAGCCCGCACCGTAGTCGCGACCCTCGACCTGATCGCGAATCCCCGTCGGCACGAATCCGGGGCGGTAATCCGCAGTGCGAAAAACGACATCCCACACCGGCATCAGCACCGCGAAATTGCAGCCTCGCGCCGGGCCGTCGTGCCCGTAGTCGACCGCATGATGCAGGCGATGAAAGCTCGGGCTCACGACCAGTCGCTCGCCGATCGCACCGTAGCGCCAGCGCAGATTGGCGTGCTGCAGGCTCTGGAGCAGCCGGGAGACGACCACGATGCCGATGAACTGCGCGGGTGGCACTCCGATCGCAACCGCCACGAGCGCCATCACACCGTCTCGCAACAGATCGTCGACGACATGATTACGGTCCTCGGTCCAGAAGGTCATTTGCCGCTGGCTGTGATGGACCGCGTGAAGCGCCCACCACCACGACCACCGGTGCTGCGCGCGATGCAGCCAATAGTCCACGAAGTCAAACACCACGAGATAGAGAAGGAAACTACCGATCGGCGAGTCGGTGATACCTGGCCAGATCTGGTCGATCTGCAGTCTCGACACTCCGATGAAGCGCAGTTGAGACTCGATTGCATCGACCATGGGGGTAAAAAGCGCAAAGGCCATGAGCGGAACCAGGCCCAACCGGCGAAGCAGCGAGTAGGTCACATCGACCTGCCAGTCCCGCCGCCCGAGTGCAGACTCAGCCGGCATCCGGCGCTCGAGAAAACCCAGAATCACCACCATCGCGGCAATTTCAAGCAGCCCGATCAACACCCATTCGAGCGCATCAAACGCCATCTCCGACCAATGCATCCAGCCCGCCGCAAACAGGACCGGCTGCACGAGCTGCTCGTGAATCAAGGTCTGCACAAACGTGAAAACGTGAATCAGCGAATCAAACATGGAGCCTTAGTTGCGGTAGTCAGGGTGGCGGTCGAGCGTCTCAAAACACATGCCCTTGCGTTTGAGACCCTCAATCAAGGGGTCGAGCATGGGCGCAAAGGGATCCTTGCGCGACCAAATCCCCAAATGCGCCATGAGTATGTCGCCATTACGGATCCGATTGAGGGCCTGGGCAAGCAGTTTGTCGTTGGGAAAGCGCTCCGAAGGTAATTCGTCACCCAGGAACCCCGCATCGGCCCAATGCACATGACGAAAGCCGCAGCCCTCGGCGGCCTGCATCGCAGCCGAAGGCGCCCTCCCCCCGGGCGCACGCCACCAGGGGTCAAGACCTCGGCCGGTTAACTCGATGAACCGGGCCTCCACCCGCCGTAATTCCGCGCAGAGTTCCGGCGGCCCCCAGGCCTGGTCACGGCCCGCATGGGCGCCGAACTGGGGTCGGGCGGTAAATCCCCCCTGGGGCGACTGACCGGCCTTGCCCTCGCGCAGATAGACATGGTCGAAGGTGTGGCTGCCGAAACGGTGCCCCTCGGCGACACGCGCTTTCCAATAAGGCGCCCAAGAGTGGTCGAGCGAATGGTCACCGCGCACGGTCTTTTCGCTCGCCAGAAAAAAAGTTGCCCGGATCTTGTGGCGGTTCAGGATATCGGCGATGAGTTCGGCATCGCGCATGCTGCCGGTGTCGAGCGTGAGGTACACCGTTCCGGCCCGACACGCGGGCTGTGACGTCGCATTGCCAGGCGCCAGCCAACCGGCAAGCGCAGCAGTCAGAACCAGGGTCCCTGCAAGACGCATCAGATCAGAGGCGCCCGGTCGGCGAAGTAG
>CAZZKA010000188.1:0-7316 GCA_964654745.1 uncultured Bordetella sp. | reverse complement strand
GGCTGGATGCGGGTGCAGCGGCAGCGCCCGCGCGCGCGCGGGCGCTTTTGGCGGGCCTGGGATTTTCCGACGCCGATGCTCAGGCGCCGGTTTCGAACCTCTCCGGGGGTTGGCGCATGCGGCTTAACCTCGCGCGCGCGCTCTTTACGCCCGGCGAGCTCTTACTCCTTGACGAACCGACCAACCATCTGGACCTCGATGCCGTCATCTGGCTGGAGAGATGGCTCGCGCGCTGCGAGTGCACCATGGTCATCGTTTCTCACGATCGAGATTTTCTCGATCGCGTCGTACGAGCCTGCCTGCATATTGAGGAGGGCACGCTACAGCGCTACGCGGGTGGGTACAGCGATTTTGAGCGCGCGCGCGCGCTTCGCGAGCAGGAGCAGCAGCGCGCGCAACAGTCTGCCGCGGCGCGGCGGACGCACCTTGAATCGTTCATCAACCGCTTCAGGGCTCAGGCGAACCGAGCCCGGCAGGTGCAGTCCCGGATCAAAACTCTCGAGCGTATGGCTGAGGTTGCGCCGATTCGAGGCCTGCGCGGAATCGATATTGAATTGCCCGCTGCGGACGACGCGCCGGAAACACTGCTGCGCGCGGAGTCGCTGGCAGCGGGTTACGACGGCAAGGTGATCCTCGCAACCGGGCGCCTGCAGGTAAATCGGGGGGCGCGCATTGGTATCCTGGGACGTAACGGCGCGGGAAAGAGCACGCTGATCAAAACGATTGTCGGCGCTCAAAGCCCGATTGCCGGCAGCCTGACTCTGGCGCGCGGACTGCGGGTCGGCTACTTCGCTCAACAGGCCGTTGAGTCGCTGCGGGCAGACGAATCTGCGCTATGGCACATGCAGAAATCCGCCCCCGGCCAACGCGATCAGGAACTGCGCGACTTCCTGGGTCGGTTTGGCTTTCGTGGCGAAGACGCGACGCGGCCGACCGGCCCGATGTCAGGAGGCGAAAAAGCGCGCCTCGTGCTGGCTCTCATCGTCTGGGGCCGCCCTCAACTGCTGGTGCTCGACGAGCCCACCAATCACCTCGACGCGCAGACTCGTGACGCACTCGCTGATGCGCTCGCCGATTACGGCGGTGCGCTGCTGCTGGTGTCCCATGACCGATATCTGCTGCGCGCGAGCGTCGATCGGTTTGTCATCGTCGATCAGGGTCGCCTGATTGACTACGAGGGTGACCTGGACGACTACCATGACTGGATTTCGGGGAAAAACACCGATCTGAGCGATGCCAGCAGCCACCCGGAGCGCTCGACCGATGCCGGGACCGGCACAGAGTCTGCCCGCGGTGAGCCTCGATCGGGCTCGGCAGGTTCGGACCGGCGTACGGCGCGCCGCCTTGCAGCGGAGCAGCGTGCGTCACTCGCTGAATTGACCCGACCCATCGACGCCGAAATCCGAAAGGTCGAGGCACGCCTCGCCATCCTGGAGAAGGAACTCGGCCGCGTCGAAGCCGGACTCCTGGATCCTGCGCTCTACGCACCCGGCTCCGAGCCCAGGCGGGCGGCTGAGCTTAACCAGCAGCGCGCTGAACTGCGCAGGCAGACCGAGGCCGCCGAGACGCAGTGGCTCTCGCTGCAAGACGAACGTGAAAAAGCGCTGGCCGGGCTTTCGGCGCAGCAGGCGCACTGACCCGGGGCATCTCAGTATCCGCCCGAGGCGCCGCGAAATCGCGCCATAAGCGAAACGACCGGCTACGCGGCGAAATCGACCCTGGGACGCCGTGCCCCGCTCAACCCTGGCGCGACATCGCCGCGACCGCAAGTTTGCGGTCAGCGTTGACGCGCTGGACTGCCGGCCTGTCACCGAGCAGCTTGAGATAGTCGCGGATAGGCAGCGCAGCCATCAGGTCCTCGCCGTAGATGGTCTTGGAGGCAAGCGACACCAGCGGCAGGTGAACCAGTCCTGCACAATCGGCCACGGTGAAGTGCGCCCCGGCCAGGTAGGGCCCGAAGCGGGCCAGCCTGGAAAAGGCGGCGATGGCCCTCTCGAGGTCCTTGCGAGTGGTGGCGATGACCTCGTCGCTTGCTTTCCCGCCGAAAAAAGCCTGCCCGTAGAGGCGGCGCGCAGCCAGCTCGACGTGCGTCTCGAGGTAGGCCACCAATTCGCGGATCTTTGCACGCTCCCAGGCGGGCCCGGGCATCAGCGCAGGGTCGGGTTTGAGGTCCTCGAGATACTCCATGATGACCTGCGATTCACAAAGCGGCCCGGCCGCGGTTTCGATGAAGGGAATTTTGCCCAGAGGACTAAGAGCGAGCGTCGCATCATCCTTGGTCGCCCGGTTGTACACCTCCTCGAAGGCGATACCTTTTTCAATCAGGGCCAACTTGACCTTGTTGTAGTAGTTGCTCAATGCAAAACCGTGCAGTCGAATCATGGCCCTTCCCCTGAAAAACGTACCGTCCGCGTCTTGTTTCGCCGCGCGGCCTCGCGTGCGAGTGTAGCGCCTGTCGCGGTTACAATGGCCAGATGGATACAACGACTTCCGGATTCACCAGGGTAGGCGTCGTCGGCAGCGGCGTCATGGGGCGCGGCATCGCGCAGATCTTTGCCCAGATCGGTATTCCCGTGAGGCTGCACGACAGCCAGCCCCAGGCGCTCGACGCAGCGGTCAAGTCTCTTAACTCCGCCTTCGCCATGCTCCAGGAGAAAGGTCGGATGACCGCTGACCGGGTCGAGCGTGCGCGCGCCTGCGTCCTGCCTAGTGCAGCGCTCGCGGATCTCGCCGATTGCGATCTGGTGGTCGAGGCGATCGTCGAGCGGCTCGATGCCAAGCGTCAGTTGATCGATGCGCTCGAGGCCGTACTTAGCCGCCAGGCGGTCATCGCGAGCAATACCTCTTCGCTGTCGATCACGGCGATTGCCGCGACGAGCCGTCATCCCGAGCGGATCGCAGGCTATCACTTTTTCAATCCCGTGCCCTTGATGAAGATCGTCGAAGTGATCGGTGGCCCGCGTACCGATCCGGCCGTGCTCGAGCGTCTCAGCGCGCTCTCCCGCGCTGCCGGGCATCACCCGGTGACCGCGTTGGACACACCGGGGTTCATCGTCAACCACGCAGGCAGGGGCTACGGAACGGAAGCGTTGAAAGTGATTGGTGAGGGTGTCGCCGATCCGTTCACCGTCGACCGCATCATGCGGGAGCAGGCAAACTTCGGTGGTGCCGGGTTCAAGCTTGGCCCGTTCGAACTCATGGATCTGACCGGACTCGATGTGTCGCACCCGGTCATGGAGTCCATCTACCACCAGTACTATGAAGAGCCGAGATTCAGACCGTCAGTGCTCGCTGCACAGCGTGCGGCTGCCGGGCTGCACGGGCGCAAGCGTGGCGAAGGATGGTATCGGCATATCGAGGGCAAACAGCAAAATCCGGCCGAACCCGATCCGCCTGCTGCGGCCCTGCCCGCCTCGGTCTGGGTTGCTCCGGGGCCCAAACGCGACGCAGTAGCGGGTCTCGTGAGCAGTTTGGGTGGGCGGATCGAATCCGGACCAAGGCCGGGGGCAGAGTCGCTCATCGTGCTCGCACCGTTGGGCCACGATGCCACGCATGCCTGCAGCGATCTGCCTGCCGAGCGCTGCATCGCACTGGACACCCTGTTTCCGTTCGCGAAGGGCCAGTGTCAACGCCGCACCATCATGGCCACACCAGCAACCCGCAGCGAATTTCGGGATAGCGCTCACGCGCTCTTCGCCTCGGACGGTGTACGCGTTTCGACGATCCGAGACAGCGCCGGATTTGTGGCGCCACGGATCATCGCGGTCATGGTGGCTATCGCGTGCGAGATTGCTCAGCAGCGCATTGCGTCTCCCGCTGATATCGATGCGGCCGTCCGGCTGGGGCTTGGCTATCCCGTTGGACCGCTGACCATGGGCGATACGGTTGGAGCACCGGTCATCAACCGGCTGCTCGCCGAGATTTATGAGGTGACCGGGGACCCGCGCTATCGTCCGAGCCCGTGGCTGCGCCGCCGTGCGAGCCTCGGGCTGTCGCTTCTCAAATCGGACTGACAGCGGTCAAGCCATGAGCACGCCCCCTGCAACCGGGTCTGCGGCAGGTTCTTCGGACGCGCCGGAGTTTTCCGGCACGATGGCCGTTCCTGAACGACACCGTATAGACCTCGGGCGACTGTCAGACTATCTGCGGACAAACCTTCCGGGCTTTGCCGGGCCGCTCACGGTCCAGATCTTCAAGGGCGGACAGTCCAATCCGACCTATCTGCTGACTTCAGGAACACGGCGTTGGGTCATGCGGGCCAAGCCCGGCCCTGTTGCAAAACTGCTGCCATCAGCCCACGCAATAGAGCGTGAATACCGGGTCCTTTCAGCGCTAGCGACCACAGGGGTCCCGGTAGCCCGAGTTTTCTGCCTGTGTGAAGACGAAAGCGTGATCGGTCGCGCCTTTTATGTGATGCAGCATGTCGAGGGCAGAGTGCTCTGGGAGCAGTCGTTGCCGGGATTCGGTCCGCACGACAGGGCGGCTCTGTACGACGAGATGAACCGGGTCATGGCGACGCTGCACAATGTTGATCCGGCGGCGGTCGGCCTTGCTGACTACGGGCGACCCGGAAACTACTTTGCCAGGCAGATAGGGCGTTGGAGCAAGCAGTATCAGGCCTCAGAAACCGAGCCGCTTGAGGCCATGCATCGGTTGATCGACTGGCTGCCCCGACACATTCCCCAGTCTGAGGAAACCGCGATTGTTCACGGTGATTTTCGCCTGGATAACTTGATTTTCGACACCGGTTCGCCGCGCGCGCTTGCTGTGTTGGATTGGGAGTTGTCCACGCTTGGTCACCCGCTCGCGGACTTTTCCTATCACTGCATGGCGTGGCGGATCCCGCCCGGGACCTTCCGCGGTATCGGCGGACTCGACCTGGCCCATCTCGGTATTCCCTCCGAGCGCGACTACATCGAGCGCTACTGCGAGCGAACCGGCCGCGACGTTGAGGCCGTCCTCGAACATTGGGATTTTTACCTCGCCTACAACATGTTCCGTCTGGCCGCGATCCTGCAGGGAATCGTCAAGCGCGTTGCCGAGGGCACCGCGTCCAACACCCAGGCGCCCGCGACCATGGAACGGGTCCGCCCGCTCGCCGATATGGGCTGGCAGATCGCCCGTCGCCTCGGATAGCGCCGGTTTTGTCGCGGCCCCGCTCCAGTTTTGCCACCGAATCGTGTTCGTCATCCCCGCCCTGCCTCAACCCCGTACCGCCCGATTACCTGCCTGACCGCCGGAGCCCGACATGTCCTTTCAGTTCTCGCCGCGCAGCCTCGATCTCCAGGACCGACTCAGGGCGTTCATGGACCGCCACATCTATCCCAACGAACATCACTTTGAGGAGGAGGTGGCGGCCAATCGCCGCGCCGGCAATGCCTGGATCCCGACCCGTCTTGTTGAATCGCTCAAACCTCTTGCCCGCGAGCAGGGTCTGTGGAACCTGTTCCTGCCCCGCTCGGAGCGGGCCCCGGAGGGTTTATCCAATCTCGACTATGCGCCGCTCTGCGAGATCATGGGGCGAGTGCCCTGGGCGCCCGAGGTGTTCAACTGTTCGGCGCCCGATACGGGCAACATGGAGACGTTTGAGCGCTATGCCAGCGAACCGCTCAAGCGGCAGTGGCTGGACCCGTTGCTTCGCGGCGAGATCCGTTCGGCCTTTGCGATGACCGAACCGGATGTTGCGTCATCGGATGCGACCAATATCCAGTCGACCATCCAGCGTGACGGCGATCACTATGTGATCAACGGCCGTAAATGGTGGACCTCAGGCGCCCCGGATCCGCGCTGCAAGGTGTTTATCTTTATGGGTAAGACCGATCCTGAGGCGCCTCGGCACCAGCAGCAGTCGATGATCATCGTGCCAGCGAATACCCCCGGGATCACGGTCGTACGCCCTCTCACCGTTTACGGTTACGACGACGCGCCGCATGGCCATGCCGAAGTGCATTTTGACAATGTTCGCGTACCGACGGACCACGTACTCCTCGGTGAGGGGCGCGGCTTTGAGATTGCGCAGGGGCGTCTCGGTCCCGGGCGTATCCACCACTGCATGCGACAGATCGGTGTGGCCGAACGCGCGTTGGAACTCATGTGCAAGCGCCTGATGTCACGGGTCGCTTTTGGAAAACGCATCTCCGAGCATTCTGTCTGGCACGAGCGAATCGCGGAATCCCGGTGTCTCATCGATCAGGCGCGCCTGATGACGCTGCTTGCGGCCCATATGATGGACACCGTTGGCAACAAAATCGCGCGCCGGGAAATCGCGATGATCAAGGTCATCGCACCCAATGTCGCCGGCAAGGTGCTCGATTGGGCGATCCAGGCGCATGGCGGAGGCGGTGTATCCGACGATTTCCCTCTTGCTGCCCTATGGGCTCACTCGCGAACCCTGAGGTTTGCCGACGGTCCCGACGAAGTTCACCGGGCAGCGATTGCCAAGCTCGAACTCGCTCGCCACACCCCCGTCCCGGGTGGCCAGGATCGCGTCGATATGCCGATTACGCGCGGCTCTTGAACCGCGCACGATGGGATGCGGCTACTGGAGCGTACCCTTGATTGCCGCCGGCAAGGGCAGACTCACGATCTCGATTCCTTCGTCGGCCAGTTCGGCAGCCTGTTCGGCGCTCGCCGTGCCGCGAATCGCCCGCTCCTCGGCCTCTCGGTAGTGAATCCGCCGCGCCTCCTCGGCAAACCGCTCCCCCACATCCTCGGTCGAAGCGATGATTTGCCTCGCCATCTGCAACCACATTTTTTGCAATTGCGCGCTCGCACCAGCCGCTGCACTTTCCGGTGGCGCCGCGGCCGGCACAGCGGGCGCCGACAGGTTCAAGCGGGGAGCCGATGGCAGCCGACGGATCTGGCGACATTCGCACACCGGACACTCGACCAGCGACAATCCCAATTGCCGATCGTACTCGGCTTCGGAGTCGAACCAACCCTCGAAACGATGATCGCGAGAGCAGCAGAGGTCAAAGACTTTCATCCCCGGAATTGTAAGGCGTTTTGCCAATGAGAACGCCAGACACCCTTTCTATCGGTGATGTCGTTGCCCGACTGCACGAGTTCGATACCGTGGTCGATGCGCGAAGCCCTAGTGAATTTCGCGACGACCATCTGCCTCGCGCGATCAACGCTCCGGTACTGGACGACACGCAGCGGGTAACCGTCGGAACGCTATACAAGGAGCAGTCCGGTTTCGAAGCCAAGCGGGTTGGTGCCGCTCTGGTCGCCCGCAACATTGCAGGGCACCTCGAAACGGTTTTTGCCGATCGGCCCCGCCATTGGTCACCGCTTGTCTACTGCTGGCGGGGCGG
>CAZZKA010000187.1:0-7326 GCA_964654745.1 uncultured Bordetella sp. | reverse complement strand
CCTCAACACCTGCCCGGTGGGCGTGGCCACGCAGGACCCGGTGCTGCGCAAGCGTTTTCAAGGCAAGCCCGAACACGTCGTCAATTACTTTTTCTTCGTCGCCGAAGAGGTCCGCGAATTGATGGCCCGGCTGGGCGTGCGTCGCTTTGACGAGCTGATCGGCCGCGCCGATCTGCTCGAAACGAAGAAGGGGATATCGCACTGGAAGGCGCGCGGGCTGGATTTCTCCCGCATTTTTTACATGCCCGATGTCGCAGCCGATGTGCCGCGTATGCAGATCGACGTTCAGGACCATGGCCTCAGCCATGCGCTTGACAACAAGATGATCGAACTTGCCCGGCCCGCGCTCGAGCGCCGTGAAAAAGTGTCGTTCATCCTGCCGATCCGCAACGTCAACCGCACGGTGGGCGCGATGCTCTCGGGGGAAGTCGCGCGGCGTTACGGGCACGACGGACTCGCCGACGACTCCATCCATGTTCAGCTTCAGGGTACGGCCGGTCAAAGCCTGGGGGCGTTTCTCGCGCGCGGCGTGACGCTCGATCTGGTGGGCGAGGCCAATGACTACGTCGGCAAAGGACTGTCCGGCGGTCGCGTGATCGTTCGCCCGACCAATGATTTCCGAGGCGCCTCGCACGAGAACATTATTGTCGGCAATACCGTGCTTTACGGCGCAATCGAGGGCGAGGCGTTCTTCAGCGGCGTGGCGGGGGAACGCTTTGCCGTGCGCAATTCCGGTGCGACCGCGGTGGTTGAAGGTACAGGCGATCACGGCTGCGAGTACATGACCGGCGGTACGGTCGTCGTGCTGGGAACGACCGGGCGCAATTTCGCGGCCGGGATGTCGGGCGGGATCGCCTACATCTACGATCCGCAAGGGGATTTCGCCGCGCACTGTAACCCGGCCATGGTTGGGCTCGAAAAAGTGCTGTCGACCGCCGAGCAGCTCGAAACGGTCGACCCGGCGAGCTGGCACAAGGGCGAGTGTGACGAAATCATTCTCAAGGCACTGGTCGAAAAGCATTTCCGTCTGACCGGCAGCGCGCGTGCGCAGATGCTGTTGGACCAGTGGGAGCGCAGCCGCGCGGCCTTCGTGAAGGTATTTCCTCACGAATACCGGCGGGCACTCGGTGAAATTAATGCCAAGGCCGGTGCCGCCCCCAAGGCGCGGGCAACCGCCTGAATGGGCTAAGACTTCGACTGCAACGCGACAACGACGCTTTACGGACGGCGAATCATGGGCAAGGTAACCGGTTTCATGGAGTTTCAACGACTTAACGAGGCGGCCGAAGACGCTTCTTCGCGGGTTCATCACTACCGCGAATTCGTCCTCCATCTGGATGATCAGGCGGCGTCGCGTCAGGGCGCCCGATGCATGGATTGCGGCATTCCTTTCTGCCAGAGCGGTTGCCCGGTTAACAACATCATCCCGGACTGGAATGACCTCGTGTACCGCGGCGACTGGCGCCAGGCTATCGAGACACTGCACTCGACCAATAATTTTCCCGAGTTCACGGGCCGCGTCTGCCCCGCGCCTTGCGAGGCGGCGTGTACGCTCAACATCAACAACGATCCGGTAGGCATCAAGTCCATTGAACACGCCATCATCGACAAGGCGTGGGAAATGGGGTGGGTGCAGCCGCAACCGGCATCACAACGCACCGGTAAGCGGATTGCGGTCATCGGTTCGGGTCCTGCCGGGCTTGCCTGTGCTCAGCAACTCGCGCGCGTGGGCCATGACGTGACCGTCTTTGAAAAGAACGACCGCGTGGGCGGTTTGCTGCGCTATGGAATTCCCGACTTCAAGATGGAGAAGTCGCACATTGACCGCCGGGTTGAGCAGATGAAAGCCGAAGGTGTCAGCTTTCGTACTGGCGTCCTGGTGAGCAGCAACCCGCTTGATCCTGTCATCACCAACTGGGCCCGTGAAACCGTCAGCCCTGAAACGCTGCGAGCTGAGTATGACGCCGTCGTGCTCGCTGGCGGCGCAGAGCAGCCGCGTGATCTTGAAGTGCCGGGGCGTGAGCTCGCCGGCGTTCACTATGCAATGGAATTTCTGCCGCAGCAGAACAAGATCGTCGCTGGCGATCCGGTCGGCAATCAGATCCTCGCGACAGGTAAACACGTTGTAGTGATCGGAGGCGGGGATACCGGCTCGGATTGCGTTGGCACGAGCAATCGGCAGGGGGCCGCTTCGGTGACTCAGTTCGAGCTGATGCCTCAGCCCCCCGAAGAGGAGAACCGCCAGCTCACCTGGCCGTATTGGCCGGTCAAGCTTCGCACGTCTTCGTCGCACGAAGAAGGCTGTGACCGCGATTGGGCAGTCACCACCAAGAGCTTTGTCAACGATGGCAAGGGTCGGGTCCGTGCACTCAAGGCGGCGCGTGTTGCGTGGCAGCCTGACGACAAGGGACAGATGCGCATGACCGAGGTTGCCGGGTCCGAGTTCGAGATCCAGGCAGATCTGGTGCTGCTTGCGATGGGATTCGTTGCGCCCGCTTCATCGGTGCTCGACTCTTTCGGCGTCAGTCGCGACAAGCGCGGCAACGCCCAGGCGGCAACAGACGGAAATCGCAGCTACCTCACCAGCGTGCCCGGGGTTTTTGCAGCGGGCGACATGCGGCGCGGCCAGTCTCTGGTCGTGTGGGCGATCCGCGAGGGTCGGCAGTGCGCCCGTGCGGTCGATGAGTTTCTCACCGGCAACTCCTCCTTGCCCCGCTGACCATGGCTCTGGCCGAACGGGATGCCCACCGGCGCGGCGCCCCGTCGGATGTTGCTCGACCGTCCAGGGCGCATGACTGAGCGTCTGATCTGGCTCGATGCGACCCGAGCGCTCGCCTCGCAACTGATCGTCCTGCACCATCTTTCGATTTACGGGCCGGTAGCGAACGCGCTATCGCGGGAGTGGCCCGCGACCCTCGGCTGGCTTGATGAGTACGGCAGGCTTGCCGTGCAGGTTTTTCTGGTGATGGGCGGATTGCTCGCCGCGCGATCGCTTGCCGCGGCTCCAGCGCCGACCGCGGGCTCGACATTGCGGGCTTTGGGCTGGCGCTATCTGCGGCTGTTTATCCCGTTTGCTGCGGCGCTGGCGTGCGTGCTGCTTGCAGCGGTGCCAGGCCGAGCGTGGATTGATGAACCTTGGGTGACGCAGCCGCCGGACTTTCGGACGCTGCTCGCGCATGGTTTGGGACTTTTCGACTATTCCGGTACCGAGGCGATGTCGGCGGGCGCCTGGTACGTGACCATGGACTGGCAGTTGCATGCATCTCTTGGCGCTGTTGCACTCGCCGCTACCTACATGCCGGGCAGGTGGCGCGCCCATGCTCTGGCGGGGATGGTCGTTACCCTCGCTGCGCTGTCGCTGCTTTGGGCGAACCGGAGACCCGGCTGGGATATCCAGCCGCTCTATTTTTTCGGCAGCTTTGCCCTGGGAATCGCAGCGTACTGGTGCGCTGGTGCCGTTGGCCATTCCAGGCGCGCGGCAGGCTATGCAATCTTTGCGCTGGCTGCGCTTGCCTTGGTTATCGAGTGGAGACTGAGGCTTGCAGTGGCGGTGGGGTGTGCCGCAGTGTTCGGCGTTGCGCTGCAGGGAGGCGGGCACCGCCTGGCAGCACTCGGTCACTGTTCGTACGGCGCCGCAAGGGCCGCACTTCGTCGAACGATCGGGTGGCTGGGTGATACGGCCTATTCAATCTTCCTGATTCATTTTGCAGTGTGTATCGTCGTCAACGCAGCGTTTGTCCGGCTGGGCCGGGGCGGGCCGGTTGCGGCAGGACTTGCCTTTGCCGCAGCATGGGCGCTCAGCCTGGCAGCCGCGTACGCGCTCTACCGACTGATCGAAGTGCCGCTTGCCCGATGGAGATACGGACATGTCCGCCCCTGAACTTGCCGATCTGAGCGCCGTCGAACTGGTCGCCGGCTATGCAAAGGGCCGATGGACACCACGCGAGGTCGCGCAGGCAGTCCTTGCCCGCATCGATGCCCGCGAGGCTGTTCTCAATGCGATGTACCGTATTGACCATGAAGGCGCGCTGGCCGCCGCAGAACAGGCAAGCGCTCGCTGGCAGAACAAGACCCCGCGCTCGCCGGTCGACGGCCTTCCGGTTACCGTCAAAGAGAACCTTTATACGCAGGGCGATCCCGCGCCGATCGGGACGGCTGCCGGGAGCCTAGCGCCGAGCGCGGTGGATTGTCCGGCGGCTGCGCGCCTGCGCGAAGCCGGGTGTGTGATCCTCGGCAAAACCACGATGCCCGACTACGGAATGCTCTCCTCTGGTCTGTCCTCGCTCCATGGCATTACCCGCAACCCCTGGGATCCCGCTTTGAACCCGGCGGGGTCTTCTTCAGGGGCCGGCGCGGCCGCTGCGGCGGGCTACGGCCCCTGGCATCTCGGCACCGATATCGGCGGGTCGATCAGGCTGCCTGCGTTTCACTGCGGCGTGTTCGGGCTCAAGCCGAGTTTGGGCCGAGTTCCGATCAACCCTCCTTATCTGGGGCGCGCTGCCGGGCCTATGACTCGCACCGTTGCCGATGCAGCGCTTTTGATGAATGTGATCACGCGCCGCGATGCGCAGGATTTCATGTCACTGCCACCTGACGACCGGGACTACACAGCGGGCCTGGAAGACCTCGAGCCCCGTTCACTGCGCATCGGGTTGCTATGCGATATGGGCGTGGGCTGGCCGGTCGAGCCTGACCTCGCCGAAGCGGTTCGCGAAGCGGCCCGCGCGCTCGAATCAGCGGGAGCGGTGGTTGAAGAAATGGCGAGCTTCATGACCCCGGCGATGCTTGACGGCATCCAGGCATTTTTCGAGGCGCGCTCTTTCAATGACCTTCAGGCGCTCGATTCAGCGCGTCGCGGAGCAGTTCTGCCGTTCATTCTCGAGTGGGCCAGCTGGCGTGCCCGCGACTTTAGCGGTGCCCGGGTGATCGAGGCCTACAATCAGATTCACGCCATGCGTGAAGCTGCGGTGCGCGCGAGTCTTGGCTACGACTTCGTCCTGTCGCCGGTTGCACCGGTTGCGCGCTACCTCGCCGAACACGCGTGTCCGGGCAACGATCCGCATCGCGCTCTTGACCACATTGCGTTCACCGTCGCCTGGAACATGAGCGAACAACCCGCGGCGTCGGTCAACTGGCGTGCCGATCATGCGGGGTTGCCGGTCGGTGTGCAGATCGTCGGCCGACGCTTTGATGATGCCGGCGTCCTGCGGCTTGCCCGCATGCTGGAGAAACTGCGTCCGCCGCAGTTACCCTGGCCGCAAGCCTAGCGGCGCGTGCGTCTGACGGCACGGCGCATCAGGTTGCCGGAACGCTGCGGCAACGGTATAGCGCCATGCTCTTGGCACTCATCACGACTTCGTTGTTCTGGTTGAGGCATTCCTGCTGCGCGAGGAGAATTCCCCGATCGGGCTTGCTCTGCGAGCGGCGCGCTTCGATCACGGCCACGCGCACGCGCAAGGTATCGCCGGGGCGTACTGGCTTGAGCCAGCGCAACTCGTCCATGCCGGGCGATCCCATGCTCGAGGCCTGCGAAATGAAGTTGTCGACCAGAATCCGCATCATCAGCGCGCCCGTCATCCAGCCGCTTGCGATCAGGCCACCATAGATAGACTTCGCAGCTGCGGCCGGATCTGTGTGAAAGGGCTGCGGATCGTAGCGCTTGGCAAACTCGACGATTTCATCAGCCGTCACGGTGTATGAACCAAACTCGTGTACCTCGCCTGGTTGGTAGTCCTCGAAGTAGCGTTCTTTGAGGGGGATGGACATTAGGTGACACCTCCGAGCGACTACAATAACCCAATTTCCTGCGGGAGAAACCGGTGCGGCAGCAGGCACGCGAGACGGGTGCAGAAAGTCCGGACACCCTGCGGCTCGATAAATGGTTGTGGGCCGCGCGGTTTTTTAAAACACGCGGCCTCGCGCAGGAGGCGATTGATACCGGACGGGTATTGGTCGCTGGCGAACGGGTCAAGACGGCGCGGATGCTGCGGGTCGGAGAGCTCCTCACGATAAAAATCGGCGAGCTCGAGCAGCAGGTGCTCGTCCGAGGACTTTCTTCGCTGCGCGGGCCGGCGCCGGTTGCCCGCGACCTCTACCTTGAGACCGAAGACTCCGTTAAGCGCAGGCAGGAGCGGGCGAGCTTGCGCCGCCTTGCAACCGAGCCCGCGTGGTCGATCGAGGAGGGTCGCCCGACCAAGCGCGACCGGCGGCAGCTCGACCGGTTGAGGGGGCGCGCATGAATAATGTTTATCCTTCCCGCAGGCGTCTGCTTGCGGCAGCCGGTATCGGTTCGCTAGCCTGGGCCACTGGCGCTTGGGTGCCCGCAGCAGCGAGTCCGGTTCCATCCGGCGACACGGCGCGACCTTCGAATGCCGCCACCGCCAGGACCCCGGTGCGTGTCGTGAGCGCCGAGGTCGTTAAGCGAGTCTCCCTGGGCACAGCCGTCGGCGCGTTCGCCTCGCAGGACTGGGTGCTGATGATGCGTCACGAGCGAACCGTGCCGGGCGTGGGCGATCCGCCGCAGTTCAGGCTTGACGACTGCAGCACCCAACGAAATCTCTCTGAGGAAGGGCGCGAACGAGCCCGCCGCGCCGGTCTGCTGATGCAACAGGCGGGACTGAAATTTTCCCGGGTGCGCGCGGGGCGCTGGTGCCGGGTCGAGGAGACGGCAAGATTAGCCTTTGGGGAGTTCGATTTATGGCCGGCGCTCGACTCATTTTTCGGGCGATCCGAGCAGGCACCGAACCAACGTAGCGAAGTCCTCCGCTGGATTGCGGACAATCCCGCTACCGGTAACGTGATGCTGGTTACCCATCAGGTCAACATCACAGGCCTGCTGGAGGTTTACCCCGAACAGGGTGAGGTGATCGCGGCGCGCCGCGAAAACGGCCTGCTGCGAGCAAGAATGCGGTTCGTTCCGGCCGATGCATTGTCCTGAGCACGGCCGCTTGCCGCACCGCTCCCCCATGTCAAGAACCCTGCAGATCGACGCCCTCTGGCGGCTGCGCACGCCGGATCAGACGCTGCTTCCTTTCGAAGAGCGCTGGATGGAACTCGACAGCGCGGAGGCTTGTCGGGGCGCAATCGTCTTGATGCAGGTTCGTGGCGCGCCGCTGATTGGCGCGGTCGGAGCCTTCGGCCTCGCCTTTGCGCTACGCGAGGACCCGGGCGACGCTGGCCTGGAGCGCGCGATGCGATGGCTGGGCGATGCGCGGCCAACGGCGGTCAATCTGCGTTGGGCGCTCAATCGGATCCGGGATGTAGTCGCGCCGCTTGCGCCCGGGCGGCGCGCCCTGGCAGCGTGGGACGAAGCGCAGAGGCTCTGCG
>CAZZKA010000186.1:0-7376 GCA_964654745.1 uncultured Bordetella sp. | reverse complement strand
CCTCGCGAAGCCGGGCCCGAACATCACTGATCCGGGCGCCGGGCGCCATCCGCGACGATGCGGTCAGGACCGTCATGCCGGCTCGCGCACCGGCTCAGGCTACTGCTTCGAAGACGATGTCCTGCGCGCCCTCCCAGAGGACCTTGACCCCGAGCGCACGCAGATGCTCGCGGCCCTCGGTGATTGTGAGGAAGTGGTTACCGGCGAGTTGGCCAAGCTTGCTGGCAAAGCAACAGGCACCGTAGGCCATGATGATTTCGGTCTCGCTATAGCCTCCGGGATAAAACAGGATATCCCCGGGCGCCGGATGGCTGGTCGCATTCTCAAAGCTCACCGTCCCCTTGTCGTCCTGCAAAACCCAGTCGCCCAGGGGCACCCAGCAGCCCTCGCCACTCCAGCGGACATGGATGATTTTTTGGCGATACGGCAGCAGCTTTTTAAACGCCGCCACGGTGCGTGGCGCATCGGGGTGTGTCTCTGCGATAAAGGTGTGGCCGCCGGCCGTGAT
Organism: uncultured Bordetella sp.; assembly: GCA_964654745.1. Lineage (GTDB taxonomy): Bacteria > Pseudomonadota > Gammaproteobacteria > Burkholderiales > Burkholderiaceae_E > SYIM01. The sequence continues at coordinate 6,868 of CAZZKA010000186.1, read as the reverse complement.
ACGAAGTTTCATTGCGAGGCTCCGGGTGGTGGGGTAATCCATTTGTTGACGGATGGCGCCTGCCAATCGGCAAGGGCATCAAGCAGCGCGTGCGGCTCGGGAGAAAAAACGATCATCTCGCTATGCGCGGACTTCATGAAGCCCTCGGACACCGCACGATCAAGAAGCGCTCGCATTGGATCGAAAAAGCCACGCACATTGAGGGCGCCACAGGCCTTGGCACCCACGCCGGCATGATCACCAAGCTGGGTCAGCGTCGCTGCCTCGAACAATTCCTCAAGCGTCCCCAGCCCACCGGGGAGCGCGATGAACGCATCTGCGAGTTCGCCCATCCGTGCCTTGCGAACACGCATATCGGCAACCACTTCATGATGCGTGAGTCGGGGGTGGAGATGACCACGGGCATGAAGCCTGCGATTGATGATGCCAGTCACGCGCGCGCCTGCCTCAAGCGCCGCATCGGCGAGCACACCCATCAGTCCCATGTGAGTCCCGCCATACACAAGAGACAGTCCCCGATCGGCCAGCGCTGCACCCAAAGCCCGAGCAGCCTCCGCATAAGCGGGTGAAGCGCCGGCATTGGAGCCACAGAACACTGCAACCGTGCGAAGCGGCACACGGCCGGAGCCGGCGGCCGGGTCGGTCGCCCCCGCCCCCCGTGCGCCGGAATCGTGCAAGGGATCGGCCATGGGGACGATATTCCTCGATACAGACTCGGGTCAGACCATCGCCATGTCACCCTTGCGCTGAGCCCAGCCGGTAACACGCGACTCGAGCCACGAAGATACCAGATAGAGCACCACCCCCATAACCGCGAGAATGACAAGCCCCGAGAACACCAGCGCTACATCGAAATTGCCGCTCGCGATGATCATGACATTACCTATTCCGCGGTTCGCAGCCACCGTCTCGGCGAGCACGGTGCCAACGAAGGCGAGCGTGATGGCGATCTTGAGCGAGGCGAACAGGTAGGGCATCGCGCGCGGCAGGCTGACATTGAACAGCACGTCGCTGCGGCTCGCACCCAGCACCTTGAGCACATCTTCGAGCTCGGGTTCGGTGCTCGCAAGCCCCGTCGCGACATTGACCACCACCGGAAAAATGCTGATGACCATCGAGGTGAGGATCGCCGGTACCGTACCGGCGCCAAACCATACGACGAAAATCGGCACCACGGCGACCTTGGGGATACTGGAGAAACCCACCAGAAGCGGGTAGGCCACGTCGTAAGCCAGGCGCGAAGACCCGATCAACACGCCTATCACGATACCGACCAGCACGCCGAGTCCGAAGCCGGCCAGCGTGGTTTTCAGCGTCTGCACGGTATGGGGCCAAAGAAGGGGCATCTTGTCCCAGAGCACCACCGCTATCTGCGAGGGGCGGGGAAGAATGAGGTCGGAAATGCCGCCCAAAAGGCAGATGAACTCCCAGAGCGCAAAAAAGCTCACGAGCGCAAGCGCGGACAGCAGCCGCTGACGCGTGCGGGCAGACAGATTCATACCGAAACCTCCTCAGCGGATACATCGTCTTCGGAGCGCGCCTGGGCAATACGAAGTCTGAGCGCCTGCACGAGCGCGGCCATCTCTGGCGCATAGCTCGACTCGATGGTGCGTGGACGGCCAAATGGAACGTCGCGCGTTTCGAGAATGCGGCCGGGGCGTGAACTCATCACGCAGATCCGATTGGCGAGATAGGCCGCCTCGCGCAGGTCGTGAGTCACCAGCAGAACGGTAGGCCGGCGATCGACCCAGAGGGTCTGCATGATCGCCCACAACTCCTCACGTGTGAACTGATCGAGTGCGCCGAAGGGCTCATCGAGAAGGAGCAGCTGCGGATCGTGAATGAGCGCGCGACAGAGCGACGCGCGCTGCAACATGCCACCCGACAGTTGCCACGGCCGTTTGTCGCCAAAGCCTTTGAGACCCACCTGTGCGAGAAGCGCCTCGGCGCGGTCGGCGAACTCGCCGCGACGCTTGGCGCGAAACTGCGATCGGAACGGCGGCACGATCTTGAGCGGCACCATCACGTTCTCACGAATGGTGAGCCAGGGCAGCATGGTCGGATTCTGAAAAGCGATGCCCAGCCTCGGCGGCCCGCCAGAGCCCCCGCTCTCGCCTTGCGCCGATTGCATCACCACACCGGTCGAAGTGCGCGGGCTGCCCTGCTCGCGGCCCTTGACGATGACTCCGCCCGAGGTCGGCTGCAGCAGCCCCGCCACCAGTTTGAGGATCGTCGACTTACCGCAACCGCTTGGCCCCACCAGCGCAACGAAATCGCCGGTGGCAATCGACAGCGAGGTCTGCGCAAGCGCGACCGTACCGGTGCCGTAGCGCAGCGAAACGTCGCTCAATTCAATGAAACTCGGATCGGACATCGTCGGCCTCGGCGGTCAGGCGGCAGGCGCCGCCGGTTGGATTCGAACGATCGCAGCGACGGGACCCCCACCGGGCGGCCCCTGGTGCTCTGCGCCCCCAGACACATAGATCGCGCTATGGCCGGCTATCGAGGCAAGCACTGCCCCGACCGCTGCCCGCGCATGGCGGGTGCTGTGGATATCGGAGTCGTTGAGCATCGTGTGGCGCGCGCCACGCACCCGGCCATCCGGACTCGCCTCAGCCTTGGCGAGCAGATTGACGAGCCGGCCACCCAACTCAGGATCAGCGTCGCTATCCAGGCCAAACTGATCGCGCAGCATCCTGCGTACCGCCCGGGCATCAATCGCGTCAGACATCACCGTATGACCGATGGCGACCTCCGAGGCACTGTGATGCGACTGGCCAAAGACGATCACCACGTTGGCGTCCAACTCGATGCCCGCCGATACCGATGCGCGCGCTGACCACTGGCCCCAGTCCGACAGCACCGCTTCATCTGTGAGCAAGGCTGCGTCGATCTCGCCCAGGGCGATCGCCACGCCAAGCGCAGAAGCGCCGCGCGAGTAGCCCATCGACTCATAGGTGTCTCGAGTCGCAGGCTCCGCGCCGCGGGCGAGGCAGTCACCAACTTTGGAGGAGGTCAGTAACGGACACTTGACCTGAACAAAATGCACATCGGCAGGGTCGGTGAGGCCGGCTTCCTGCATCGCTTGCCGCACCGCCACGGCGGTCGCGTGTGCCTGATCCAGCCGGCCAAGGTGCTCCGGCGCGAACGCAGCCGTCTGAGCGCAGCCGATCACCATGCGCTTGCCTGCCGAAGGCGTATAGATGTCGACCCAACCACGCGTGAAGATCGTGAAATGGGGCGATAACACGCCCTCGGTCCCACCCGACATCACGAAGGCCACACGCCGATGCGCTTCGTCAGGGGTACAGCCGACCTCCTCGGCGATCAGGTGCGCCCACATCACGCTCGCATACTCTCGCGTGTGATCGTTGACGCAGCCGTTACCCTCGGTCTTACCCATCACCGCGACGATTTCGCGGGGGTCTAGCCCGCCAGCGCGGATCAGTTCGCGCACGCCGGAGAGATCTCCCGGGCCGGTGCACGCGACGCGATGAACGCCGACCTTTTGGACCCTCATGTTCATCCCGCCTGACGGGGAATCGGATGCAAATAGGATTCGTCGGCCCAGAGCGTGTCCTGCGCACCGTCAGCGGGCCGCGCTGAGAGCGGGGCGTCGATCGGCCGCGCAGCCATCGCCCGGGTGGTCGTGTCCACATTCCTGGGTACCGGCGCTGGCATCGACTGGATCGGTTTCACCGAGGCTCCCCAGCCGGCAGCGTCGCGAACCAGTTCGCCATCGCGCATGACGAAGCGGCCACGCACGATGGTATGCAGCGGCACGCCGACCACCGTACGCCCATGCCAAGGCGAGATTCGGCTGATCGATTGCAGCCGCCCTTGATTCAGCCGGGCCCGGCGATTCATATCGACCAGCACGATATCGGCGTGCGCACCTGGCGCGATCCGGCCCTTGACCGGCCACAGACCCCAGGCGCGCGCCGGCGCCTCGGCGCTCCAGCGCACATAATCCATCAGGGTGGCACGCCCTCGATTGACCTCGGTGAGCATGAGCGGCATCTGCGTCTCGACGCCAGGAAAGCCGCATTCACAGCGCCAGATGTCCTCCCGGGTTTTTTCCTCGGGTGTATGCGGCGCATGGTCGGTCGCGATCATATCGATCACGCCTTCTTTGAGCGCCTGCCAGATGGGCTCGTTATGCCGCGGCTCGCGAATCGGCGGGTTCACCCGGAGAATGCCGCCGACCTGTTTCATGTGGTCGGTGTTGATGAGCATGTACTGTGGACAGGTTTCGACCGTAATGTCGACCCCTCGCCGCTTGGCATCTCGGATCAGAAACAGCGAATCGGCCGAGCTGTGGTGGGCGATGTGCACGCGGGCGCCAGTCCACTCTGCAAGCGTGATGACCCGCCCGATCGCCTCGATCTCGGCCACAGCCGGTCGCGCTGCAAGATGCGCAAGCGGATCGGTCCGCCCGAATTCTTTGAGCCGCATCTCGCGTCGGGCCATGATCGAGGAGTTCTCCGCATGAACGACGGTACGGATTCCCCGCGCTGCGAGTGTCTCAAATCCCTCCAACAGCGCGCCGTCGGTAGGCGCAGGCAAATTGCCAAAAGTGTTGCCGACAAACGCTTTGAAACTCGTCGCCCCCGCCTCCAGCAAGGCTTCGAGCCGATCAACGGTGCTGTCGTCAAAAAGCGCATGGATACCGAAGTCAACATACGAGGAGCGTGCCGCATCGAGTTTTATACGGAGCGCCTCGAGCGTTCCCGTCGGCGGATTGGTGTTCGGCATTTCGAATACCGTGGTGACGCCTCCGCAGGCGGCCGCAGCCGAACCGGTTTTCCAGGTTTCTTTGTGCGGATAGCCGGGATCACGAAAATGGACGTGGCTGTCTATCGCACCTGGCAGCAGAAACAGTCCCTCGGCATCGACCGTCTCGCGCGCGGGCGGCATGAGCGCCTCCTCGCAGACGGCCACGATGCGCCCACCATCGACTGCCACCGCAGCCTCGAACATTGCGGCGCCGCTCACGACGGTTGCGCCGCGAATCACCATGTCGACCATAGAAGTCATTGCCTCAGTCCTTAGAGCATGGCCCAACCGCCATCGACGGGAAGGTCGACACCGGTGATCTGGCGCGAGACGGCGCTCGCAAGAAACAGGCAGGCGTTGGCAACGTCGTCGTCGGTCGAGACCCTGCGTAATGCGTAGTCGGCGGCGTGGCGTGTCATCGCCTCTTCAAGCGTGATGCCAAGCTTTTGCGCCATGTTGGCGCAAACTTTTTCGCGGAAACGGGGGCCGTCAACCATGCCAGGGGCGACACAGTTGACATTGATCCCGAAGGGACCTGCCTCGAGGGCAAAGCTCTTGGTGATGCCCCGCAGCCCCCACTTGGAAGCAGAGTAGGCCATACGCCCCGCGCGGCCGCGCATGCCGAACGTTCCGCCGACGTTGACGATGCGGCCGGCCCGTCGCTCGATCATACCCGGCAGCACCGCTCGCATCGTGTTGAAGCAGCCGGTCATATTGAGTTCAACGATCTCGTTGAACTCATCGGTGCTCGTCTCCCAACCAGTCTTGCCAATGGGACCCGACCCGCCTGCAACATTGACCAGAACATCGACGCGGCCAAATCGACGCAGGGCTTCGGCCACGGCCGCGTCGGTCTGCGCCTCCGAAGTCACATCGCACCCGATCACGACGGCCTCGACGCCCAGTGCAAGCGCCTCGGCGGCGACCGGCTCGATCGCCGCCGTATCCCGGCCAACCAGAGCGAGTTTCGCGCCCTCACGGGCAAAGGCGAGGGATACCGCCCGCCCCATGCCCTTGGCCGGGCCGGTTATGAAGACCACCTGGTCTTTGAGTTGCAGATCCATGATCCGGCGATTCTCCGTTGCGATCAGAAGCGGGTGATGCGGTCAGCCATTGGCGGCAGGAAGGAGCGATTGAAGACCTCGTCGACCGCCGGCGTCCGCGGCAGTTGGTTGGACTCGACGACGATGGAAATCGCGCGCTTCATACGATCGGGGTCGATGTCACCAAATCCGATCTTGGCGATCTCGGGATGACTCATCTCCTGTTTGAGCGTCGCGAAAAGACGATCTTTCTCCAGATCGCGCTTGAGCAAAGGCTCTCGCTTCATAACAGCGTCCATACCGGCTTCGGGATTCGCGATCACGTCCTTGAGAGCGCGGTTGAGCGCGCGCACGAAGCCTTCGACGGCCTTGGGGTTGTCACGGACGAAGGCGCGCGAGAACAGGATCGTGTTCGAATAGAGATCCATGCCGTGGTCGCCATAATTGATGAAACGAAGATCCTTGACTGGATCGATACCAACCAGCAGCGCGCTGAACCAGATCGTGTTGATGAATCCGAAAACACCGTCCACCTGACCGCGCAGCAACATTTGCTCGCGCAGGTTCGGAGCCATATTCGACACCGACACCTTGCCCGCATCGAATTTGGCAACCTTGGAGAAGGCGGGGAAGAGCTTGAGCGCGCCATCGTTGGCGGGACCACCGATGGTTCGGCCTTCGAAGTCCTTGGGCGACTTGATCGGGCCGTTGGCCTTGACCGCTACGGTGAAGGGCGGCGTGTTGTAGATCATGTAGACACCGACCGGCGCCTCGGCGGGACGACGCGATGCAAAATCGATTGCAGCGTTGATATCGCCAAAGCCCGCGGTGTAGGCGCCCGCAGCGATTTTGGCGATGGGCGCCGAAGAGCCCTCCCCTTGGTCGATTTCGACATCCAGTCCCTCAGCCTTGAAGTAGCCGCGGTCCTGGGCGATGAAGAACCAGGCTTGCGGCCCCTGATACTTCCAGTTCAGAACCATCTTGATACGGGTCTGGGCATCGGCTGGCGAACTGTAGGCGGCCAACGCGGCGCAGGTTGCGATCGTCGC
>CAZZKA010000185.1:0-7487 GCA_964654745.1 uncultured Bordetella sp. | reverse complement strand
CGCGGATCTGTGCACTGGTGGACAGATCCAGCAGCACCCGGCGAAGTTCGCGATCGCGCGCGGCCAGGTTGACCCCGCCAATCTGGTCGGCGCCGTTTTCCTTCTCAGCCAGCCATCGCGCTGAGGTACTGCTCGCACCGCGCTCGGACAGCATGTAAACGGAGGCGCCCCGGGCGTGCGGTTCAATGTACGCATCGGCGTGAATGGATACCAGCAGATCGGCGCGGACGCGCCGCGCTCGCGCAACGCGCTGACCGAGCGGCACGAAATAATCACCTGTGCGCGTCATGTAGCTGCGCAGCCCGGGCTGCGCCGAGATCCGCGCGTGCAGGTGCTGGGCGATCGCGAGCACCACGTCTTTTTCCCGGGTACCCATCGGCCCGATCGCGCCCGGGTCCTCGCCGCCGTGCCCTGCGTCGATGGCGATCGTGAAGACTCCGCGGCCGCCCCCCGATCCGCGTCTGTCGGGCGCGGCATGTCGGCTGCCCGCATCGCGCGCGGAACGGTCAGCCAAAATATCGCCAAGAGGATCGTGAGGCGGCCGGTTGCGATCTTCGAGGAGTGCGCGCAAGGGGTCGTGCCGCGTGGCTGGATAGAGATCGATCACAAGGCGATGCCGGTAGCTTGCGACAGGGGGTAGCGAAAAGACGTCGGGCGTGACCCCGGGCCTGAGGTCGAGCTCGAGCCTGATGCTGCGGACTCTCGGACTGCTGAACCTCGCGGCGGCCAGCGTCGGATCATCGACGCGTTGTCGGGGCATCATCGCCGCGAGCCGGTCGGCGCTGGCGTCCAGGCCTTCCATGTCGATGATGAGACGCGGCGGCTCGGCGAGCAGCCGTTGAGTCGCCTTGAGCGGGGCGTCGAGTTCCAAAGCGATACGGGTGTATTCGGGCGAGGGCCACACGCGCATAGCGAGGACGGTTGCCGCGTGTGCGAAGCTGAGGTCCAGTGTGAGCTGACCGGTTGCGATCAGCGCGCTGCGCAACCCTAGGCCTGCGAGGGCTCCCTGGCGCAACAGCCTTCGTCGAGGAGCGCGTTCAGGCATGAAAGGCCACGCGCCTCGATCGCTTCGATCTCGAGGTGACGGTGCAGTCCGTCGGAAAAGGTGCCGCCCTCGGCATTTCGCTGCGAAGGTCCCTGTGCAGCCTGGGTTGGTCTGCCCTGGTGAGAATTGCCGTCGGGCGGCGATGGCACAAAGCGCAGCGTGAGTCTGAGATCCGGTGTCGGCAAGCCCCCGCCTGCGTGCTCGGGCCATTCGACCAGCACCACGGCAGCGCCTGCGAAGGAGTCTTCAAAACCGGCATCCCGCCAAGCCCCCGGGTCGGAGAGTCTATAAAAATCAAAGTGATGGACTTCGAATTTGGAAAGATTATAAGGTTCCATCAGCGTAAAGCTAGGGCTGTTGACCCGCCCGGCATGACCCAATTGCCTGAGCAGCTCGCGAATCAAGGTGGTTTTGCCGGTGCCCAGATCGCCGCTGAGATAAATCTTCATGCCAGGCTGCAGGCAGCGGGCAAGCGTCTTTGCCAGGCGGCGCGTGTCGGCGAGATCGGAGAGTTCCGCTTGGGCGCGCCCGGCGTGGGGTGTTGGGAGGGGCATCAGGCGGCTCTAGAATCGGGTCATGGAAACTGATGCGACTGACGCGTCCAAGCCGCGCGGACCGGGCGCGATGACGCGGCTGCCTGATCTCGAAACGCTGCGCGCATGGGCTGCCGAACTTGGTTTTGCCTCGCTGGGTGTTGCTGAACTGGACCTTGGCCCGGCCGAGAGCGGGTTGCAGGCCTGGCTTGCCGCCGGCATGCATGGTTCGATGGATTATATGGCCCGGAGCGCGCCGCTTCGCACCCACCCTGAAGCGGTGATGCCGGGAGCCTTGAGTGCGCTCATGGTCACGCTTGACTATGCGCCGGCCGGGTCGGCGTGGCGCAGCGAGGCCTGGCAGACCCTGGCCAACCCGAGGGACGCTTATGTCGCGCGCTACGCGCTGGGGCGCGACTACCACCGCGTTGTGCGCAGCCGCCTGCAAAGGCTCGCCGACCGGATCAGCGCAGAGGTGGGCGTTTTCGGCTATCGCGCGTTTTGCGATTCCGGGCCGGTCCTCGAGGTGGAGCTTGCACAGCGCGCGGGGCTCGGATGGCGAGGCAAGCACACGCTGCTCATCGACCCGCGCCGCGGTTCGATGTTCTTTTTAGGTACGCTCTACACCGACCTGCCTCTTGCCGAGCAGTCGCCCGAGCCGCAGCGGTGCGGCAGCTGCGAGCGTTGTATGGAGGTCTGCCCGACTCGGGCGATCGTTGCGCCCTACCGGTTGGATGCCCGCCGCTGCATCGCATACCTGACGATTGAGCACCCGGGCAGCATTTCGGACGAGCTCCGGCCATTGATCGGCAACCGGATTTTTGGCTGTGACGATTGCCAGCTCGCCTGCCCGTGGAACCGGTTTGCGACACCGTCGCGCGAGGCTGACTTTGCGCCCAGGCACGGGTTGGATGCGGCGACGCTTGTCGAGCTGTTTGCCTGGAGTCGCGATGAATACGAGGCGCGCACCGCGGGCAGCGCCTTGCGGCGCGCGGGCTACGAACGATGGCTGCGTAACCTCGCGGTCGCCATCGGCAACGCCCATGCCTGTCGGGGGGCCGATCGGGACGAACTGCCCGCTGCCCTCAGGTCGCGCCGCGACGACGAATCCGCGATCGTGCGCGAGCACGTCGATTGGGCGCTCGCGCAGTTTGGCGTGCCCGCCTGAAGCTCGTTCAGAGGAGGGCGAGCCAGAGGGGCAAACTGATTGCGGCGCCGGCCAGCGATACGCTGATGATGACTGCTACGAGCGCACCGTCGCCGCCCATGCGGCTTGCCAGGATGTAGGAGGCTGGCGCAGTGGGCAGGGCTGCGAAAGTAAGCACGATCTGTGCGGGCAGCGGTTCCAGGGGAAGTAGCCTTACGAGCACGAGCGCTGCCAACGGCATTGCGGCGAGTTTGACGAGCGAAATCCAGGCGATCAGTTTCCTCGCGCTGGCCCGGCGAGCGGGATCCTGGCTGACGCTCTCGCCGAACCTGAGCCCGGCACCCACGCTCAGCAGCCCGAGCACGAGCGACGCCGAGCCCAGACGCTGCAGGCTCGTCTGTGCAAGATCGGGAAGGGAAAGACCTGACAGATTGCAGGCAAGCCCGGCGACTGTCGCAACCAGGAGGGGGTTACGGACCAGTTCACCCAGGACTGGTCCGCCGGCGTTGCGGGCGAGCGGCCAGACTGCAGCGACATTGATCGGAGGTACGGCGACGCCGATGATCAGTGCAGCAAGTGCAAGCCCTGCGTCGCCCGCGAGTCGGTGCGAAAGCGCAAGAAAAACATAGGAGTTGAAGCGAAACGCACACTGCACGGCCGACGCAAACTGGGTCGGATCGGGCCGCAGCAGTGGCTTGGCCGCGTAGCCCAGCACCATGCCGATCAACGCCGCGCCAAGCGCCGCCGCCAGAACCGGGGTAGCCTCAGCGGCGACAATGGGCGTACGCGATACGGTCGAAAAAAGCAGTGCCGGAAACAGGATGAAATAGGTAAGCTTTTCGATGGCCTGCCACGCGGCAGCTTCACGAAAAAATGTCCGATTAAGCGCCAGCCCGATGGCGATCAGCGTCAGATCCGGCAGCAGCAACCAAAAGGTATTCATGTCGAGCCCTAGTGGCCAGAGTGTATCGGAGCAGACCTCGGGGATCGTCGCGGGCTTCTGCGATGCGATCTGGCTCGAGGACGGTTTAGCCGGCAACACGCTCGCTGCCTACCGGCGCGACCTGACGCTGCTCGCCCAGTGGCTCGCCGCGGAGCGCGGCGTTGCCCTTGAGACTGCAGGCGAGGCCGATCTGCTTGCCTACATCGCTGCGCGGCACGCGGGCTCGCGACCGGCAAGCGGCAATCGCAGGCTTTCGGTCTTCCGGCGGTTCTTTCGTCACCTCATCCGAGAGGGGCGTCGCGGGGACGATCCCACGCAGCGCATCCGCACGGCCCGCCGGCCGCCGCGCTTTCCGTCGACGCTCGCCTTTGAGCAGGTCGAAGCGCTGCTCGCAGCGCCCGATTCCTCGACCCCGCTGGGGCTGCGCGACCGGGCCATGCTGGAGACACTTTATGCAACCGGCCTGCGGGTATCGGAACTGGTGGGTTTGCCGGTCGCCGGGGTATCGCTTGAGCAGGGTGTGCTGCGAGTGATCGGCAAGGGCAATAAGGAGCGTCTGGTGCCGCTTGGCGAACATGCGAGCGACTGGATCGCGCGGTGGCTTGCCGAGTCGAGGGCGGTATTGCTGGGCGCGCAGGCCTCCAACGCGATGTTCGTCACGCAGCGCGGCGGACCGATGTCCCGGCAGATGTTCTGGACTCTGATCCGGCGTTATGCGGTCATTGCCGGTATCCGCAGCCCGCTCTCGCCGCATACGCTACGCCATGCTTTTGCAACGCATCTGCTACAGCACGGGGCCGATCTGCGCGTGGTGCAGATGCTGCTCGGGCATGCAGACATCTCCACGACGCAGATCTATACCCACATCGCGCGCGAACGACTGAAGAGCCTGCACGCACAGCACCATCCGCGCGGCTGATTCGGGCATACTTGCGCCGCCCTATCTGCTATGAGGTGACAAGCCCGTGCGTATCGCAATCGTTGGACTGGGCGCCGTAGGCGGCCTTATCGCTGCGCGCCTTGCCGGCATCGGTGCCGATGTGTCTGCTCTGGCGCGCGGCGCGACGCTCGCGGCCGTGCGTGAACGTGGGCTGCGCGTAATCGATAGCACCTCGCCGCAAGTCCCCCCGCGGCGTTTCGACATCGTTGCAAGCGATGACCCGGCCGCCCTCGGACGGATGGATGTCGTCATTCTCGCGGTCAAGGCGCCGGCGCTCGCCGCAGTCGCGCCTTCGGTCGTGGCACTTTGTTCAAGTGATACGGTAATCGTGTCGGCCATGAATGGCGTGCCCTGGTGGTTTTTTCACGGACTCGACAAAACGCTCGCAGCTCGGCGATGGTCGAGCATCGATCCGGACGGAACGCTCGGCAGGCTGATGCCGGCTGAGCGGGTACTGGGCGGCGTACTCCATCTGGGCGCCTCGACCCCCGAACCGGCACTGGTCCGCCTATCGACCGGGGTACGCATTATCCTGGGTGAGCCCGATGCCAGAGCGAGCGAGCGGCTCGAACGGGTCGCGACGCTTTTCGAGCGCAGCGGCATGCAGATCGAGCGCTCGGCGCGGATTCAGCAGGACGTCTGGTTCAAGCTCTGGGGCAACATGACGATGAATCCGGTTTCGGCGTTGACCGGAGCGACCGCCGACAAGATTCTCGACGATTCACTGGTCCGCGGATTTCTGACCCGCGCAATGACCGAGGCCTCGGCAATCGGCGCGCGGATCGGCCTGCCGATCTCGACCACGCCCGAAGAGCGCCATCAGGTGACCCGACATATCGGCGCCTTCAAATCCTCCATGCTCCAGGATGTCGAAGCCGGACGGCAGATCGAACTCGATGCGCTCGTCGGTGCGGTCCAGGAAATCGGCAAGGCAGTCGGCGTCGATACACCCTTTATCGATGCTCTGCTTGGCATCACGCGGCTGTTCGCGCGAATTCGCGGGCTCTACCCGCAGCCCTCTGGCGACCAATGAGCGCGAGGTCGCGCCATGTGTCTGAGACGCCTGCGACGCGCTTCCTGCGCGAGCGCGGCGAGCCTTTCGATGAACATCCGTATGACTATGTCGAGCATGGTGGTACCGCGGAATCAGCCAGGCAACTCGGCGTCGACGAGCACCGCGTCTTCAAGACACTCGTCATGCAGGACGAGCGCACCCGGGGGCTCATCGTACTGATGCACGGCGATCGCAAGGTGTCGACCAAGGCGCTGGCGCGGCTGCTCGGCGTGCGCGCGATTGAGCCGTGTACGCCTGAGGTCGCGAACCGGCATACCGGTTATCTGGTCGGTGGCACCTCGCCTTTTGGACTGCGCAAGCCCCTTCCGATCTACCATGAGCAGGCGATGGAGACATTCGACCGGGTTTACCTGAATGGCGGTCGACGCGGCTATCTGGTGTCGCTCGCACCGGCGCGCATCGTTGCGCTGCTCGGCTCAAAGCCGGTCCAGTGCGCGCTCGATAAATAAGGGACGGCCAGGGCGGCGTCCGGGGGAGTGTTCGATGATGCAGAGTCTTGCTGCGGTGGCTGTGGCTTATCTCATCGGTTCGATTTCGTTTGCGGTGGTCGTGAGCCGGCTGATGGGTCTTGCCGATCCGCGCACCTATGGGTCCGGAAACCCTGGTGCCACCAACGTGCTGCGCACCGGTAACCGCAGGGCTGCGCTCTTTACTTTGCTGGGCGATGCGCTGAAGGGCGTGGTCGCGATCGTGCTCATTCGCCTTTTGGGGCCGAAACTTGGCTGGGAAGAGGGTACTGTCGTGATGGCAGGACTCGCGGCCTTTATCGGGCACCTTTATCCCGTCTTTCATCGCTTCCAGGGCGGCAAGGGCGTGGCGACGGCCGCTGGCGTACTGATCGCGCTAGATCCGGTGATAGGCCTTGCAACGATGGCGACTTGGATCATCATTGCGTTCTTCTTTCGCTATTCCTCACTGGCTGCTCTGGTCGCGGCGGTATTCGCGCCACTCTGGCAATTGTTCGTCTATGGCGCAGGAGTTCGAGCTTTGGCAATTGGTGTCATGAGTGCGTTTCTTATCTGGCGGCATCGCGCCAACATCGCCAAGCTGTTGAACGGGACCGAATCCCGGATCGGCGGCTCGCGCACCGACCCGTCGAAGTCCTCCAACCGGGATGACTCCGGCGCTGGACCCCGCTGAACCCGGCAGGTCGACGGGGGCCGCCATCATGCGCATCGGCGTAGACCTGGGTGGCACCAAGATCGAAGCGGTTGCTTTAGCCGATGACGGCAGCCAACTAGCCCGCGAGCGGATTGCGTCGCCTCGGGGAAGCTATGAGGCGACGCTGGCCGCCGTCGCGCGCCTGGTCAGTCGTGTGGAGTCGATGGCCCGCGCGCTCGCCCCGCGGGCGGGTCTGGCGAGCGTTGGGATGGGTATTCCCGGCGCGATTTCGCCCGCGAGCGGTCTTGTCAAGAACGCCAATTCGACATGGCTCATTGGTCAGCCGCTTGGCACCGACCTCGAGCGGGTACTTGGCAGACCAGTCAGGATCGAGAACGACGCCAACTGCTTTGCCGTATCCGAGGCTGCCGACGGTGCCGGAGCCGGTGCCGAGGTCGTCTTCGGTGTGATTCTCGGCACGGGTGTGGGTGCAGGGATTGTGGTGCGTGGAGCGGTGTGGCGCGGCGCGATGGCTATCGCCGGCGAATGGGGGCACAACCGATTGCCCGCAAGTGATGATCGGGATGCGCAAGCCGCGGAGTGGCCGGGCGCGCTCTGCTACTGCGGCCGGCGCGGCTGCATCGAGACCTATCTGAGCGGCCCCGGCTGGGTTGCGCGCCATGGCGAAGATGTGCGGGCGAGG
>CAZZKA010000184.1:0-7561 GCA_964654745.1 uncultured Bordetella sp. | reverse complement strand
CGAAAGCGCCCCATCGCTATCGGCCATCGCGCAAAGCCAGCAGAAAAGTCTTGATGCGTCGCCCCCCGGCAAACCGGTGATCAAAGGCCTCATGCCTGACTTGCACGGCGGCGCCTCGTCGGTGCTGATCGCACTGACCGACGGTGACCCGGCTACCTCCAGTCCGGTGGCTGGCGACACGCTGCGGATCTACGACGCGGCGGGTGCGCTGAACCTGCTGGTCAGGCTCTCGGCCGACGACGTGGCCAAAGGCCTGGTGGAGATCAGACTGCCCAAAGGGTTCGACCTGCCTGTCATCAGGGCTACTCTCACCGATCCGGCCGGCAATATCAGCGCCATCGCGAGCTATCAGCCGCCACCCGCGCCTGATGAGCGACCCGAAAGTTTCAGTATCGATATCGGCGCAAAGCTGTTGCCGTTCTTCCAGTTATTCACTGACTCACTCAGCGCCTTCGAGATCCCTTTTGTGGGATCGCTCGGCAAACTGTTCGATGGCGCCCAACTTTTCGAGCCTTTGAAGAAGGCTTTGGTCGAGTCGGATCCAGTAACCTATGTTCGCGTCGGAAATGTCCTGAAATCTGGACCTCTTGACGGCTACGTAGTAAACCCTCCTAAACCCACCCCTAAACCCACGCCCACACCTACGCCCACGCCTCCGGACTCGGGTTCGAATAAACCGCTCGACGACTTCGTCGTTCCCGCCCCTTCCCCCAGGCCTCCGCCGAACCCCACCGACCGGGAAAACTACAAGTACAACGGCGCGCAGAGTAAGCCTCGCGATGACTGGAAGCTCGATCTAAATATCGCCGCGCAGACTTTCTCACTCTCATTCACTCGTTCCTTCGGACCGGGTGACCTCGTCGTCGGCGATTTGGATCTTTTCAGCGTGCCTCTCGGCGTCAATGCTGCCAAGGGCGATCTGCTGCAACTTAAAACCGATACCAATCTCGGCGGCTACCTCACGGTTTCCGGAGAAATACGGGGCGGACTCGACGGGCGGGACGTGAGCGACCCGATCTACATCGATACGGCCGCATCCAATCTCAAACTGTTCGGCAACCTCGGTATCACCCCCGGGTCAACGCTCTCGGGAACACTCGGTCCGTTCACGGTCAAGGCCAAAGACATCGACAGCAAGTACGCCTCTGCCAGCGCTATAAGGAAAAATACCGGTCTCGAAGCCGGCGTAACCTTTGGGCTCGAGGATGCGCTTGACGGCAGTCCGGGCGACGGCCGCCTCTATGTTGTGTCCGGAGCCACCAAACTCGTCGATCGCGTCATCAAGGCGCCGTTGACCGCTGATACCTACACCCAACTGCTTTGGGATACGTTCAAGGCAGAGGGATTCGTCGAAGGTCGCCTGTCCGCTGCGGCCGATTTGCAGTTCAGCCTTGGTGACACGCTCAGTTCAGTCATCCCCGCCGGAGCGATCAACACCGTCATGTCCGACATCGCGAATTTGTTCGCGATCGCCCTTTCAGCCAACTTATCCACCCCGTTCAGATTCGCCGGAAGCTTCGAAAACCCGGAGGCTGCGGAAGCCGCCTTCCGCCTTCATGTCGACCAGATTGCGCTCAGCGCAGGTCCGATCATCACCAAGCTATCCGGGTCAGCGATCGAGGCCATCAAAATTTTGATGACGCCGCTCTTTGTCCTCGAGGACGCACTCAACACGCCGGTCGCGATGCCCACCAAGCTGATTCCGCCTGAGTTCGGGTCTCCCGCTCTCGGTGCAGGCGGGGCGGTGGACTCAGTCTTCCAATTCCTGACGGGAACAGCGATCACAGCGGTCAATGGGACCTTCAATGGACTGGTCAAGGCAATGGATGGCGGCCCAGTCGACGGAAAAATCTCTGCCATCGAAGGCTTCAAGTCGGCGCTGACGTACCTCGCCAAAGCCATTCAACTCGGCGACAAGATCTGGTCGACAGCAACGCGGGTCATGCCCGGGCTTGAAGAAGCCATCGCGTCGGCGACATCTGGTGTCGCGACGCCATTCCTGGCGTATCTCAATTCCCTGGACGAGCAGAAGAGGGCTGTCGACGCTCTGATCCAGGTCGTTGGTTATATCGAAACCGCTTTCACCGTCATCGACGGAATCCAACGACTCACCAACTCCTACGACGAACTCAAAAAGACCGCTGGCGGAAAAATCGAAGGCCTCAAAATCCCGTTCGGCGATCTGGAGTGGGACGTCCTCAACAACTCCTTTGCCGCAACCTACAAGCCGATCCCTCTGGATAGCTGGCGTCAGACGGTCGAGCACATCCTTGCACCACTCGTCGACCCCGAACCCGGCCTCACCAGCGCCGACGCGCGCGCCAGACTGCTCGAAGCCATCAACGGCGGAAAGGTAGGCAGTCTCGCCGACAGTGGAAAGCTCCACACCTATGTTTTTGATAAAGCCGGACTCAGAGGGATTGATGCAACAAATATCCAGACGATCACGGACATCATCGCTTCCGAACCGATCAAGGTCTGGATTTCCACAACCCACCAATCTTCCGACAGATACAAGGAACCCCTCTTCGCCGCAAGCGACAGCGCAACGACCCGGATGCTCGGAAAGCTGCAACAAGTCGTCGACGCATTCGGCTTGATCAGCCGGGTCGCGGCGGACGGAAAAGACCCTGCGGATACGGCAGCACTACACGAGGCATTCCAGGTGCTCGAGATCGTCGGGCGCGCAAATGTGGAAAACAAGGCGTTCTACGACGCGCATTTCTCAGAAAAAGCGCGCAAGCTCCTCGTGTCGATCGTCTCAGGTATCCGCCCGAGTGATATCGACTCTCTTGCTGAACTAAAACTGGTCTGGGACGGCTTTGTCACCTGGAACAAGATGTCTCTCGACCCGACCAGCACCCTCACCCTGAGTCGCGATCAGCTCATAGCGATGCGAATCTCGGTTTTGGATCGGTCGCAAGGAAGCGGCTCGGACTATGACCTTCTCAACAAGGAAATCAAAAATTACAAGGGCGATCCGGAAAAGGCGTACGAAGCCATCTACGCCAAAGCCGTGGCGCTCAATAGCAATTTCACAAACAATACGGACGCACCAGAATCCCCCGAAACGTTGCGGGCAAAAGCGCTCCAAAAAATCGCCGACTCCGCTGAAAACAACGACGGCAGAACCAAGCTCGCCGCAGCGGATTTCACTAACGCCGGCATCGTTCCCCCTGGCACGGAGGCGCGAGTCAAGGGCTTCATCAGCTTCCTCGATAGCGTCGCGATCAAAAAATCCCATGTTGATACTGAGGCGGAAATCAATGCGCTGATCACGGCCTACGACCGGGTGCTCGCCGTTGCAGACGACAAAACCGTCAAGGCAAACGAGTTTTTCGAAGCGATCGATCTTCTCTTTCCAAAAGGTACCGAATCGCTCAGCAGAGCCGCCGAAATCGAATCCATCCCGCTCTACAACAGCGATGGCGGATCGTCACGCTCGAGCGCGCGAAAGCCCGAGGACGCAGCCCTGCCGCTCCTCCAGTCCTTTATTGCCAAGGCTAAATCCGTCAGCGTCGATGAATATTCAGAAGTCGACCGATTTTTTTCGCTCACCAAAAAAATCCTCGAGCAGAGCCTTTACGATGACCGTCTGTGGAGTAAAGACGATGCGAAGCTGTTCCGTTCTTGGTCTGCAACCGACAAGTTCGAGATATTCAAACAGCGCGCAGACAAGTATTCGACAAATATCCCGGCGGAAATCAAGCTTTCCAGTGATGATTTCAACGTACTGGGGCTGGACGGCCTGACCCAGAACGATCTGACCACACGCCTGCGGGCCTTCAATACCAACTATCGTCCGGTCGCAGACAACATCAACCCGTCCCGGCTTGTCGAAGGCAAGTCGCACAAGGATCTCTCCGACTATTTCAAAAATACCGACCTGCAACCCGAGAAACGATTACGGGACTTTGTCGCGCCGACGAAACCCCTGGTCTTCGAGGACCTCACCGCCGCGGGAACCACCAGTACACAGGGTGCCGAGACCTTACTGGGCAACATTCCGTTCTTTGCGGAAATGCGCAAGTGGGGCCTGGAGCTCCCTTTTCTGCACGACGGTCAGGCGATCCAAAAGCTGATCTCGGGCACGCCTGTGGATCTGTTTCGGTTCACCTTGCCCGTCGATACCCTCCAGGGCAGCCAGAACCTTATCGAGCGGGATCTCGTCGATTTTCTTCCAAGCACCTACCAGGGCGCGCTGAAAAACTTCATGTTTTCGCTGCCCTTTGGCGCTGAGGTTGACTACAACATCGATCCTAATATCTCGATTGGGGTAGACAGTACGCTCATCAACCACATCACGTCGGAAGTCAAAAACGAGGTCCTAAGGAGTCTGTTTTCCAGCTCAGAGGCTGAAAAACCCCAGATCAGGACCTCACTTGAAGCGCTTGTCATGGCGGGACTCAATGGTTTTTTTGTCGCAGATATGCATGAAGTCGACGGTAAGATGGTCGACCTCCCGGAGCTGAGAGTCTTCGTCAAGCCAAGCCTGTATGCCGAAGCCGGCGTCGGAGAAAAAAACGGCTTCGCCTATGTGGGTCCCAAGTTAAGCGCGGGCGGCAGCTTCGACGTCGCGGTCGACATCAACAACTCTTTTACCGATGATGGAAAGCTTCGTCTTGGCGATACGCTGGCGAGGATCATCAAGGACCCGATACAGGCGCTCGATGTCGTGGATATCGACGCCAAGATCGGCGCGTTCCTCAAAGGGACTTTCTTGGCTCAACTCAATACGGATCCCCCGGGCGGCTTGAGCAAATTTGATCCACTGGTCATGGTTCCCCTTGAGATCTACAACGGGACCGCTGACTTTTTTGGACTCACGAAATTTTTCAAGTGGGACCCGAATCACACGTTCGATCCGCCTATTTTCGGTCTCGATTGGAGCGATCGTTCGATCGAGATTCTGGGCTCTGAACTCAATCTGAAAGACTTTCTACCCAATCTGGGCGCCGCTCTCAAGGCGCCCCTCGAGGTCTGACCGGGAGAGTCGCTACCGGCAATCCAGCGCCTGTTTACAGTCGCTGAGCCCTGGCGACCCGGGATCAACTGCACGCCGAGGGTGAGCTACCTCAAAGCCCCATGACGCGGGGCAGCCACAGCGACAGCCAGGGCAGATAGGTGACCATCAGCAGCACGATCAGCATGGCGCCAAAAAATGGCAGCATGGCTTGCGTGATCACACCGATTTTTAGCTTGGAGATGGCGCTTCCGACAAAGAGCACCGATCCGACTGGCGGCGTGATGAGTCCGATGCCAAGGTTGACCATCATGATCATGCCGAAGTGCACCGGGTCAACCCCCATAAGCTTCACCACCGGCAACAAGATCGGCGTGAGGATCAGAATCAGTGGCGCCATGTCCATAAGTGTGCCGAGAAAGAGCAGCAGAATGTTGATGAGAGCGAGCAGCACATACTTATTGGCCGACACGTCTGTAAGAAACGCGGTGACTTTCATCGGAATCTGCATCAGAGTCATGATGTAGCCAAAGGCTGCGGCAAACCCGATCAGGATCATCACGATGGTGACGGTTTTGACCGTGCGGTGCACGAGCTTGGGCAACTCACGCCATTTGTAGTCCCGGTAGATGAACATCGTGACAAAAAAAGCCCAGACCACTGCGATCGACGCAGATTCGTTGGCCGTGAAGACTCCGCTCAGAATGCCGCCGAGGATGATGACCATCGTCATCAGACCCCAGAGCGCATCGACGCTGATCCGCAGGGCTTCACGAAGGGGGACTGCCCGCTCCTTGGGGTAGCCGTGGCGATGCGCCTTCCACAGGCAGAGGATGGCAAGCGTGAGGCCAAGAAGGAGCCCGGGCAGAACGCCGGCCATGAAGAGCGCCGCGATCGATACCGAGCCGCCTGCTGCAAGCGAGTAGAGCACTGCATTGTGGCTGGGCGGAATCAGAATCGCCTGCACCGAACCGCTCACCGTCACTGCGGTGGCAAAGGGGCGCGGATAGCCCTTTTTTTCCATCTCAGGAATCAGCACGGAACCGATCGATGCGGTGTCGGCCACCGAAGAACCGGAAATCGCCCCGAAAAAGGTTGATGCCATGATGTTGACGAGCGACAGCCCGCCACGGATAAATCCCACCAACACTCCGGCAAAGGCCACCAGTCGGCGAGCCATTCCACCCTCAGCCATGATCGCACCCGCCAGCACAAAGAAAGGAATGGCGAGAAGAGAAAATTTGTTGACGCCGGTGCCGATCTGAATCATCACCGCATCGAGCGGCAGATCGATCCACAGCGCGCCGATCAGGGCGGAGAGGCCCAGGCAATAGGCCACCGGCATGCCGATCAGCATGAGGAGTACAAAGCTTCCGATCAGGACCAGGGCATCCATCAGCGCGCGCCTTCGCCCGAGGCGTTCAGGTCTGCGTCGTGATGCTCCTCTTCATAGCGCATCAGCCTTCGTTCGTGCTGCGGTCCCACCCAGGCCCGCTCCACAACAAAGAGCAGGGTCACAAGACCACCGAGCGGCAGCCAGCTGTAGGTGATCCCCACGGGCAACCAGGGTAACTCGCTGATTGACTGGCCCATGGTGCCGAGGGACAGGCGCGCGCCATACCAAACGACAAAAGCGCAAACGATCAGCATCAGAAAATCCACCAGCATGCCAGCCCCCCGACGCAAGCCTTCGGGCAGCACATCGGTGAGCAGGCTGACCGCAATATGCCCATTAGCACGGTAAGCGGCCGCCGCACCCAGAAAACTGAAGACCATCATCAGCAGGATCGCTACAGGCTCAGGCCACTGGGAGCCCGTGCCGAGCACGTAGCGGGTGAAGACCCCCCATGGGATGATCACCGACATCAAAACGATGGCTGCTCCCGCCAGCCAGATGCAGGCGAGATAGAGCATATCCATCAGAGCGACATAGCGATTTTTCATGGCGTATCCCGTTCGAAACAGGACGACCCCGGAGGTGAGGCCGGGGTCGTGATCGCCTGCACGATGAAAGCTACTGACAAGCGTCAGCGAACAGCTTCGATGCGCTTCATCAGCTCGGTGTATTGCGCACCATACTTCGCGCGCACGGGAGCGGTGGCCTCAAAGAAGGCGCGGTTGTCGATGTCGATAAATTCGACCCCCTCGGCTTTGAGTTTGACGGTGTAGTCCGCGACCGCAGCATCCCAGAGCTTGCGCTGCTCCATCTGAGCCTCACGACCCATACGCTTGAAAAGGGTCTGATCGGCGGGACTCAGCCGGTCCCAGGCAACCTTGGACATCACCAGAATCTCAGGGATGATCAGGTGGTTGGTCTGGGTGTAATACTTGGCGCCCGCTTTGAAGTGGTTGGCGGTGTAGAGGCTCGGAGGATTATTTTCAGCACCATCCACCACGCCGGTCTGAATCGCTGTGAACACTTCGCCATAGCCCATGCTGATGCCGTTGCCGCCCATCGCATTCATGGTGTCGACAAACAGAGGGTTACCCATCATGCGGATCTTCTGACCTTTGAGGTCCTCGGGTTTGCGCAGCACCTTTATGGTGTGGAGGCTGCGCGAGCCGCCATCCATCCAGGCGCGTGCGACCATGCGCGCC
>CAZZKA010000183.1:0-7563 GCA_964654745.1 uncultured Bordetella sp. | reverse complement strand
CAGGTTGCGATCGTCGCGGCGGCGAGGCCGGGCGAGCGGGCGATACGCAGAGGCAAGGCAGAGGCTTTCATCGGCGTTTTCCTTTTCGGGGTTGGGAGGAGGAGAGAGCTTCGAGAAGTTCGGGTGTCCGGGCGACAAAGCCGTGAACCTGCTTGACCAGGGTGTGGATCGCCCGGGTCACGTAGGCGGGCGACGGTGTGTTGCAGGCATCGGCAAGCAGGATGCAGTCGTAGCCGAGAAAGCCGGCATCCTGCAGCGAGGAAAACACGCAGCGGTCGGTGTTGACGCCGGTGAAGAACAGCGTACGGATGTCCATGCCGCGGAGCACGCTGTCGAGTTCGTTATCCCAGAACCCTGACAGCCGGTGCTTGTGCACGGTGATGTCAGCGGCCAGGACGTCGAGTTCGTCGACCACCTGCGCGCCCCAGTCGCCCCGGACCAGCGACCGGCCTCGGTCCTCGGGGGACCGCTCGGCGTAGCCCACCGCATCGGCCGAGCGCTTGCCCTTGAACTGGATCGCTGCCGGCAGATTCAGCCGATCGGCGCGGATTCCCCAGTTAAGCCAGATCACGGGCGCGCCGGCTTCGCGCCACGCCGGTAACAGACGTTGCAGCACGGGGATGGGCTTGCGCATCGGCGCAACGCTTATGCCCCGTTGACCGAACCAGCCCCTCGGGTGGCAGAAATCGTTCTGCATATCGATCACGACCAGCGCAGAGCGGGCAAGATCGAACTCAACCGCATCTCCGGTCGCATCCAGCACTACCGGGCGCGGACGCGGGGCGGTTCGCACCAGGCTGGTGCGGCCCTTGCTGAGCGTCCAGGAAGTTGACGCACCAGGACCGAACATCACCGGGGCATCGGGGCGGGAAACAGGAGTTTTTCGCTTAGACATGACCTCATCGGTGCAGAAGCTGTGCCAGATGCTGTTGCCAGGACAATCTTTTTTAAGCTATATCTGTTGCCGTTTCAGCATCGTTAGACCCGGATGAACCACCTCAGGCATCTCCGCTACATCGACGAAATCGCCCGCTGCGGCTCGATTCGCCAGGCGGCCGAGCGGCTTCATGTCGCGGCCTCAGCCGTCAACCGAAGACTGCTCGATATCGAAGATGAACTCGGCACACCAGTCTTTGAGCGCCTTCCTCGAGGCATGCGGCTCACCGCAGCGGGCGAACTGTTCATCCAGTACATCCGTGAGCGCGGCGCCGCGCTCGAACAGGCACGCTCAGCCATCGAAGATCTGAAGGGTTTGCGCCGGGGCCGGATCAGGCTGATCGCAAGTCAGGCGACCGCGCCGAGCTTCCTGCCCGCCGCGCTCGCCTCCTTTCGCACCCGCCATCCGTTGGTCGACTTTGAGGTCCAGATCGGGGACCGCCTTCAGGCCAACGCGGCGCTGCGCAACTACGAGGCTGATCTCGCGCTCACCTTCGGGCTCGATCCCGATCCCGATATCGAGCCGCTCGCAAGTTTCGAACAGAAGCTCATGCTGCTGATGCACCGGGACCATCCTCTCGCGCGCGACGGCGGGCCGATCCGACTACGACAGTGCGTCGACTACCCCATCGTGCTCGCCGGACCCGACATCGGCGGGCGGCAACTGCTCGACCGCTTTCTCGCGCGCGGCTCGCTTCGTCTGCCACCGGCCATTCAAAGCAACAGCTTCGAGTTTCTGCGCGGCTGCCTCCTGCATGACCGCGCGCTCACCTTTCAGATCGCACTTGGCGCGGTGAGCGATGGCGGTCAACTGGTCGCCCGCGATATCGAGGACCGGGGTTTTCCGCGAGGACTGCTCGTGCTCGCTCACCTGCGCGAGCGCTCGATGCCGGTGATCGCCACAGCCCTGGCCGACCATCTGCAAGCGCTGCTTCGAGAGGCGCCCGAGCTGCCCACGCAGCACGATCCGGCCGATATCTGAGGTGACGCCGGCTAAGGGGCGACCGGATCTGCCAGCGGCGCACGCACCACGCCCGCCCGCTCCAGCCACGCCGCGACCTGCAGCGCCAGATCCTCCCGCCAGGCGGGCGCGATGATCTGCACACCCATCGGCAGCGGCTCGCCCGGATCATCAGACCAGACCGGCACGGTGCAAACAGGTAGCCCGACGCAAGAGATCGGCTGGGTCAGGAGCCCCGTGTTGGGGCGGACAGCAAGCACCCGTCCGTTGATGGAGAAGGTCTCGGCGCCGATCGGCGTCGCCGGCCACGGCGTCGCCGCGGCAAGCAGCACATCAAACTGCCCGAACAGCGTGGCCACCTCCCGCGCAAACTTCTGGCGAATCCGACGCGCCCGATCGACCCACGCAGCGGGCAGCAATGCGCCCGCCAGCATCCGGTCGCGGATCATCGGGTCGAAATCACCGGCGCGCGTCCGCAGATCGTCCAGGTGTAGCGCGCCGCCCTCTGCGTTGGTAATGAGGAATGCCGCCGAGCGCGCATCGGCCGCTCCGGCGAGCATGGCCGTTGCGGTTACTCCGAGCGCGTCAGCAACCCGCGCAACGGCGGCCCGCGCCTGACGCTCGGCGTTGTCCTCGAAGTAGCCCCCCAGCACAGCAATCCGCAATTGCGATATCGGAACCTGCTGCTCGACATCCACAGGTGGCGAAGGCGGTGCTACCAGGCTGGCGGGATCGAGCGGATCGCTGCCCAACGCAGCATTGAACGCCAACGCAAGATCGCCGCAGGTCCGCGCAAACGGGCCCAGCACATCGAGGCTCGCAACAAACGGATAAGTGCCGGTTCTGGGCAGGCGTCCAAAGGTGGGCCGCAGGCCAAATACGCCGCACAATGAAGCAGGGACGCGGATCGAGCCATTGGTGTCCGATCCAAAGGTGAGCGGTACCTGTCCAGCGGCTACGGCCGCCGCCGATCCGCCGGAAGAGCCACCCGCGATACGCGACGGGTCGCGCGGGTTACGCGTCGGGCCGACGTGACTGTTTTCGGTTGTAAAACCGTAGGCGTACTCGTCCATATTGAGCGCGCCGATCAGCACCGCCCCTGCAGCCTCGAGCCTGCGCACGAGCACCGCATCGTTCGATGCAGCGGGACGGTCGAGTTCGATACGCGAGCCGGCTCGCGTGCACAGACCGGCGATATCAAAGAGGTTCTTGACCGCAAACGGCACGCCCGCAAGTGGTAGCCGGGCAAGCTCGGCCGCAGACAGTGCGCTCAGCCGCGCCACCTGCGCGGCGGCGCGATCGGCCAGCACATCAGTGAAGGCGTTGATTGCGCCGTCGGTGGCCGCTACGCGCTCGAGCGAGGCCTGCACCGCCTCGGCGACCGGACGACGGCCCGAGCGTACCGCCGCTGCGATCGACACCGCGGATTCGGCGGCAAAGGACGAACCCGAGCGACTCATGCCCGGCGTCCCGCAGCAGGACCATCTGTCGGGACGGACGGCGCACCCGTGCCCGCCACCTGTAGCGAACGCTCACGCATCTCGGCCCCCCGGCGGTTGCGGCACAAACACCAGGGCGGTTTCATCGGCAGGACCGAGATCGATCACGGCAAGCGACCGATACATCGACTCAGCCAGCGCGAGATAAGCCAGAACGCCTGCCCGGTGCGCCGGAGCGACAGTCATATCGAGCGCCGCCGCATTGGCCTCGAGCAGGGCGACCATGCGAGGGTTGACAGGATCAGTCATTCGGATAACACCGTCCAGGGCTCAGGCTCAGCGGGTGGCAGGCGTCCATACCATTTCCTTTCAGCAGCAGCCGAGAAACTGACGCGACCGGTAAAAAGGACCAAGGTCTTCATCGAGCGCCGTCAGCGTGTCACGCCAGGCCGCCCAGCCGGAGTCGGCCGCGATCGCAGCGCGCGTCCGCTCAGAGAGCGCTCCGCTCACCGCGGCTTCGTCGATCCCGGTCACACGTCCTTCGCGAACCACGATCCGCCCGCCGGCCACGACCGTCCGGATCGCATCGGCACGGGCACGCGCCATCAGGGGCGCAACCGGATCGATGTCGGGGATAACACCCAACTCATCATCGACCTGCGCGAGGTCGAGCACCAGAAAATCCGCTGCATGGTCAGGACGCAGGCTTCCGCCTGGCGCCGCCTCATCGCGCGCTCTACCGAGCACGGCACGCCGGCCGGTCGCACTGGCAAACCGCCAGAGCTCGGAGTCCGCCCAGGAGGCCTCAAAGCCCCAGCCTCGGTGTAGCGCGCCCGCCAGTCGCATCTCGCGCAGGCCATCGTCGTCCTCATCGAAGGCTAGTCCATCGAGGCCCATCGCGATCCGGCAACCCGCTTCACGCATCGCCGCGACCGGCGCAATCCCTGAACGCAGCAACAGGTTTGATGACGTATTGACCGCAATCGTCACGCCGCGCTCGGCAAGCAGCGCAAGCTCGCCCGGTCTTGCCCACGTGCAGTGGGCGAGCGTAAGCCTCGGCGAGAGCAGTCCGATGTCATCGAGATAACGCAGGATGCCCCCTGGGTAGGCTCGGTCGGCCCATTCGCGCTGATATCGGGTCTCGAGCATGTGCATGTGGATCGGACGATCGCCTTCGGCACTGGCTCTCGATACCGAGCGCAGCAACTCGTCGCTGCACCACTGTACCGCTGTCGGACCGAGCTGCACCGTCACATAACGCGACAACTCGGCATCCGATTCAATGGCGGATGCGATTGCATGAAAACGCTGCAACTGCTCGGCGATGCCAGGCTGGGGCGCGGCCAGACGCCTCGCGATCGCCTCGCGAATTTCAGGACGCAGCGCAGCGAGCACCGCGTCATCGTCGCAGTAGGCAAGCGGGCGTGAATCTCGCAACGATACGGCGAGCCCGATCCGAACCCCGACATCGCGCGCGGCGCGAGCAACGGCGAGCGCCTCCTCGACCAGGCTCACTGTCCCCTGCAGGCGCGTGTAATGAACCATGACCGCGGTTGCCCCGCGCCGCAGCGATCGCGCGAGCGAGCTGGCCGCCACGAGGTAGGGGTCGACGCCCGGAAGGAGCGACAGAAGCGGCAGCCACGACTCGAGGGGCCGCCCCCAGCCCCCAAGTGTGCTCGAACGGAAGGTCCGGGCGTGGTCGTGTGCGTTGGTCAGAGCCGGTACGACCAGTCGACGCGCGATGGGTAGCGAGCCGCCGGGATCGCTCTCAGGGCCTGCGCCGCCCGAGGACTCCGCCGACTCAGCCCTAAGATCGGACACCGACCGGATTCGCCCGTCGGCCCAAACGACGCGGGCGGCGCGCCTGGACAGGCCTTCCCCCGGGCTCTCCGCGACCCAGGCGGCGAACAACTCGCCCGAAGACATCAGGCGAGCTTGAACTGGCGCTCGGCAAGCGGCGGCAGGAAGCGACGGTCAAAGATCTCCGAGGGCACCGGCTCGCGCTTGAGTTCGAACGCTTTGGCGAGCTGGGTAATCGAGCGTTTGAGCCGGTCATCAGAAAGATCGCCGACGCCCGATTTGAGGGCCTCGGGCGTCAATACCACCTGACGCAGCGCATAGATGAGGCGGCGCTTTTCAATGTCGCGGTTGATCAGAGGTTCGCGTTTGGCCAGCGACTCGATCGCTGCATCCGGGTTGGCAATCGCATCGGCCATACCCTTGTTGATCGCACGCACCAGACCGGCAACCGCCTCGGGGCGATCGCGCAACAGCGCCGGCGACACCATGACACCATTGCTGTAGAGGTCGATTCCGTGGTCAGCATAGTGGATCCAGCGGAAATCCTTGTCCGGATCGAGCTTCTGCGCGACGAAGTTCATATAGCTCGTCACCGAAAATACCGCCGATGCTTCAACCTGACCCTGGAGGAGCATCTGCTCCTGAAGGTTCGGCGTCATGTTGAGCCACTTGACCTTGCTCTCGTCGATCCCGACCAGTTCGGCGAGCACCGGAAACATTTTCATCGCCGCACCGCCTGCGGGGGACCCCAGGGTCCGACCCTCCAGGTCCTTCGGCGAGCGAATCGGGCTCGACGCCCGCGTCACGAGCGCGAAGGGCGTGCGGTTGTAAATCATGTAGACCATCACCGGGGCGGCGCCCGGACGGGTCGATGCATTTTGAACGATCGCATTGATATCACCGAAACCCGCCTGATAGGTACCGGCCATGATCTTGGTGACCGTGGCTGCAGAGCCATCACCCTGGTCGATGGTGAGGTCGATTTTTTCTGCAGCGAAGTAGCCGCGGTCCTGCGCAAGGTAGTACCAGGCATGGATCCCCTGAATTTTCCAGTCGAGGACAAAGCGGATCGCGGTGGTGGACTGCGCGTGTGCGATGCCTGCCAGACCCTGCGTACCAGCGAGCGCAGCCCCCGCACCGACTGCCTTCATCAACTCGCGGCGAACGCGCCCTGTCGGTGAAGAGAGGTCAGCAGACGGCGTGGACACTGTGAGCGGGGCGCGATCGGAGGAGCGGGACATATGAAGCATCCTGAGAGGGTTGAAAACTGGCGGACCAGCGCTTTCCCGTTTTGAGGAGAAGAGGCATGCAGGTCAGGAGGCCGGGAATTTCACGCCGGACCGCCAGGGTGATCAGACTGCGACGATATCAATGCACAGCGCATGCCAGGCGCCAGGCAGCCGCAAACCCACCTCCCTCGCCCGGCTGCGGTGCGGCGCGCACCAAAGCGGCGCGCGCAGCGCACTGCTTCCTCGCCGCGCTGAGCACCAGCGGCTCTTGCTCCTCTATGATGCGGGCACGATGGATGAGTTCAATCAGCGCACCGTTCCTGAGGCCTTTATCCGTGCCCACACCCCCTCAGGACGGCAGCGTCCGGATCTGCCTCGCGAGGCCCTGCTCGAGCGCCATGAGCTGTGCGAGGATCTCGCGCAGATGCTGTGTGAGACCGCGAGCACCCAGAGACACGAACTCGGTATCACCGAATCCGACGTGCTCCACAGGATTGCCGCCAGTTTGCCCGAGGCCGGGCTCGAACTCAGCCCCCCCGAGATCAGCTGGGTGACGGGGCGACTGGCCGAGTTGTTGGGCTGGATCGACGAACAGGGCCAGCCGCTGCGCTAGCCTGCGCCTTAGGTCACCGGGTGATCGGCCGATAGCGGATACGCCGCGGGCGCGAGCCATCCTCACCTAGCCGCCGCTTTTTATCCGCCTCGTATTCCTGATAGTTACCGTCGAAGAACACCCACTGGGAATCACCCTCAGCGGCAAGAATATGCGTCGCGATCCGATCAAGGAACCAGCGGTCGTGAGAGATCACGAGCACGCAGCCGGCAAATTCCAGGAGTGCATCTTCCAGAGCCCGCAGGGTCTCGACATCGAGGTCATTGGACGGCTCATCGAGCAGCAGCACATTGCCGCCGCTGGAGAGCGTCTTCGCCAGGTGCAGCCGCCCACGCTCGCCGCCCGAGAGCTTGCCCACCACTTTCTGCTGGTCGGCGCCCTTAAAGTTGAAACGCCCTATGTACGCCCGCGAGGGCATCTCGAATTTGCCAACGGTGATGATGTCCGAGCCCCCGGAAATCGCCTCCCAGACCGTCTTCTCGTTGGGTAGCGCGTCGCGCAGCTGATCCACCCAGGCAAGCTGCACCGTCTTACCAATCTCGACGCTGCCCGAATCAGGCTTCTCCAACCCATTGATCATTCGGA
>CAZZKA010000182.1:0-7584 GCA_964654745.1 uncultured Bordetella sp. | reverse complement strand
TGCAGCAGGTCAAGGCCGGTCTCAGGGCAATCTATCTGTCAGGGTGGCAGGTCGCCGGCGATGCCAATCTTTCCGGTGAGATGTACCCCGATCAGTCGCTCTATCCGTCCAACTCGGTCCCCACAGTCGTACGCCGAATCAACAACACTCTTACCCGCGCGGACCAGATCCAGTGGATGGAAGGCAAGGGGCCGAGTGATACCGGCTATATCGATTACTTCGCCCCGATTGTGGCGGATGCCGAGGCAGGATTTGGCGGCGTGCTGAATGCCTTCGAGCTCATGAAGTCAATGATCGAGGCGGGGGCAGCCGGCGTGCATTTCGAAGACCAGCTCGCGTCGGTGAAGAAATGCGGTCACATGGGTGGTAAGGTGCTGGTGCCTACTCGCGAGGCGGTTGCAAAATTGGTCGCAGCGCGTCTGGCCTCGGATGTGCTCGGTGTGCCCACGCTTCTACTCGCGCGCACCGATGCCGAAGCCGCCGACCTCGTCACCACCGATGTCGATGAAAATGATCAGCCCTTCCTCACCGGCGAGCGTACGGTCGAGGGCTTTTTCCGCACCCGCAAAGGTTTCGATCAGGCAGTATCCCGAGGCCTCGCCTACGCGCCTTATGCCGATCTGATCTGGTGCGAGACCGGTACGCCCGACCTCGAGTTCGCGCGCCGTTTTGCCGAAGCGATTCACCGTCAGTTCCCTGGCAAGATGCTCGCCTATAACTGCTCGCCTTCATTTAACTGGAAGAAAAATCTCGACGAGGGCACGATCGCCAAGTTCCAGCGCGAGCTCGGGGCCATGGGTTATAAATTCCAGTTCATCACGCTCGCAGGATTCCACTCGCTCAACTACTCGATGTTCGACCTCGCACACGGCTATGCGCGAGAGAACATGTCGGCCTTTGTTCGTCTTCAGGAGGCGGAGTTTGCGGCGGCTGGCAAGGGCTTTACCGCGGTCAAGCATCAGCGCGAGGTCGGTACAGGCTATTTTGATGCCGTGACCACCACGGTTGAGCGCGAAGCATCTACCGCTGCGCTCAAGGGGTCGACTGAGGATGAGCAGTTCCTTGAAGGCCAACGCCATAAAATGGCTGCCTGACGGCCGTCGTGGGCCGACGTGGTGTCGGCCCGCCCTCGGCTTCTAGCTTGCCCGTCGCAGCGGCGGTTGGGCAGCGCCGGGTCGGTGGATGCGGTACAGGAGTCAACGGCCGGGAAACGCGCCGAGCCCCGCGGGAGGCGCTGAGTCCCGCGGTGAAGGCGCTGAGCCCTGCGGTGAAGGCGCCGAGCCCCATTCACGCCAGTCCCTCTGCAGGGCGCGCCCCTCCGCGAAGGTGCGCCCTCATCGATCAATCGAGCTTGGCCCCGGAGTCCTTGACGACTTTGGCCCACTTCGCGACTTCGCTCTCGACGAACTTGGCCATCTCCTCGGGCGGCTGCCCCCCAGGCTCGGCGCCCAGGCTCTCCCACAGCGTTTTGAGCTCGCTGCCGGCGAGCGCCTTGGCGATGTCCTGCTGAAGTCGATTGACGATATCGCGCGGCGTGCCGGCGGGCGCCCAAATGGCATACCAGGTGCGAGCGTCATAGCCCTGGACGCCCACCTCGCTGAGGGTCGGTAGGTCGGGCAGGGCAAACGAGCGCTTGGAGGACGAGACAGCCAGCGCAACCAGGCGTCCGGATTTGATGTGCTGGATCGAGCTGCCCAGGCCGTCAAACATGAAGTCGACCTGACCGGCGAGCAGATCTTGCAGCGCCGGACCCGCGCCCCGATAGGGAATATGGGTTGCAAACGAACCCGTGAGTGTTTTCCAAAGCTCGACCGTGAGGTGGTGCGTCGTACCGTTGCCCGCCGAGGCGTAGTTGAGCTTTCCCGGGTTGGCCTTGACGAGCTGAGCGAAGGCGTCGTAGCTGCGCGAGGCGACGCGCTGAGGGTTGACGACCACCACGTTGGGAACGTAGGACAGCACGGTGACCGGAGTGAGGTCCTTGAGCAGGTCGTAGCCCAGCTTTGGGTACATGCTCACGGCGATGGTGTGATGGACTGCACCGACCAGAAGGGTGTAGCCGTCCGGCGCCGATTTGGCGGCGACCTCCGCGCCCAGGGTTCCGCCCGCGCCGCCTCGGTTGTCGATGACCACCGCCTGCCCCAATGAGGCTGACAGAACTTTAGTGAGAGGCCGTGCAAAGGCATCGGTCCCGCCGCCAGGCGGGAAGGGCACGATCATCCGCACTGGTTTGGTGGGATAGGACTGGGCGAGGGCGGCAACCGGGGTGAGCATGGCTGCCGCGACAACGGCAGCAAAAAGGGGGCGACGAAGCAAGGCAGTCTCCTCTTGAATATGGCGCGATGATAGTCCAAGGACCAGCTGGCGGGCAGTAATGGCCGCTGGCCTTGGGGTGGTGATCGGGGGCTGGAGACCCTGGTCGCGATTGCCGCATCGCCGCCGTGACTTGCCGCCCTGCCGCTCTGACTTGCCGCCCTGCCGCTCTGACTTGCCGCCCTGCCGCTGTGGCCAGTTGTGAACCTCATCCCGGCGTTTCGGACATTCGCACTAGCCGGCGGTTTTCCAGCGAGGCCCTGAGAGGGAAACTCAGACCGGACTGCTGGATTAGTGCGCTGTGCCGAATTGCCCGCCCGTGCCTTCGTTGTCTTCAATCCTCCCTGCGTCCTTCAACCCATGGGAGTCTATTCATGTCGTTCACCGTATCCCCGATATCTCGCGCTATGGGCCGTCGGCAGTCCGGTCAGGGTATGACCGAATACCTGATCGTGGTGGCCCTCATCGCCGTCGCAGCGATCGGCGTCTTCAGCCTGTTCGGCCAGACACTTCGCAACCAGACCGCGGGTCTGGCCATGGAAATTTCCGGCCAGTCCTCAAGCTCGGCGGTCTCGGCCGCGCGCGACAGTGCGGGTACTGCGCAGTCCTCGGCTGCGCAGCGCAAGGGGCTGGCCAACTACGGTCAGGACAACCACTAAACGGTCCGAGCTGTGCCCTCGCGCAGATCCCAGTCCGGCCAGGTGCTGCTGCTTGCCCTGCTGCTCGCAGCGGTCGGCGCCTTTTTGCTGCTCGCGGTTTTCAGCAGCGGACAGGTGCTTGCTACCCGCGATCGTCTGGTCGGCGCAGCCGATGCGGCAGCGCTCAGCGCCGCGACCTGGCGGGCGCGGGTGCTCAACACCATCGCCTACACCAACCGCGCTATCGTCGCTCAGGAGGTTGCGCTCGCGCAGTCGGTCACGCTCGCCTCCTGGGCCCGTCACTTCGACTCCCTCGCCGGTAACGCCGAGGCCCTCGCTGCGCTGCACCCGGCCGCCGCTGCACTGCTTGCCTCAATCAGTTCGGTGGCCGAGGCAGGTCGCGAAGCGGCCGAACATGCGTCGAGCCTCGAGCAGAGATGGCGGGCTGACGAAAGCCTGGGTGACAAGGTCCTCCTTGCCCGCAGCCAGGAATGGCTGCTGCGTTCAGCCGATGTTTTCGCGCTGGGTGCCCTCGCCAATGAGGTCGTGCGAGCCACCGACTCAAGGTTCTTCGCATTCGCGCTGAGCGACGGCGGCGACTTCTCACGTTTTACCGCCCGGCAGGAGACGCCTGAGGCGCGCGGTCGGCTACGCGAAGTCATCCTGGCGTCGCTCGACGGCTACTCAGCGCGCCCGCGCTCCTCCGACCTGCGAGTGCTGCTGCCCTCTTCATGCGTGGGGGGTAGCAGTGATCTCAACCGCTGGACGCTCTGGTTGCGCAGGCGTGGCGGTACGGCTCTGCACGATACGCTGGAGACTTGGTCGGCGATCGATACAACCTCGCTACATGACTGGAGGCGGCGGGGCTTTTTGTGGTTCGGCAGTTGCTCTGATCGCGAGACCCTTGCGCTCGGATGGGGCAGTGCCGGAGGTGAGCTGTCGTTCAAGGGGGGGCAGGGGGACGCCGCGCGGGTCAACCCCGGAGCCACTGGCTTGGCACGCGCTGCCGGGGAGCCCTCGATCGCAGGGCTTGCGGGTTTACCGCGGGTGCACGACCTCAGCGCTGCTGCTGCGGGCGGCGAGGCCATCTCGCGTCTAGCGGTTTTGGCGAGGGTCGAGCGGCGGGCGCTTGCGACCGTGGACCGGCTGGGCGTTGCAGCAGGGCGAATGCGCGTAGCGGACGGTTCCGCAGCCGAGCACCTCTGGGCTATCTCGGCGGCTGAGGTTTTTTTCAGCGCACCGCCCGAACCGGGTCTTGCGCCGCAGCGGCCGAGTTTATTCAGCCCCTTCTGGCAGGCGCGACTTGCCAAGCCTTCTGCGTCCGAACATGCCGCGGCCCGAGCCTATGTGCGCTGATCGCTTGGCTTCAGCGGCTTTACGCGCGCGTCGTCACTGCGGTGGCCAGACGGGACAGGCATTTGCCGAGACCATCGTGTTTGTCGCGCTCGCCTCGCTTCTGGCCCTTTGTATCCTGGCCATCGGGCGCATTCAGTCGCTGCAGCTATTGGCTCAGGATGCCGCGCGCGCCCTGGCCCTCGAATGCCGTCTTGCAGCGGCGCGCTGCGATGACGCGGTTGCTCAAGCGAGACTCGCCGACGAGATCCGATTGCGTTTCTTTCCGGTTTCGGCTCAATCGCTCTCTGCGGCTGGCCGCGAGGCGGTATCGGAGGATTCCCCTTCAGTGCCCGCTGCGGCGTTCTGGCGCAATGCCGATGGCAGCCCCATGGTCGAGAACGTCTCGGTGATTCGTCTTCATGCGGGATCGGTACCGCTTGATGCCGGCATCAATACTGCTGCCGCCGGCCGCGAGAGCATCGCCAACGCGCTTTCGCGTTGGGTAGGCCCCCAGCGTTTTGGGTTTGACCCCCGGTCTGGCCTGCGGGTAGCGCAGGTCGATGTTCCGGCCACGCTGTCCCTCTCATCGGTTTCCGCGCAATCCTCATCGGAGCCGCTTCGCCTGAATCTCTCCACCCGGCTGGCCGTGGTGGGCGATGACTGGAGCGCTGCGACCACATTTGGTGCGGAGCCCGACTCGGTGGAATCTCGGGTCGTACGTGGCCGTCAACTCGATTCTGCTCGCGAGTCGGTGCTTCAGGCTGGCTACGCGCTCACCCGGGGCTCGCTCAAGGCGTTTGATGCGCTGGGGCTGGAGCCGGGCGCCGCTGCGCTGCTCAATCATCGGCTCGATGTGAGCATCATCCCGGCGGACCGTCGGCCATGAACGTTCTACCGGTGGCGGTCATTCGCCTCGCGATGCTTTCGGCCCTGCTTGCGGCATGGCTGCAGTATGCATCGGCATCCCCTTACGCGCCGGCTCTGCCCCTGACAGCCGGCGTCCGCACTGAGCCGGTCTTGCTGCAATCGATGATAAACGGACGTGCAGCGAGCGTCTGGGCAATTTCTTCGGGGCTACCCCCGTTGGCGCTTGCCCGTGAGATTGCGGAGCAGTGGCAAATGCGAGGCGCTGGCCGGGTGTTGCTTGATCAGTCGCCCGAATGGCTGATTGTTTCGCGCTTCGATGGCCGACGGCTCGAATCGGTTCAGATCTGGGCGAACGGCGCGACCGCGAAAGGTTATTTCACTCAGTGGCATGACCCAGCTGCGCAATCCATGTCGGACAAACGCATCGCGCAACTGCTTCCCGATTCGATACGCGTTTTGAACCGGCTCTCGACCGGTGACCTGCAGGCTGTCAACGCATCCATGCTCGGCGTCAGCCCTGACCCGATCGATTCGGTGGCGCGGGCCATAGCGGAGCGGGCGCAGCGCGCTGGGATGCGGCAGGCGGAATTTCCGACGCCCAGGGTCGAGTCCGATGCCAACACTGCCGCTTCGCGCGGGGCAATGCCGCCGGAAGGCCAGCGCAGTCTGCGCTTTGTTGCAAAAAACCGCGAGTTGTTGCTCTCGCTTGAACGAATTGATTCGCAGACCGTTGTCGTCATTCATTATTTGGAGGGTTACCGATGACCAAGGCCACTGCCGCCGGTGATCGCTGCGCATCACCGACGCAGCATTCCCAATTACGGAGGCCGAACGTTGGGCTGGCGCACCGGTTCGCGTTCAACACTCGACGCCAAATCGGACAGGCGGCCTTCGAGACTGCCTTGATTGTCGCGATGATTGCACTGATGCTCGTCGTGCTGCCTGACAGCGCGATCGAGCGACTGCTGATCGCGATCGAGGGCCGGCATCAGGCCATTCTTCGCCACGCGACGACGCCATGACCACGCCGCGCCTGATCGCCAGACTGCGTATCGTACTGCTAGCTGCCGCAGCGCTGGGTTTTGCCACGTTCGCGGTCGTCGTTGCTGACCGACATATGGCACGGGCCCTTGCCGAGCAGCAGGCTGCGGTCCGAAAGCCTGAGACTCCGACGGTTGCCGTCGTGGTTGCCAAGTTCGATCTTGTTGCCGGCGAGTCGCTTGGACCGGACAATATGGCGGTCCGCTCCATTCCGGCAGACCTTGTGCCGGGTTCAGCGGTACGGCCTGAGCAGTTCGATGCGCATGTCGGCGCGCGGCTCGTCCGCCCGATGCGCAGCGGCGAAACTCTGATCGCTGAGATTGCGCAGCCAGCCGAGCCTGCCGGCCTAGCATCGCGGGTCCGTCAGGGTATCCGAGCCCTGACGCTAGCGGTTGACGAAGTGAGTTCGGTCTCCGGACTCCTCAGACCGGGCGATCGCGTCGATCTGCTCTTTTCGGCGCGAATTCAGGACGGTTCTGCGCCGGGGCAGGGCGAGCTCACCCGGGTCCTGGTTCAAGACGTACCAGTTCTTGCGACGGGTAAACAGGTATCGGTTCGGGGCGAGGATACGCCTGCGCGGGGCTACACCAGCATTACCGTCGAGCTCGGTCCCGAGGACGCCAAGCGGGTAGTCGCTGCGCAGCGGGCGGGCAGACTGACCGCTATGCTCAGACACCCAGACGATCGCGCGCCGGTGTCGGCGGGCCCGGTCGATCTGAATGCTTTGCTTGGTCTGCCTACGCCGTCACCGCGGATCTCGGCACCGCCTCGCCCGATGCACGGCGGGCCAGAGATCATCACTGGCGGCATGGGTCCTCTCGCAGGTCTAAAAGAGCGAAGCGAATCGGCAGCGAGACCCCCCGAACCTAGCCCAGACGGGCAGGCCTCGCCCCAACGTCGTACCCCGGCCACGCCCCAGTCGGCGCCTCAGGTTGCGCCTCAGGTTGCGCCTCAGGTTGCGCCTCAGGTTGCGCCTCAGGTTGCGCCCCAGGTTGCGCCCCAGGTTGCGCCCCAGGCAGCACTGCCCGTTCCGATGCTGCCACCGCTTTCCATTCAACCCCCCACTTTGCGCTGAGCAATCATGCAGACCATCGCTTCGCACAAACCCTTGCCCGCTTCAACCCGCCTCGCGTTGGTACGTTCCGCGCTGCACGCTCTGGTTCTGATTGGCGCTTTATCTTTGGTCTTGTGCGGCAAGCACGCGGCGGCGCATCAGCGCGCAGACCTGCCTGCGCTAAACCGGGATGTGCAGACCGAACCGGAAGCGGCGCTCAATCTTTACGTTGGCCAGGCCCGATTGATCCATACCGGCCCCTTGCGGCGGATCGCAGTCGGAAACGGTCGCGTCATTCAGGCGACCGCTCTCGATGATCGCCAGGTACTGGTCATTCCG
>CAZZKA010000181.1:0-7669 GCA_964654745.1 uncultured Bordetella sp. | reverse complement strand
GGAGATCTGCATCTGCAAGGGACCATCCACATCGTCTGCGCGCGCCGGCACGTGGCGAAGAATGGCGCGAAACAGCGGCGCCATGCCGACCTCCTGACCATCCTCGCCCGAAGTCGGCTGATCCCCCAGCCGATCCAGAGCGTAGCCATTGACGGCAGACGCGTACACGACAGGAAAGTCCAGCTGCTCCTCGCTAGCTCCCAGGCGATCAAACAGATCAAAGGTCTGGTTGACGACCCAGTCTGGTCGCGCGCCCGGTCGGTCGATTTTATTGACCACGACGATGGGGCGCAGGCCGAGAGCGAGCGCCTTGCGCGTCACGAAACGGGTCTGCGGCATCGGCCCCTCAACCGCATCGACGAGCAGCAGGACGCCGTCGACCATGGACAGAGCGCGCTCGACCTCGCCGCCGAAATCAGCATGGCCCGGTGTGTCTACGATGTTGATCCGAGTGCCATCGAAATCGACGGCGCAGTTCTTGGCAAGGATGGTGATGCCGCGCTCGCGCTCGAGATCGTTGCTATCCATCACGCGGTCGGCGACCTGCTGATGCGCGCGAAAAGTACCGGACTGCCGTAGCAGCTGATCGACCAGCGTGGTCTTGCCGTGGTCGACGTGCGCGATGATGGCAATGTTGCGTATGGCGGGAGTGCTCATGGTCTGGATTCCCCTGGGGGGCCTTGGTGAGGAGTTGTGCCACGGTTCGTAAGACCGCGGTCTGTTCGGGCGGATTCGCCCTGAGGAAAATTCTGGAGGGCAGTTATGCCCCGGACAGGCGCCGCGCCGGCAGCACCGGACAGCGGCGAGGCTACCAGGCGCAAGGGGGCAATCACGCCCGACTCCAACATGGCTACACCCAGGAGCGCCTGCATGCCGTACACCGCAACGCGCCTGGCCGCGCTATCGGACGGCTCGGCTACGCGAAGCTTTTGGCCCTGGCTGAACCGCAGCGCCCGATCAGCGTCGAGCTCGACCCGATCAAGGCCACCGAGCAGGCGGTCAAGCGGTGCCACATAAGCTTGCCTGGCGTCCTCGCCACCCGCCTCGAGCGCATCGAGCGAAACCGCGTCATCAAGCTTCAGATCGCCCACCGCCTCGCGACGCAAATCCTCCAGCCAGGCGCCGCACCCCAATCCTGCGCCGATGTCGGCGGCAAGGGTACGCAGATAGGTTCCCTTGCTGCATACGACGCGGATCGTTACCCGGGGCAGCTCGAACGCCAGCAGATCAATTCGGTGCACGGTCACGCGCCGGGTAGTTCGTTCGATTTCAACGCCCTTACGTGCGTATTCGTAAAGGGGACGACCCTCGTGTTTAAGGGCCGAGTACATGGGCGGGATCTGTTCAATATCACCGGTGAAAGCGGCGAGGGTTTCCAGCATCGCCTGCCGGGTCGGCATTGCCTCGCCAGTGGGTTGGATGTTCCCCTCTGCGTCGGCGGTACTGCTGATCTCGCCGAGCTTTATTGAGGCAAGGTACGTCTTGTCCGCCTCAAGCAGGTCGAAGGCGAATTTGGTCGCCTCACCCAGCAGAACAGGCAAAAGCCCGCTTGCCATCGGATCGAGCGTGCCCCCGTGGCCAGCCTTGGCCGCCGACAGCAAACGACGCGCCGAGAGCATGGCATGGTTGGAACTGATGCCCCGGTGCTTGTCCAGTAGCAGCACGCCATCGACGCGCTGCCGCCTTCTCGCGCCTCGGCTCGGCCCGCGAGCGTCGGCCGTCACTCCTGGGCCTGCCGACGATTGGCTTCGCTGATCAGGCGATCGAGTTCTAGACCGCGCAGGGTCGAACGATCGAGAACGAAACGGAGCTCCGGCGTTGTGTGGATACGGATTCGACGACCGAGCTGACCGCGCAGAAAGCGAGCGGCCCGCTCAAGCGCAGCCTGAGTCGCAGCGACGCTCGCATCATCATCCGGAAGCACCGTATAGAAAATCGTCGCGTACGCGTAATCCGGCGTGAGGTCGACGCTGTTGAGCGTGATCATGCCCAGCCCCGGGTCCTTGACCTCGGACCGGATCAGCGTGGCGAGCTCCTGATGGACAAGCTCGGCTACGCGGGCTCCGCGATTGACCGAGCCCGTCGTGTTGCGTCTGGCCATGCTCGCATCCTAGATGGTAGTGCGGGCGACTTCCTTGACCTCGAAGACTTCGAGCTGGTCGCCTTCCCGGATATCGTCGTAGCCACGCAATGAGAGGCCGCACTCAAAGCCTTCCTTGACTTCGCGAACATCATCCTTGAAGCGCTTGAGCGAATCGAGTTCCCCGGTCCAGATAACCGTGTTGTCACGAAGCAGTCGGATACGCGAGCCTCTCCGAACCAGACCTTCGAGCACCATGCAGCCGGCGATCGTCCCGACCTTGGAGACGCGAAAGATCTGGCGGATTTCCACCAGGCCGAGCATTTCCTCTTTTTGCTCAGGCGAGAGCAGCCCCGCCATCGCAGCCTTCACTTCATCAACCGCGTCGTAGATGATGTTGTAGTAGCGAATATCGATACCGTTGGTCTCGGCAAGCCGCTTGGCGGCCTGATCGGCGCGCACATTAAAGCCGATGATCACCGCCTTGGAAGCAGTGGCCAGGTTAACGTCCGATTCACTGATTCCGCCCACCGCCTGATGGACAACGGTGATGCGGACTTCATCGGTACTCAGCTTGAGCATCGCGTGGGTAAGCGCCTCCTGAGAGCCCTGAACGTCGGCTTTGATGATGAGCGCGAGCGTCTTCACGTCGCCCTCCGCCATCTGCTCGAGCATGTTTTCGAGCTTGGCTGCCTGGCGCTTGGCGAGCTTTACATCACGGAACTTGCCTTGCCGGAACAGGGCGATCTCGCGCGCCTTGCGCTCGTCGCCCAGCACCATCACCTCCTCCCCGGCCGCAGGCACCTCGGCAAGGCCCTGAATCTCGACAGGAATGGAAGGTCCCGCTTCGTTCACCGGCCGGCCGTTTTCGTCGAGCATCGCACGCACCCGACCGAAGGCCGAGCCCGCCAGCACCACATCGCCGCGCTTGAGTGTGCCAGACTGAACCAGAACGGTGGCAACCGGACCGCGCCCCTTGTCCAGGCGAGCCTCAATGACGAGACCTTTGGCAGCCCCGTCACGCACCGCCTTGAGTTCGAGAAGTTCGGCCTGAAGCAGGACGTTTTCGAGCAGTGAATCGATACCCTCACCCGTCTTAGCCGACACCGGTATCAGCGGCGAATCACCGCCGTATTCCTCAGGCACTACCTCCTGCGCGACCAGTTCCTGTTTGACGCGATCCGGGTTGGCCTCGGGCTTGTCGATCTTGTTCATCGCTACCACGATGGGCACCTGCGCCGCGCGCGCGTGGCGAATGGCCTCGATCGTCTGGGGCATGACGCCATCATCGGCAGCCACCACCAGGATCACAATATCGGTCGCCTTGGCGC
The DNA here is from genome assembly GCA_964654745.1 of uncultured Bordetella sp. Classification (GTDB taxonomy): domain Bacteria; phylum Pseudomonadota; class Gammaproteobacteria; order Burkholderiales; family Burkholderiaceae_E; genus SYIM01. Next base: position 4,258 of record CAZZKA010000181.1, on the reverse strand, counting down.
CGCGCGCACGCATGGCGGTAAAGGCCTCGTGACCGGGCGTATCGAGGAAGGTGATCACGCCGCGCGGCGTATCAACGTGGTAGGCCCCGATGTGCTGGGTGATGCCTCCCGCCTCACCCGCTGCCACTTTGGCGCGACGGATGCTGTCGAGCAGCGATGTCTTCCCATGATCGACGTGGCCCATGACGGTGACGACAGGCGGCCTTGGCTCCTGCTCGCCAGCCTCGGCGGATTCCTCGAGAAACGCTTCCGGGTCGTCGAGCTTGGCTGCGACCGCCACATGCCCCATCTCCTGGACCACAATCATCGCGGTGTCCTGGTCGAGCACCTGATTGATGGTCACCATCTGACCGAGTTTCATCAGCGTTTTGATGACTTCAGCGGCTTTGACCGACATCTTGTGGGCAAGGTCAGCCACTGTGATGGTCTCCGGCACATGAACTTCCCGCACCACCGCTTCGACCGGCGCAGCAGCGACCGGCGCCGCCTCGGCCGAGCGGTCGCGGTTGCGCCCTGAACCGCCACGCGGGCCACGCCATGATGCCGTGCCGCCGCTCGAATCACCTCGTGTCTTGATTGCACGCCGTTTGGCCGCTTCCTCGGACCAGGTGGAGGAGAGCTTTTCTGCCTTGACGTGTTTACGTTGCCCTTCGCCGGGCCCGGGAGGTGCCGCAGCCGGCCTCGCCGGCGCGCCCGCCGCTCTGTGCAATGTGCCGCGCACACCCGCCTTGCCATCGGCCGCCGCCGCCGCGGGCGGCGCTGCCTCGGCAGGCTGAACCGGTGCGGCGGGTGCCGGCGCAGGCGCTTCAACAGGCTTGGCCACTGGCTTACGCGAAGCGCTCATCAAACGATTGATTTCGGCGACCTCGGCTTCAGCGCGCGCCCGCGCATCGGCACGGGAGCGGGCTTCCTCGTCTGCGCGCTTGCGGGCATCGACAGCCGCCTGGGCCTGTGCCGCGGCGGCGGCCTCGGCATCCGCGCGAGCACGTTCTTCGGCCTCGCGCTTGCGACGCTGCGCATCACTCTCAGCGGTACCGGAGGCAACATCATCAACAGATCTGCGGCTCGCCTCGTTTTCTGCAGCCAGTCGCTGTTGCTGCGCGAGGGCTTCAGCCTCCAGGCGTGCAGCCTCGGCCGCCGCCTCTTCGGCGCGCAGCCGCTCCTGCTCCAGGCGCTCCTGTTTTTCACGCAGCTCGGCGGCTTGGCGTTCGAGAAGCTGGTGCTGCCGGCGGTCTTCCTCCTCGCGCCGCTTGAGCTGCTCGTCATCGACTACCGGTGACTCTGCCGCCGGGGCCTCTGGCGCCGCAGCCTCCGAGCCGTCGCGTTTGACGAAGACCCGCTTTTTGCGCACCTCGACCTGGATGGTGCGAGCCTTGCCAGTGGCATCGGCCTGCTTGATCTCGGAGGTTTGCTTGCGGGTAAGCGTGATCTTTTTCTTAGGGGCTTCCTCCCCGCCGTGGGCACGGCGAAGCGCAAGCAGCAGGCGCTCCTTGTCTGCCTCGGTAACGGGGTCATCGGCTGAATGTTTGTCGACACCGGCCGAGCGCAACTGCTCGAGCAACATGTCGACCGGCATCTTCAGCTCGGCCGCAAAATTGGAAACGTTGGTGCTTGCCATGACTTTCCTTCTCCAACCCGGTTCGTACTATCGGTGCGCCGGGTTTGCACTCAGGCCTGTTCGTTCTCGAACCAATGCGCTCGCGCGCGCACGATAAGATCGCGCGCCCGTTCATCCTCGATCGCTGTCGCCTCAACCAGCTCGTCGACGGCAAGCTCGGCAAGTTCATCGCGGGTATGAATGCCTGCATCGGCCAACTTGGCCGCCAGAGCGCGATCCATGCCCTCGAGTGACAGCAAATCCTCCGCGGTGGTCCCGATTTTTTCCTCGGTCGCGATGGCCTCGGTAAGGAGGACGTTGCGCGCTCGATTACGCAATTCGTTGACGGTGTCCTCGTCAAACGACTCGATCTCCTGCATCTCGGCGATCGGCACGTAAGCAATTTCCTCGAGACTCGTGAAACCCTCGTCGATCAGGATGTCTGCGACCTCCTCGTCGACATCGAGCCGGTCCATGAACAGCTGACGCACTTCCAGGCGCTCGGCGTCGGACTTTTGCTGCGACTCTTCCTTGGTCATGATGTTGATCTGCCAACCGGTCAGATCCGAGGCGAGCCTGACATTGCGGCCTCCTGTCCCGATCGCAAGCGCAAGATTGTCCTCGTCGACCACCACGTCCATCGCGTGTTTGTCCTCGTCCACAACGATCGAGGAAACATTGGCCGGCGCCAACGCACCGATCACAAACTGCGCCGGATCTTCCGACCAGAGCACGATGTCGACACGCTCACCGGCCAGTTCACCCGTTACCGCCTGAACCCGCGAGCCGCGGACACCGACGCACGTACCGATTGGATCGATCCTGCGATCCGTGGTGTGAACAGCAATCTTGGCGCGAACGCCCGCATCGCGCGCCGCCGCCTTGATCTGCAGCAGACCCTGTTCGATTTCCGGAACTTCATTGGTGAAAAGGTGCCGGATAAAGTCCGGGGCTGTGCGTGAGAGGATAAGTTGCGGGCCGCGACCCTCGCGATTGACGCGCAGGACGAGCGCGCGCACGCGATCGCCGACTCGCAGATTTTCTTTGGGGATCATCTGATCGCGAGGCAGCCTTGCCTCAAGTTTTCCCGCCTCGATCACCGCACCCTCGCGGTCGATACGCTTGACCGTACCGGACATGATCGGTTCATCGCGGGCCAGAAAATCGTCGATGATCTGCTCTCGCTCGGCGTCGCGAATTCTCTGCAGGATCACCTGCTTCGCAGCCTGGGCACCAATGCGGCCGAGTTCGACCGGTTCGAGCTCTTCCTCGATGAAGTCGCCGACCTGAACGTCGGCCACCTGTTTCTGGGCCTCGGTGAGGATGATCTGAATGTCATGATCCTCGAGCTCCCCATCCGGGACCACCTGCCAGCGGCGAAACGCCTCGTAGTCCCCGCTCATCCGGTCGATCGTGACACGCACATCGACCTCCTCCTTGAAACGCTTTTTAGTCGCTGACGCTAACGCGCTCTCAAGCGAAGCGAAAACAATATCTCGCTGCACGTTCTTCTCACGGGCAAGCGCATCAACCAGCAGGAGGACTTCTCGGCTCATGATCAACTCCTAGAACTTCACAATCGGCACCAGACGTGCCCGCTCGATTTCGTCGAGCGCAAATACAAGTTTGAGAGCAGGCGGGACGGACTCGGGCTTGCTCTTGTCAGCCTTGGTCGCGCGAGCCGCAGGTCGCACCGGGCGCCGGCCCTTTGCAGGCTTGGGATCCTCGGCAATCAACTCGAGACCAAAACGACCACCGTCCTCGACGCTGAGGATTCCTTCGAAATTGCGTCGCCCCTGGAAGGCCTGGCGCAAACGCAGCGTGATGCGGTTACCGGCAAAGCGTTCAAAGTCCGCGGGCTTTCGCAGGGGACGGTCAAGCCCCGGCGAAGACACCTCGAGGCGGTCATAAGGAACATTTTCGACGGTCAGAACGTGACTCAGCTGGCGGCTCACGCGCTCGCAGTCTTCGAGGCGGATGCCTGCCTCCGCGTCGATGAACACGCGCAGCAGCCCCCGTTGCCCGTATTCGAGATCGACCAATTCATAGCCCATCGACTCGAGCGTATGCGCGATCAGCGACCCGGTGTCCACCACCATGGCCGGCGCTCGCGGATCTGCCTCACGGATGAGCCCTGCGTTCAAAATTCGAGTTCCCACATCAAAACACGCATTAAAAAAAAATGGGCTCGCGAGCCCATTTCCCCCCGAACCTCATGGTCCGGTCGCCTTCAACTCCTACCTCTGCCATTCGGCACGACCCGCCGATTCAGTCGGCCGGCGCCCCGTCCGGAGGCCACCCCACACGGGAACCCCTAAGCGGTCACCACTCAGCGACCATCACTCAGTGACCACCACTCAGTGACCACCACCCAGCGACCACCCCGCACGGGTCGGTTCGTTGACCGACTCGGCGACTCGGCAAACAGCTCACCTGACAACCCGACGATCCAACCTGACCTGCCGAACCCTGACCGTCCGAAGCTTACGAACCAACCAGGCAATCGGGCCGGGGTCGCAGGCCTCAGGCCCAAGCTCAGGCCCTAGGATAGACAGGCTAGCGAAGAGTCTTAAAGAAAGCCCTTGAGTATAGCGCGAAACCGTCGTGATTGAGAAGGAAAAGCCTGCTCAGTCAGGTAAGGGAGGGAGCCAGACCGCTCAG
>CAZZKA010000180.1:0-7718 GCA_964654745.1 uncultured Bordetella sp. | reverse complement strand
GTTGGGGGCAGACCCGTTCGCACAGAAGTATCGTGCGGAAGGTCGGCTTGCAGGTCGCGCCGCCGGAGTCTGCCGTCAAACGCGCTGCCGAGTGCGTAAATCGTGGTCGGATCGCTCTGTAGCGGCATCCCCCTCCTCAGCCGGTTGACGAACACCGCCGACACCAACGCCCTGTCCTCGGCCCGGCCGGTTTCCTTTTCGATGATGGATGCAAGCACCAGCGCTTGCCAGGGGGACTCAAGGGGCAGACCCGGCTGCCGGGCTTCCCACTCTTTCACGAGCACGCGCTCCATCGCCCGCCATGCTTCGCGGTAAACAGACAGAGCCGAACTGCCCGGCGCGAAATGGTAGGTGTCGGGTAAAAAAACACCCTCCCCGCTCGCAAACGGTACGCCAATCCGCGCGATCAGCGTTGCATCATCGAGGGCCCGTGCATCGGCGACCAGATCGGGGTGCACATCGACTACGGCACGTACCTGACGAAGCGTGAGCCCCTCGACCAGGCGCAAAACGGCCGGTCGCCCGGTACCCGCGGCGATGGCATCGAGAAGTTCCCGGAGGCTTTGACCGCTGCGGACTTCGTAGATGCCCGCCTTCAGTTTCGCGGCATCTCCTCGCCACCTGAGAATCCACTGCAAGCGGTCCGCCGATGAGGCGATGCCCGCGCGCTCGAGTGCGGCATGCACTCCGGAAGGGCCAGCCCCGAGGAGAACCGTGACCTTGCGAGGGACGTCATCACTGTGCAGCCAGGCTTGATGGTAATCATAGGCAACCCTGGTCGCGAAACCGGCCGCCACCGCGCACAGCACGGCAGTGACTCCCAGCACGGTTCGAAGCAATCGGGCGATTTTCAACAGGGTTTCCCGGTCAAAAACGGAAACAGGCGTCCCTATAATACCGGCATGAACGCCCCTCTTCTGCAAGCCTCATTCGATGAGGCGGAAGCTCTGCCCTTCGCCCGGGCAGTGTCCGCTGATCTCCTGATGGACGACTGTGGTCCACAACTGTCCCCGACTCCCAGGGGTGAAGTGACTGAAGCAAGTTTTGCCCGGGGCGCGATCGCGCCGATCGCCGATCTCGCCTTGCTGAAGGTGCACGGTGCTGAGGCCATCACCTTTCTTCAGGGGCAGCTGACCAATGACGTCGCCGGGCTCGCCGAGAACAGGTCCATGCTTGCCGGCTATTGTTCGGCAAAGGGCCGCATGCTCGCGAGCATGCGCGTGTGGCGAGAGGCCGAGGAAGTCCGCCTGATGCCTTCCAGAGTTCTCGCCACGGGGCTGGTTCGTCGGCTGTCGATGTTCGTGCTTCGCGCGAAGGTCAGGCTGGAAGATGCGTCGGCGCAGCACGCGTGCCTGGGATTGAGTGGTGATCAGGCGATCGCGATGGTGTCCGCTTTAGGTGCGCGCTGGCCTGGTCCGGGTGAGGTTGCAAGTTTCGAATCCCTGCGTCTGGTCGGTCTGGAATCATGCCTGGCAGGCGGCGCATCGGTTCCGCGAGCACTTTTGTGGTGTCCGATTGACGAGGTGCCTGCGCTTTGGCTTGAGTTGACCGCTCGGCTGGAGCCCGTCTCGTCGGTCGCATGGCGCTGGACCGAGGTCCGAAGTGGAATTGGTCGCATTGTCGGCGCAGCTGTTGAAAGGTTCGTTCCTCAGATGCTCAACTTCGATCTCGTCAACGGCGTGAGTTTTCGCAAGGGCTGTTATCCGGGGCAGGAAATCGTCGCCCGAAGCCACTATCTGGGCAAGCTCAAGCGCCGGATGTTTCTCTCCAATTTGCCGGGAGAGCCACCACCCGCGGGCACCGACGTCCTCGACGCACGGACCGGAGAACCGTGCGGACAGATCATTCTTTCAGCCCGCGATCCGGGTAAGGGCGCCGCGGTGCTCTTCGAGTCCCAGATCGCCTCAGCAGACTCCGTGCAACTGGCGGACGGTCGCCGGCTGACGGTGCAGCCCCTGCCCTATCCTGTTCCGCAGGCATGACCGCCAGCGAACAAGCGCTTTATATTTATTTTCGCTCCGATGAGCGGGACAGCGCTGCAGTGCTTGAGGCCATGGAACGACATCGCAGTGCGCTGCGATCCGATGGCGTGGACGTACGCTTTTCGCGTCGCCCCGAGATCGAAAAAGGTTTGATCACCTGGATGGAAGTCTATCGTGTCGGTGAGGGTACGAGTGCCGAGGCCATCCGCCACGAGATTGAGCGCAAAGCCCTGGACAGCGGTCTTTCACGACTCGCACGCGATGGGCGCCATGTGGAACTTTTCATCCCGGTCCTGACCTGAGCCCACAATGTCGTGTGCCTGATTGCGTTCGCATTGGAGCCCGGCTCACGCTATCGCCTGTTGCTTGCTGGCAACCGAGATGAGTTCCACAACCGTCCCGCGGCTGCTGCGCATTGGTGGGATGGCGAGCGCCGGATCTATGGCGGCCGGGATCTGGTCGGAGGCGGAACCTGGCTAGGGATCAACCGGTCCGGGCGCATCGCTGCGCTAACGAATTTTCGCGACCGGCCGCATCGTGGCCCGGGTGAACGATCGCGCGGGGAGTTAGGCGCGGGCTATCTCGTGACGCCCGGGTCTGGCGAGACCTATGCGGCAAGCATCGTCCGACATATGGGGAGCTTTGGTGGTTTTAATCTGCTGCTTTTCGAAGCAGGACGAGACCGTGCCAACGCGCTTTACTTTTCAAACCGTCAGGCCGAGACCGCTCCCTTACAGATCGCGGAAGGCGTTCACGGCTTGTCCAATCATCTTCTCAACACGCCGTGGCCCAAAGTCGAGCGGCTGCGCACGACCATGCGATCGGCCTTGGAATTGACCGATCCCATCGAGGCGCTCTTGGATGCGCTCGCCGATCGCAGCCCGGCTCGGTCCTGGGAGCGGGGAGCCGCGCTGGATGACGGTGCGTTAGAGGGGACCCCGTTCATCGCAGATCCGCGCTACGGCACCCGCGCCTCCACTGTGATCGCGATTGGGCATTCGGGTGAGGTCACTTTTTGCGAAAGGAGCTGGGACTGGCTCGACGACCGTCCTCGATTCACCGGCGAGCGCAGACTGTTCTTTCGAATTCAGTCCTGATCCGGTCGCGCCCGCCACATACGGACGTGCTCGATCCCCTCGAGGATGAAGCGATCGCCGTCACGGATGAAGCCATGGTGCAGATAAAAATTTTCAACATAAGCCTGAGCGTTAAGTACGATTCGCTCATGGCCCCTTTTAAATCCTGAGTCGACCAGACACTCGAGCATCAGGCCACCGATACCGTGCCCGCGAAACAGCGAACGCACCGCCATCCTTCCGATATGGCCGTCGGGCAGCAACCGCGCGGTACCGACTACTGAATCGCCAAGCAGAGCCACGCAATGCAGCGATCGCGGATCGGCTTCATCGATCTCAATTTCCGGATCTATGCCCTGCTCGCTGACGAAGACATCAAACCGAACCGGTGTCGCGAGATCGCGGAGCTCCTGCCATGAACCAATACGCAAAACGATCTCAGGCTTCATCGTGTCGTTCAGGGCGTTGCCCGGGCCAAGCGCGCTATTGCTGCGATAACCGCCTCGGGATACTCATGTACCAGCCAGTGGGAGGCGTCGGCGAGCCGGTCGATGCGAAGATCGGTCACCAGACCGTCCAGCCCGTCGAGCAGACCCGGCAGCAGTGCCTGATCGCGTTCCCCCCAAATGACCAACGTGGGCACATGAACGATGAATCGACCAGCATCCGGCAGAGCAAAGCCTGCCCTCGCCGCACTTGGAGCGGGCGGGGCTAGCGGCGTCGCTCGGTACCAGTTGACCATACCGCGCAGGACCCCGGGCCGGGCCCACGCCCGGTGATACGCGTCGCGTATATCGCCGCTGTACCAGGGCTTTGACGAACTGCTCTGCAACATCCGGTCCAAAAGCGCGAAGTTATCGCGCGCCAACGCCTCTTCAGAGCCTGGCCGCCGCAGCCAGTTCATGTATTGGCTTGCCGCCTGCTGGGCTGGGTCGCCTGCCAGCGCTCGCGCAAACGCTACCGGGTGCGGCGCGTTGAGGATCACCAGACGGCCAATTCTTTGCGGATGCGCAATTGCCGTTGCCCACGCGAGCGCGCCGCCCCAGTCGTGCCCCACCAGCATGCAGGATCGGGATCCGAGACCATCGATTAGCGAAATCACGTCAGCTACCAGGTGCTCGATGCGGTAACTCGCCACCTCCGCGGGACAGTCCGACAGGCCGTAACCGCGAAGATCCGGCGCGACCACATACGCATCGCGTGCGAGTTCTGGCATCAGCCGATACCAGGCAGCCGAACTCTCGGGAAAACCATGCAGCAGCAAAACCAGCGGTCCCTTGGGATCGCCAGCCTCGGCGACATGCAGCCGTACGCCATCGGCGCCGGTCAGCACTCTGCCAACGCGGACCTCCTGGAGATCGATCGGCTTGTCGACAGTCATTTTACGGGGTTGCCTGCTAAGGCGGGCGCCAGTGCGGGCCTCAGCGCGAAGGGGTCGCTCGGCTCGGCTAGCGCCGCTATCGCGTCATGCCGCGCTTTTACCGACGGCAGAATCGCAGGATGGGTGAAAAGATAAAACCGCCTCTCGGCAATCGCCGCGAACGTGAGCGAGGCGATATCTTCAGCGGTGAGACGCCCGGAACTGACTGCTCGTAGCATCGACTCACGGGCACGGCGGGTATGCTCCGAAACCCCTTCTTCGGATCTGAGATGATCGGGACGGTTGCGTTCGGAGTTTGCGATCCCGGTCGGGACAAACGCCGGGCTGAGTACGGTTACGCCGATGTTGGACCCGACCGCGCGCAGGTCGTGGTGGAGCGTCTCGCTCATCGTCACGACAGCATGTTTGGTCACGTTGTAGAGACCCATCCCGGTGGGTGACAGGTAGCCTGCGACCGAGGCGGTGTTGATGATGTGGCTGTCGTCGCTCTGCTCAAGCATGCGAGGCACGAAGCTTCGCAGCCCATGCGCGATACCCAGCACATTGACGCTAAGGGCCCACTGCCAGTCCTGTGCGGTGTGCTCCCAGACAAGCCCCACCGGCGCGACGCCTGCATTGTTAAAAAGCAGATGAACGCCGGCGAACTCTGCGAATGCGCGGTCCGCCAGCGCCTGGACCTGAATCGGGTCGGCAACATCGGTCAGCTGACTGATCACGCGGGCACCGAGCGACTCGACGAGGCTGTGCGCACGCTGAAGGGCGCCGGCCTCAACATCGGCGAGGACGACCCGCATGCCCAACAATGCGGCTCGTTTAGCAAACTCGAGACCAAAACCACCGGCCGCTCCGGTGATCACCGCGGTTCGCCCGGAGAATTCGCGCATGTCCGCGTCAGTCCGGTCTAGAGGCGAACCAACTGCTTGCCGACGTTGTCACCGCGCAGCAGTCCGAGAAAGGCCTGCGGCGCCTGCTCGAGGCCTTCTGCGATGGTCTCCCTCCAGCGTAGCCGCCCCGAGGCGGCGAGTTCGGACAACTCTGCCAGCGCAGGCGGCCATCGGTCCATATGCTCGGAGATGATGAAACCCTGAACGCTAAGCCGGTTGATCAGGATTGAACGAAGGTTGTGGATGGGAGTGGCCTGTCCACTGTAGCCCGATATGAGTCCACACACGGCGATACGCCCGAAAGGATTCATCGCCGCGAGACAGGCGTCCAGACAGACTCCGCCGACATTTTCGAACAGGCAATCAATACCCCCGCGCGCGGCAGCCGACAGATCGGCTGCAAGGTTTCCGGCCTTGTAATCGACGCAGGCGTCGAAGCCAAACTCTTCGACGACGATGCGGCATTTCTCGGCGCCGCCCGCGATTCCGATCACCTTCGCGCCCCGCTGCCTGGCGAGTTGGCCTACAACTGCGCCCACCGCGCCGCTGGCGGCGCTCACCACGAGGGTTTGACCGTGCTCAGGCTTAAGAATGTCGTTGATGCCGTACCACGCGGTCACTCCTGGCATCCCCACCGCGCCCAGCCAGGCCTGCATGGGTACACGGGCGGAATCAATTCGCCGCAGGTCGCTGCCATCGCTCGTCCCGAACAACTGCCACCCGGCCCGCGTGACCACGGCGTCTCCTACCTTGAATCGGGGGTGGCGGCTTTCGACGACCTCGCCGACGGTCCCACCCTGCATGACGGCGTTGAGTTCCTGCGGCGCGGCATATGATCGTGATTCATCCATCCTGCCACGCATGTAGGGATCGAGCGACAGAAACCGGTTGCGCACGCGCACCTGACCCTCGGCGAGCGGCCCGAGCGGGCTGTCGACAAGTTGGAAACAGTCGGTCGTGGGGACCCCCATGGGCCGCCGGACAAGATGCCACGCTCGGTTGTGTTCGGTCATCGATGCGGCTCCTCGGGTCTGCGCATGAATCGGAAGGTTCCCGAGGCGCGCGCAATCAGCCGGTCAGCCTCGTCGCGGATCTCCGCCTCGCAAAAAGCAAGCGCACGGGTGCGGTGGACGCATTGCCCACGGCACAGCAACGTCCCCCGGGCTGCCTGCATGAAGCTGGTCTTCATTTCAATCGTCGCCATCACCGTCTGTTCAGGCGTGTGCTCCGTTGCATGGGCTCGCCCGGCGATGGCCATCGAAACATCGAGCAGCGTCATCAGCGCGCCGCCGTGAATGAAGCCGGCCGAGTTGAGGTGGCGGGTTTCACTTGCTAGTTCGAGGACTGTTCCGCCGCGATCCGCCGAAAGCAAACGGATACCCGCGCCCTCGACAAAAGGGATTGCGACGTCAAAGCCCGAAGGTCTGTCAGCAGAAAACATCTCGTTTCAGACTGCTGTCACGCCGCCGTCGATGGCGAGAATCTGACCGGTAATATGCCGCCCTGCATCTGAACATAGCAGCACTGCTGCGCCCTTGAGATCCTCATCGTCTCCGAGCCGGCGCAGTGGCGTCGCGGCGATCAGCTGATCGCCGAACTGTTCCAGAGCGACGCGGGTGAGCCGGGACGGAAAAAAGCCCGGTGCAAGCGCATTGACCGTGATACCGAACTCTCCCCACTCGCCAGCGAGCGCGCGCGTGAAGTTAACCACCCCGCCCTTGGTTGTGTTGTAGGCGATACCTTTGTTGGACCCGGGAGGGTTGCCGCGCAGGCCGGCGACCGAAGCGATGTTCAGGATCCTTCCGTAGCGCCGCGGAATCATCGATTGTCTGCCGATTTCCTGGCTGAGCACAAAGACGCCGGTGAGGTTGAGGTTGATGAGCTTTTGCCAGGCCTCGAGCGGGTGATCTTCTGCGGGCGCAATCCAGGCCGTGCCGGCATTGTTGACCAGGATGTCGCAGTGCCCGAGCGCTTTGAGAGCAGCGCCAGCGAAGGCTCGAACGCGTTCAGGCTGCGTCATGTCGCAGACCATGCTCTGAACCCTGCCGCCCGCGGCTCGCAGGCGCACGACCGCCTCGTCAAGTTCGGGCTGCTTGCGGGCTGCAATCAAAACCTCTGCGCCCATCTCGCAGAGCGCCTCGGCGATCTGAAAGCCGAGCCCTCGCGAGCCGCCCGTGACGATCGCCTTGCGGCCGCTGAGATCCATGAGATTTTTGACTGACACCTTGACTCCCGCGTGCGTTCTCAGGCCCTGGCTCAATGAATGATTTCGAAAAGACCGGCCGCCCCCATGCCGCCACCGACGCACATGGTGACAACCGCGTAGCGCGCATTGCGACGTCGGCCTTCGATTAGGGCATGTCCGACCAGCCGCTGGCCGCTTACACCGTAGGGA
>CAZZKA010000179.1:0-7788 GCA_964654745.1 uncultured Bordetella sp. | reverse complement strand
CTCACCCCCTTCACGCCCACTCGCTCAATCGCGATGTTGCGAATGTCGGCGCTCGTCTGGACGTCGGGCAGATCCGCATCCGGGTCAAGGGAATTGCTATCGCGAATTTTCATCGGCGCGATGATACCGCGCCGAGCGGTAGCGCCGACCCGGATCGCGTAAACCGATCCGCGAGCGCACCGCTACGGTGTTTCAGCCGGCGAGCCCGCTTCCGGGCAACGCAAGGAGATCGCAGTGCCCTACGGTGAGCGACGCCGCGCCCAGCGCGATCAGTCGATCGCGCTCTGCCACCCACGCATCGACAACAGGGCGCTGCTCAGGTCGAACTTCAAGCGCAACCATTGCGGCCTCAGACGCCATCCGGCGAAGCATCGCCGGGGCCTGCGCACCGATACGCCAGTCGCTCGTCTCGGTCTCGCAGGCAACGCAACGGGCCTCGAACATTGAGGCAAGCGCCTGCGCAGCGCCAGGCCCGACCGACTGTCCAAAGCCTTTATCACCGGCCTGATGACGACGAAATGCCTCATCAAGAATCAGGTCCGAGTCAAGAAATGGGGTCCACCGACGCCTGCCATCAACCGTCAAGGTGGCGAGCAGTGGTAGTCCGGAGCCGGCTATCCAGTCAGCCAGCCGTTCCAACCATGGCAAGGATACGAGGTCAAGGAACGCGGTCGTGGTCACTCCGTCTACGGACTCTGCAGCCAGGGATTCAAGCTCTCTCGCCAGATTGATCTCCCGTGTCTCGAGACTCCAGCGCGCCCCCCCGGATCTGACCACCACGGCTGCGGCGCTGCGACTGCACTCCCAACCATGATCGTTGGCCCACTGCGTGATGCTGCGCATCGCGCCGGCGAGAAGAAGCGGGTCGTAGTCGCACAAAAGCCAATGCTGGTCGCCGCCCAGTCTCGGGGCTAGCGCTCGAAAATTCGCTGCGGTTCCACCGCCCAAATCAAGCAGGCGAACAGTATCTCCGCCGGCCCGCGCGTGCGCCCGGAGCGCGCCTGCAAAGCCCTGTTCCAGCCGGGTTGACCGCGCGGCCAGATCGAATGGCTCGCGCTGCGCAAGCCAGAGCGCATCAAATCCGCTCATGCCGCAACCCGTCCAAGAGCAGCAAGCCGATCGAGCGAGCGGCCCCAGTGATCGATCGCTTGCGGCCAGCTTGCGAGTTGGTCGCGCACCGAATGGGCTGCAGCGGCCAGCCGATTGAACGCGGCGGGCTCAGTCATCAGTTCAGCCAGGACACCCGCTAGCGCTGCCGGCTCGCCCGGACCCGCCAAGCGCGACGCAGCCTGCGGAACGGTTTCGGGGATGGCTCCGGCGCGCGTGCTCACCACCGGAATCGCCTGGGCTAGCGCTTCGGTCAGCACCATTCCGTATCCTTCGTGAAACGATGGCAGAACGAACAGGTCGGCCTCGCGCCAGGCCCGAATGAGCCGATCCGCGGGCTGCTCACCGTGAAGGCGAATGCGATCGCTCAAGCCAAAGTCGGCAATCGCTCGCCGGACCTCGTGAACCGTCGCAGGATCCCTCTCCAGGCTGCCATAGCAGTCAAGCGTCCAGTCAAGTGCGTCAATACGGGAGAGTGCATCAACCAACACACCGTGTCCTTTCCTCGCGGTCAGGGTCGCCACGCAGAGCAGCCGCATCGCTCGGCTTCCTGTAGCGTCCCTCCGCCTCACGGATACGTCGGCCGGCAAGTCAACGCCGGGCGAAGCGACAGCAATGCGGTCGGCAGCAACGCCGCTTGCAAGTACCGCGCGAGCAGAACTCGGGCTCGCGCAAATCACCCCGTCCAAACCGGACCACAGCAACGATTCCACCCGCGCGAACTTCGCTGCCCGCTCAGCCGACAGGCCGGTTTCAAGCGAAAGCGGATGGTGCACAAAGCCTATGACGGTGGCTCCGCTTTCCGGCGGAATGAGCGACTCGAATGCGGGGAGAGCCATGCCATCGACCACCACCACGTCGTCGTGACCCGTCGAGCGCATCAGCGCGGTCGCCCCAGCGACAGCGACCTCATCGACCTCGGGGAACGCGCCCGGAAGCTCTGCGACCGAGACTGCGCGGCCTCGGGCGCGCAACCCTTCCACCACGCGCCTGTCGTAGAGGTAGCCGCCTGTGACTTGATCGAGCGCACCGGGCACAGCAAAGACGATGCGAGACTTCAAGCGAGAGGGCCCTCGAAGCTCGCCCACGCAACCGGCGACTCGCGCAGCAGTACACGCATTGAAGACAACGCTCCCGCCGTACCCGGACCGACAGCGCCCCGCAGCACCCGCTCCTTCATACGTCGAAATATTTCGCCCGCCATGAATTCTGTGGTCGTGTTGCGGCCGGCGAGTTCCGGCAGTTCGTCGAGATTGTGATAGTTGAAACCGGCCAGCACTTCCTTGAGTACCTCGAGCGCGAGGCCGATATCGCAGACCAGTCCATGCTCATCAAGCTCCGCGCGCCGAAATTCCACTTCGACGCCGTAGGTCGCGCCATGCATCTTTTGCGCCGGCCCGAAAACTGCACCGCGAAAACTGTGGGCAATCATGATGTGGTCGGAAACGGCAAGCGAGTACATGGAAAGCTCCGGTAATGAGATGAAGGTAAAAGCTCAGGAAGGCCGACAAACGTGTTCAGCCAGGGTAGCGCACGACATGGCAAAGCTCGCCCCCCGACGCTGAGGAAAGCCTCGCCAAGGTTTGCGGCAAATCGTCGAAGCGGCTCGAACCGCCTATGAACCGGTCAAACACCGGATCAGCGAGGAACTCGAGCGCCTTGCCCATGCGCCTTCGGTGGCTCCATCGCGCGCGCTGCACGGTGGCGACTGAGCCCACCTGCGAGGAACGCAGGGTCAGGCGGCGTGAATGAAACGCCTCGCCGAGCGGTGCGCTGACAGCCTGGGCGCCATACCAGCTGAGTTCAAGCACTGTCGCCTCAAAACCTGCCAAACCCAACGCACAGACGAGCCCTTCGGCCTTGCCGCTGGCGTGGATCACCACATCAGCGTCGCGACGCGCCTTCGCTGGATGCGCAAACGAACAACCGAGCGAGTTCGCAAGGGCTTGTTTCGCCGGGTCGACATCGACGAGTTCGACATCCGTGCCAGCGATCCGGGCGGCCAGTGCCGCAACCAGTGCGCCGACGACTCCGGCACCGACGACGGCCACGCGATCTCCCACCCGGACTGAAGCGTCCCAGACCCCGTTGAGCGCTGTCTCCATGTTGGCAGCCAGCACCGCGCGATCATCGGAGACCGAGTCCGGAATCGGCGCCAACCAGTCGGTCGCCACGCTGAACCAGTCCTGATGCGGGTACAGACAAAACACGCGTCGTCCGAGCCACTCGGCAGGACCCTCCTCCACACGACCTACCGAGCAATAGCCGTATTTGACCGGGCCTGGAAAATTTCCCGCCTGGTGCGGGCAGCGCATGGTCTCGTACTGACTCTCGGGTACGCCACCGGAAAAGACCAAGGACTCGGTTCCTCTGCTGATGCCGCTGCGCAAAGTTCTAATGAGCGCCTCGCCCACAGCGGGGGATCCAAGAGGCTCCTCGCGGATCTCACCCTGGCCCGGTGCGATAGTCCAGAACGCGCGCGCCAACGCCGGCCGAGCGGTCTGCCCAACGTCAGCCATGGAAAATGCATTCGATCATTGTGTCGACGCCGAGTCGAAACTGCCGAGTGACCGGCCGGAGGCTGTCGCGCAGATCGCTGATCTGCGGCAAACGCACTGCCGGTCTTCCCGAGCCCAGAATGACGGGTGCGATCGTCAGCTGCAGGCGGTCGAGTGCTCCGGCCTGAAGAAAGCGGGAAACGGTGGTACCGCCTCCCTCAACGAAAACCCTCTTCAGACCGCGCCCGGAGAGCACCCTCAGCACCTCCCTGGGGTCGAGATCGTCACCACTGCGCGCCACACCGACGACCTCAGCGTGCCCAAGACGGTCCGAGGCTCCGAGCCGGTCCGCCGCAACCAGGAGCAGCGTAGGCGTCACCGGGTCGCAGAATACGCGCTGACAGCCATCCAGGCGTCGCTCGGGATCGATCACCACCCGCACCGGGTGGCTGCCCGCGCAGCGTCGCACCGTGAGTTGCGGGTCGTCGTAGAGAATCGTGTTAACGCCGACCACCACCGCCTGCGAGAGCGCACGCATCCTGTGGGTATGGAGCAGATCCTCGTCGCCGCTGAGCCAGCGCGAAACGCCGCACTCGGTCGCGATGCGTCCGTCCAGACTTTGGGCGAGGTGAGCCACCACAAAGCCCGCAAGATGCCGCCCGGAACAGAGAGGCCCGTAGAGCTCGGTGAGATCAGCCCCCTCCTCGAGCAGCCGCTCGCCTCGCGCTGCCGCGAGAAGCGCCTGCCACTCCTCGCAATCCACCGCCGGCGGTTCAACGGGCAGGATCTGGTCGGATGGAAGTTTCTCGCTCACTGCGTTCATGCCAATCTCCTCAAGGGGACTGAGGGGTGCGGCCGAAGTCGCCAAACACGTGGTCAGGCGCGCTCAGGTTGTGGCGCGACGGATGGTCGCGCCCGAACCTTGCTGTAGCCGCCTCGAACCGCCCGAAACCGAGCAGGGGTTCGGTGCGGCGTTTGCCCTGCAGGTCCTGCCATGCAGCAACCGAGGCATCAGCGTTGTCCACGGTCACAAACATCGAACGCAATGCGGCAAACGGCCGGTCGCCGCGCGAGGCTCGTTCCATCGACAAGCGCACCTTCGTGCGCGTCGGCGATGCTTCGACGACTTGCAGCGCGCCGCTGCTGCCGTCGCGATACCGCAGGTCAAAGCGCAGGGTATCGGGATGGAATTCAATCGCTGAATACGCGACAAACGGCCGTTGGTCTTCATCGATCGGACCGAAGAGAAACGAACTGCCGTAGGCGCTATCGGACAGCTGCGGCGGGGGTAAAGGCTTCGCTCGCCAGTATCCATCTGCGGGGTAGACCACCAGGATTTCGATATCCGCGCGCGGCTCGCGGCGTAGCAATTGGAGCAGATGGAGACCGCGCTCGGTGCGCCCGCCAACCTTGACCGTCACCAGATCCGGCCGCCAGAAACTGTTGAACGTATGACCCACCAGACGTATGCGCGCATCTTCGTAAAGCGTCAGCGTGCGCGGCGTGAAGTCGAAGCGCGGATCGGCGCTCATATCGCAGTGGGTGAAGTCGGGCGCAGTGCTGTCGGTGGTGACCGCTGCGATGTAGGGCGGATGCTCGGCGCTGAGCGTGAGCGTATGGACACCGACTGACACCAGCTTGACGTAGATGTTGTCTTCCTCAGCGCACCGGGTGGGCTTGCTCGCATCGACGAACGCGACGGCGGCACCTGAGGCGGCCGCTTGAGCGGTTGCCAGACCGAGGACCAGAGTGAACACGGCCCGGGCGAGCACCGCGCCCCCCCGCCATGTACGCCCCGCGAAGATCATTTGGTCGCTGCCGGCGGGGGCGACGCGAGAAGTGTAGCCAAGGCATCGGGCGTGAGCACGCGCGGAGCCTCCTCGGGGAGCCGGCAAAGTCCCGCGTCCCGAGCCCACGCTCCCACCCGCGGCGATCCGCTCACCACGGTCAGGATCGTTGCAGCAGCCAGCCCGGTGTAGAAAGGGGCAGCGAGCCAGAGCGCGCCGGGCGCAAGCAAGTAGAGCGAGACGGCGAAGGCAAACCCCGCGATCAGGTGAGGCCAGAGGCGGCTCAAGGCAAAGCTGAAGGGGACGCCTTCACTGTCACGCTGCTGCGCCGTCCATCCCATCTGCCTGCCAAACGGCAGACCGATGAGAAAAAGCGTCACCGATAACGCAGTCACCGGAACGATCAGCATGGTGAACGCCGTCTCGGCCAGGGCGCCGACGAGGATGCGCGGCACGCCTCCATACGCTTCGCGTAGCCGACGGCGCAACAGAATGTCAGCGAGCGTGGCGAGCTTGGGAGCGAAATTCATCAGCAAGGAGAGAACCAGCATCGCAAAGCCCAACGTCGCATCCATAGGCCCGTGGCGGATCAGTCCGAAGAGCGTAAAGCCCATCCATCCCGGACCGCTCAGGTACATCGCGATCGCGATCCACAGCTGCCAGCGGCTCACCGTGAGCAGGCCGGGCATGCCGACAAAATGGAAGTACTGCATGTTGCCCTGACACCAGCGCAGGTCCCGGCGTATGAATTCGAGCAGATGGGGCGGATTCTCCTCCCAGCTGCCGCCCTCGTCGGGGAGAACGCGGACTTCGAAGCCCGCGCGGCGCATAAGCACCGCTTCGAGCTGGTCGTGGCTCAGTACATGGCCGCCGAGAGGCGGGCTGCCAGGCAAAACCGGCAGAGCGCAATGTTCAGCAAATGGCTTGATTCGGATGATTGCATTGTGTCCCCAGTAGGGGCCGCAGTCGCCCTGCCACCAGGCTGCGCCGAGGGTCCACGAGCGCATGCCCATGCGCATGCCGAACTGGAATACGCGGGCAAACGCACTGTCGCTGGGCAGAGCAGTCACCAGGGTCTGCAGGATGCCTATCCTGGGGTTGCTTTGCATGATGCGTACGAGCCGCAGCATCGCATCGGGCGACATCACGCTGTCGGCGTCAAGAACGATCAGAAATTCGTGAGACGCTCCCCAGCGATCCAAAAAATCGCGCAGGTTGCCGGCCTTGAAGCCCTCACCGCCGTCCCGATGGCGATACGTGATGGCGAGGTGACCGGCGAAACGGGCGCTCAGCTCCTCTGCGAGCGCACGCTCGGCACGCAGGATGTCCGGCTGGTTACTGTCGCTCAGCATGTAGAGATGAAACCAGCGCCCCTCGCCCGACGCAGTCAGGCGTTCGAGCATCCAGCGCAAATTGCGCGACAGGCGAGCGGGATCTTCGTTGCGGATGCAAATTCCGATAGCGGTCGAGGAGGCGATCGATTCGTCGCCACGGATACTGCGAAGATGCGGTGCAACCAGGCCTTCGGGATCGCGCGCGAAGCTCATCAGCAAAAAACCGGTGATCGCATTCCAGAACCCGATCGTGGTCCACGGCAGTGTGAGCGCAAACATGGCGAGCATCGCGATGCCCCAGCCATCAACTCCCGCCGGCAGAAAAATCGCCGCTCCCATCAAACCAAGGAGCGCGAGCGACGTACCGATCACCAGTACCGCAAAAAGGATACGGCGCGCGCGCAGGGACGGCAGCCGCGGGATCCCGGCCTCGACGGCGGGAGGAGAGCTGTTCATGACAAGCCTCAGATCATGCGGCGCGCAAGGGCGTCGCGGGCGATAAAACGGTGGTAGATCGCGCCGAAGAGGTGCGCGCAGATCAGAACGCCCATCGCGATGGCGCCGCACCAGTGGGTAAACGAAAGCGCTTTCGCTAGCGCCTCATCCTTGCCGACCGGCGAGGGCAGCGGCAGCAATTCAAAAACGCTGAGCGGAAATCCCCAGGCGTTGGTCGCCAGGAACCCGGTTACCGGCATCAGGATCAGCAGCGCGTAGAGACTCGCATGGGAGAAGCCCGAGGCGAGTCTGATCCACGCCGGTGTCCCGGACGGCCACGGCGGCGGCGGGAACAGCCAACGCCACACCAATCTCGCCAGCACCAACACAAAGACGATGACACCCAGGCTCTCGTGGATGTTGTAGAGACGCATCTTGAGAGCCTGATCGGCAGGCTCGAAATATCGAATCCAGATCCCGGCGGGAATGACGACTAAAAGAACCACTAAGGCGACGATGCCGTGTAACCATCGCGCCGTGCTGGAGTAGCGCAGCGCCTCAGGTGACCAACCGCGGGCCATGGCTCAAGCCGATTCGATGCGGGCCCAGGCAGAGTGGTTGTGGATC
>CAZZKA010000178.1:0-7792 GCA_964654745.1 uncultured Bordetella sp. | reverse complement strand
AAACTGACCTGGAAAACTGCAACGATCATGCATGTCGATCTCAAGATTCTTGATGCTCGCCTTCGCGATGCCTTACCCGCCTACGCCACCCCGGGGAGCGCAGGTCTGGACCTGCGGGCTTGCCTCGATGAGCCGCTGGTTCTGGCGCCGGGCGATGCACGGCTGATAGCAACCGGAATCGCCATCCATCTGGCTGATCCTGGCTATGCCGCGATGATCCTCCCGCGTTCGGGGCTGGGAGTGAAGCACGGCATCGTGCTCGGCAATCTCGTGGGCCTGATCGACTCCGACTACCAGGGGCCGCTCATGGTGTCTTGTTGGAATCGAGGCCGCGAACCCTTCACCATCCAACCCATGGAACGTATCGCGCAGATGGTGATCGTGCCGGTCGTACAGGCGCGCTTTCAGGTCGTCGAGGCCTTTACCGCCAGCACCCGCGGCGAGGGCGGATTCGGCAGCACCGGTCGCAGCTAACGCGCGCGGCTGCGAGGCGTTACACGCACAGCAAACTCGGGCGCGCGGCTACCGGGCGCGGTGCGCCTCGATGAGTTCATCGAGCTTACGGGAGTCGGCCGCGAAGAGCCGGATGCCTTCAGCAAGCTTTTCGGTCGCCATGGCGTCCTCATTGTGCGCAAAGCGAAAATGTTTCTCATCAAAGCGCACCCTCTCTATCGATAGCGCCCGAGCTGCCTGGGCCTTCAACTGAGCCGTCACCGTCACATCCGCCTGTCTCAGCTGCTCGAGCAGCTCGGGGCTGATGGTGAGGAGATCGCAGCCCGCAAGCGCGAGGATCTGCCCCGTATTGCGAAAGCTCGCGCCCATCACTTCGGTCGGATATCCGTATTTTTTGTAGTAGTCGAAGATTCGTTTCACTGACAGCACGCCCGGGTCCTCGTGCGCAGCGAAATCCCTCCCGTCGCGCTTGCGGTACCAGTCCATGATCCGACCAACAAAGGGCGAGATCAGCGTGACCCCTGCATCCGCGCAGGCTACCGCCTGGGGAAAAGAAAACAGGAGCGTGAGGTTGCAGTGGATACCTTCGGCCTCAAGCCTCTCGGCCGCACGAATACCCTCCCAGGTCGCGGCGATTTTGATCATGACCCGCTCGCGGGGAATCCCCGCTGCCGCGTAGAGTTCGGTGATCCGGCGGGCGCGCGTCATCGTCGCCTCGGTATCAAAGGACAGTCGCGCATCGACCTCGGTCGATACGCGTCCGGGCACGATAGCGAGGATCTCGCTGCCAAAACGAACGAGCAGGCGGTCGACCAGCGCTGATACCGGTTCACCAACGTGGGCGCCGACTGTCTGCGCGAGCAGATCCTGATACTCGGGGCGGCCCACCGCCTTGAGTATGAGCGTCGGATTGGTGGTCGCATCACGCGGCGAATAGGCGCGCATGCTGTTGAAGTCGCCGGTGTCGGCGACCACCGTGGTGAGACTGCGCAGTTGTTCGAGTGTGTTCATCCGCTTATCCGTCAAAGGTGGCATCGCTCCAAACCCCTGCCCGGCCGGATGTCGGCCGCAGCACATCGGTCAGGCCTGCCGGTTGGTGCCCTGCAAGGCGAGCAGGCTGCCCGAGGCGGTGATCAAAAAGGTAAGTGCCCCCCAAAGGGCGAAGGGTACGCCCAGCCATGGCAGGTTGGCCTCGTCACAGCGCGCGGTAGCCTCGAACATCGCCGGCCAGAGCTCGGCGAGTCGAAGACCTCCTATCACCCGGTCGGCCAGCGTGAGCGCGCACGAGTCAGAGCTCGCCGCGACAACGTGCTGGTAAATCGCCGTCGCGACACCGGCCACGGAAAGCAACGCCGCGGCCACAGCAGACGCTGCCCGCGACCGGCCGGCTCCCATGGGCAGGAGAGCCCCGATTCCCGCGGCAAGAGCGACCAGGAGGACCAGCAGACGCTGCAGCACGCACCAGGGACAGGGCTCAAAGCCCCTGACATGCTGCAGGTAGGCCGCGAGGACAAGCGCCCCCACAGCCACCAGGCCGGCCGCTGCAAGGAGCGGGCGGGGAGCCACGGCCACGGCGCGTTCAGGTCAGCATGTCGTTCCAGATGTTGCGCGCCCAGGCGTTGGCATACACCCCCTCCAGCTGGTTGGCTGCCGAGGACAAACCGCCCGCGCCCTCGACGGTGACCATGGTCTTCTTGCCCGGGTCGAAGCGGTGAACCGATGCCACATGGACCACATTGGCGGCGTCAACGAAGCTGTAGCAGGTATTGGCCATGGTGATGGGCGTGGGCGTCCGACCGTTCATCAGCTCAACGATCGCCGCAGCTGCTGCCTTGCCGTGCTGATTGGCCATGTGACCCGACTTGGGCATGAGCGGGGCCGACAGCGTCGCATCGCCCAAGACATGGATACCTTTCACCGCAGTCGATTCCATCGTCACCCAATCGACATCGCACCAGAGCTTGTTGGCATTGACCAGTCCCGACTTGTGCGCCAGCGCGCCGGCACCCATGGGCGGCACGACATTGAGCACCGATGCGCGCACCTTGTCGCCCAGTTCCGTGATTGCGGTCAGGTTGCGAAGATCGACTTCGGTGACACTGCTGTTGGGGCGGTACTCGATCATGCCCGGGTACTGACCATTCCAGGCTGCGAGGAATAGGCCTTTCTTGGAGACGATATCCGGATTGGCGTCGAGGACGATGATCTTGGAACGAGGCTTGGCAGCCTTGAAGTAGCTCGCCACCTGGCAGACGCGTTCATAGGGCCCGGGTGGGCATCGGTAGGGTGCGCGCGGAATGGAGAGTACAAAGACGCCTCCGTCGGGCATCGCCTCGAGCTGCTTACGCAACTCTACCGTCTGCGGACCTGCCTTCCAGGCATGTAAAACGGTCTTTTGCGCGTTGGCATCAAGTCCCTGGACTGCGCCGAAATTAAAGTCGACGCCTGGCGCGACCACTATCCGGTCGAAGCTCTGTGTTGCAAGCTTGCGAAACGACACCGACCGCTTGGCCGGGTCGATCGCCTCGACCTCATCATTGAGCGTGAGGATGCCGGCCTTGCGCAGACCGTCATAGGAGACCGTGAGATCCTCGATCTTGCGATAGCCACCGAGGACGAGATTGGAGAGCGGGCAGGAGATGAAGGCGCGTTCGCGTTCTACGAGCATCACATCGATCGAATCGCCGCCCCACTTCTTGATGTATTTGGCCGCGGTCGCACCACCATATCCGCCGCCAACCACGAGCACCCTGCCAAGCTTGCGGGTCGCCACAGCGGGCGCCTCGGTTGCGCAACCACTGAGCAGTACGGATCCGGCGACAGTGGCGAGCGCCGCCCCGGAGGCAGCGCCGACCAGTCGACGGCGCTGCGGGTTGTCCAGTGAATCGGTCATGCCGGTCTCCCTTTTTTCGGTGAGCTGATCGTTCATTTGTCAGCCTTTTGAGCAGCGAAATATTGCGCCATACCGGCGATTTGGGCGTCGGTGTAGCCCTTTGCGATCTGGTGCATGATCGTTGCCTGGCGGGCACCGCTGCGAAACGCATTCATCTGCTCGATGAAATATGAGGCCGACAGGCCCGCAAGCCCGGGCATGCCGCCACCACTGGCCGCGCGCCCGTCAGTGCCATGGCAGTTGGCACAGTTGGCGGCGATGTAGCGAATCTCAGGCGACTGAGCGCTCGCAGGCGCGATCGCGGCGAGCGACAACAGGACGGCGGCAACAGCCGATCGGTTCAAGCGCATGATGGTCCTCCTCCAGACTGCGCGACGACAAAAACACTCAAACGATTCTAGGCGCGATGCACACAGTCGCCAACGAACGCTGAGCTATAAGTTGATATGTTGCGGATGATGGCGCCCCTGCCGCGCAATTGCAACCAACCGCGGCCCAAGGAAAACCATCATGTGGATGCCGAACGGTTTGGGGCGCGGAGACGCGCGGCGGGACACTCAGACGGTGACGGGCTCGCCTGCAGCTTCGCTTGCCGAATCGGCAGCGGCCGGACCGATCTCGTCATCGCGATCGACCGCAGGCGCCGAAGCCGCAGCGTCATCGCCGAACGTAAGCACCACCTGATCGGCATCGTCGAGATCGACTGTCACACGCCCGCCCGAAAGCAGCCGACCAAACAGCAACTCGTCGGCCAGCGCTTTGCGGATGGTGTCCTGGATGAGGCGCTGCATCGGGCGCGCGCCCATCAGGGGATCGAAGCCCTTCTTGGATAGATGCTTGCGCAACCGGTCGGTGAAGACCGCTTCGACCTTCTTCTCGTGCAACTGCTCCTCGAGCTGCATGAGGAACTTGTCGACTACGCGAAGAATGATTTCCTCGTCGAGCGCCTTGAAGCTGATCGTCGCGTCCAGGCGGTTACGAAACTCGGGGGTGAACAGCCTCTTGATCTCGACCATCTCGTCGCCAAGCTGCCGGTTGTCGGAAAAACCGATCGAACGGCGCTGCAGATCAGCAGCCCCCGCATTGGTGGTCATGATGATGATCACGTTACGGAAGTCCGCCTTGCGGCCGTTATTGTCGGTGAGGGTACCGTGATCCATCACCTGCAGCAGGATGTTGAAGATATCCGGATGCGCCTTTTCGATCTCATCCATCAGCAGAACGGCATGCGGCTTTTTCGCAATCGCCTCGGTCAGCAATCCACCCTGGTCAAAACCTACGTAGCCGGGAGGAGCGCCGATCAGGCGGGACACCGCGTGCCGCTCCATGTACTCCGACATGTCAAAACGGATGAGTTCGATGCCCAGCGTAAAGGCAAGCTGCCTCGCGACCTCGGTTTTTCCCACCCCGGTGGGGCCAGAGAAGAGGAACGACCCGATGGGTTTGTCAGGCTTGCCCAGACCCGAGCGCGCCATCTTGATTGCCGAGGCAAGGGCATCGATCGCCGGGTCCTGGCCGAAGACGGTGGCCTTGAGGTCGCGATCGAGCGTCTGGAGACGACTGCGGTCATCCGAAGACACGGATGCCGGCGGGATGCGGGCTATCTTGGCGACGATATCCTCGATATCGCCCTTGCCGATGAGTTTCTTCTGGCGCGACTTGGGCAGGATGCGCTGGGCAGCACCGGCCTCGTCGATCACATCGATCGCCTTGTCGGGCAGGTGCCGGTCATTGATGTATTTGGCCGAAAGTTCGGCGGCGGCAGACAGCGCCGAGGAAGAGTATTTGACCCCATGATGCTCTTCGAACCGTGATTTGAGTCCGCGCAGGATCTGCACGGTCTGCTCAATCGAGGGCTCGTTGACATCGATCTTCTGGAAACGACGCGACAAGGCGTGGTCCTTTTCGAAGATGCCACGGTACTCGTTGTAGGTGGTCGCGCCGATACACTTGAGCTGGCCCGATGAAAGAGCGGGCTTGAGCAGGTTGGAGGCGTCGAGCGTACCGCCCGAGGCGGCGCCAGCACCGATCAGGGTATGGATCTCGTCGATGAACAGGACCGAGCCCGCCGTCTGTTTGAGCTGCTTCAAGACCGCCTTGAGCCGCTGCTCGAAGTCGCCGCGGTATTTGGTGCCTGCCAGCAGCGCGCCCATGTCGAGCGCATAGACGGTCGACTGGGACAGGATCTCGGGAACATCGCCCTGAGTGATGCGCCAGGCGAGCCCCTCGGCGATCGCGGTCTTGCCCACTCCCGCCTCACCCACCAGCAATGGGTTGTTTTTTCGGCGGCGGCATAGCACCTGGATCACCCGCTCGACCTCATGCTCGCGGCCGATCAGCGGGTCGATTCTGCCCTCCCGAGCGGCGGTATTGAGGTTTTGCGTGAACTGCTCGAGCGCACCCGCCTGGCCGGGGCTGGGCCCTCCCTGGGACTCCTCCTGCTGCTCGGCAGGCTCCTCTTTTTGAGCCTCGCGCGGCTGGGGGGATTTGGTGATGCCGTGAGAGATGAAATTGACTACGTCGAGCCGGGTGATGCCCTGCTGGTGGAGGTAGTAGACGGCGTGGGAGTCCTTCTCGCCGAAGATTGCAACCAACACGTTGGCGCCGGTGACTTCCTTCTTTCCATTGGAGGTCGACTGAACGTGCATGATCGCACGCTGAATCACGCGCTGAAAACCCAGAGTGGGCTGCGTATCGATCTCCTCCGCTCCCGGGACGACGGGGGTGTTTTCCTTGATGAAACCGGTGAGGTTGCGGCGCAGATCCTCGATATTGGCTGCGCAGGCGCGCAGGACCTCCGCGGCCGACGGGTTATCCAGCAGCGCGAGCAAGAGGTGCTCGACCGTGATGAATTCATGTCGCTGCTGTCTGGCCTCAACAAACGCCATATGCAGACTCACTTCTAGTTCCTGGGCGATCATGCTTCCTCCATCACGCACTGCAAGGGATGCTGGTGTTGGCGTGAAAAACTGCTGACTTGCTCGACCTTGGTAGCCGCGAGGTCGCGGGGATACACCCCGCACACCCCCCTGCCCTCCCTGTGCACAGCGAACATCACCTGCGTGGCTTTCTCCCGGGTCATACCGAAAAACTTTTGAAGCACGACGATGACAAACTCCATAGGAGTGTAGTCGTCATTGAGCAACACCACTTGATACATGGGTGGCGGCGCGACTCGGGAATCACGCTGTTCAACGACGGTGGACGGATCATGACGGGTCGCCATCAACGCATTCTAGCGACATGTCGTGGTGCTGCAACAACGCCCCAGGGTGCCGTAATGGGCAGTAATGAACCAAATCAGGCCTCCCGGGACCGATTGATGCCGTGTAAACCTTGACGATACGCGCCAACTGTAAAAAAATCCGCATACCCCAAAGGGATTTTTCGGAATTCCGGGTAGCTTCCCCGCTTCAAGCCTTCCGGTCAGAGACGGGCAGCGGGGTTGCGAGGCGTCACCTCAGGGAGACGTCGGGCAAGGGAGTTGGTCGGATCTTTCTGCATTGAGCAAGGGCCGTTTGGCGTGCGCGTTTTGCTGGGTTCCGGGCCGACCTGGAATGACTTTTGAAAGAAGGCCTCGATATGGCAACGGGTACTGTCAAGTGGTTCAATGATGCAAAAGGTTTCGGCTTCATCACCCCGGATGACGGCGGTGAGGATCTGTTCGCGCACTTCAGCGCAATTCAGATGGCAGGCTTCAAAAGCCTGAAAGAAGGCCAAAAAGTTCAGTTCGACGTGGTGCAGGGCCCCAAAGGCAAGCAAGCCTCGAACATTCAGAGCGCCTGACCGCGGGTTGCCGGGGATCCCTGGATCCACCCGGCCCGCGCATCGCTCCTGCGGGCCGAAGCCGGTCGGGCTTACCTGACCTCAGCTTCGGGCCGAAGATGCATCAAAGCGGCCCTGGGCGGCAAACCGTCCAGGAGCCGCTCCCGATCACATGTGATCGATCATCACCTGCCCGAATCCGGAGCAGGACACCTGAGTTGCGCCTTCCATGAGTCGAGCGAAGTCGTAGGTGACTTTGCGCGAGAGGATGGCCTTTTCCATCGACGTGATGATGAGGTCGGCCGCCTCGATCCAGCCCATGTGACGCAACATCATCTCGGCTGACAGGATCTCCGAGCCAGGATTGACGTAATCCTTGCCGGCATATTTCGGAGCCGTGCCGTGTGTGGCCTCGAACATCGCCACCGAGTCTGAGAGATTGGCGCCCGGCGCGATGCCGATGCCACCGACCTGAGCCGCGAGAGCGTCAGACACATAGTCGCCATTGAGGTTGAGGGTGGCGATCACGCCATACTCAGCCGGTCGCAGCAGGATTTGCTGCAGGAAGGCGTCCGCAATCACATCCTTGACGACGATGGGCTTGCCGTTCTTGGGGTTCTTGAAGCTCATCCAAGGCCCGCCGTCGAGCAGCTGCGCACCAAACTCCTTCTGCGCGAGGCC
>CAZZKA010000177.1:0-7811 GCA_964654745.1 uncultured Bordetella sp. | reverse complement strand
ACACGATCGTCATCGACGCCGAGGCACTCGCCGATGACGCGAGGTTGACGACTTCGGGTGGTGGCGCGTTTCAGATCACGAACTTGTCGGGTGACCTGTTCAATACGGCCACGGGCGCTGTCACTGCGACGCTGGACCACGATCCGGCCGCGGCGACCGTGCTCAGTACGCGAATCGACAGTTCCACGGCGGTGACCGTCAATAACGGCGCGCTGGATGGTAATGACACGATCGTGTTGACAGGGGCTGGAGCCTTTACCGTTCGTGATCTCGTCGCCTCGGTCGACGCGTCGGCTGCGACGGGGATGGTCGATATCACGCTTGCAGCTCAGGCTTCGGTCAACTCCACATTCAAATCCGGGGCGGCGGGCGGATCGATTGATGCGTCGACCGCGGGAAGCAGGATCGCGATCGATGCGACGACTGCGGGAAGCAGTGCCCAGTTCCGGCTCACAGGATCGGGGGACTTCACGTTGACCGAGTTTATCGGTAGCTTGGACGCGGGTGCAGTGACTGCGGCGGGAAGCGTCACTGTGAGCCTTGGGGCGACAACTGTTGGCCAAACGCTCGACTTTGGCGGAGGACGCACTGAGCTGATCCTGGGTGGCCGAACGATCTCGGGCTTGCTTCGCAACCTAGACCGTATCGATGCAAGCGCAGGTGGCGATATTTCAGCTGCGGGTGTCACTTCAGGTGGTTCTTCGCCGGCCTCCGCGTCGATCAGCGGGACGCGGCTCGACTTCGGCGACGCAACAACGACGCTGACGATCAGTCCGACACAACATACGGCTATACGTCTCAATAACCTATTTGATTCGACCGGGATCGACGCTGGAAGCCAGACGCTGAGGCTTAGCTCCAGCGTCCAGCTGAGTAACATGATCAACGGTATCGAAGCCTACGAATTCGCGAGCTCAGGTACTCGCTTCGGGCTTACGCTGGATGGGGTAGTGAACGCTGGATCCGTGCAGAACGATGTGCGTCAGGCAATCTCGAGTACGAGACTTTTCCGCGGTGGCGACGGCGGAGATGCATTGCGCACCTCGGACTCAGACCTAATTCGTGGAGGACTAACCCTCGAACTTGGTGGCGGGGATGACTATTTGTTCATTCAAAACAATCGTATCGGCAATTTAAGAGCGACTGGTTTGAACAATATGGGCTTTGGGGGCGGGCTAGCAGAAACCGATCCGACGAACAGACCAGAGATCTACACCAACTACACCTCCCTCGACGACACCATTCAGTTCCACTGGAATCCCCTTTGGACCTCCGCAATGCAAAATCCGACGACTGTTTCTGCCGGGATCCAGGCCGTGACGGTCCGTAACTTTGATCTCAGCGAAGATAAAGTCGTCTACCTCGAGGGCACTACCGATGTGGCGCTGGCGGGTCGCTTTCACGCTGTCGGGGCAACAGGGACCTTTGCATCGGCGCCGACCCACAACAGCGTGATTGAGATCGAAAGCTCTTATGCTCCCTGGTCTGCCGCAGCGACCGATGTCGGCTCGGATCCGCGTGCGCTCGATAAAATTGCGCGCCTGCTTGCGACGCTTCCGCCCTTTACCGACCAGAGCGATGTCGGCAGTAGTTTCTATGTCGTGGTCTACAGCCGAGATTCGTCGCAGGCGACGAGCGGTCGCGACGCCTGGCTCTATGCTGCAACGGCCTCGCAGGATGACGGGTTTGACTTTGCCGAGGATGTCAACGCCGCTAAACGGGACACCGATACCCTGGAGCTCATAGGCGTTTTCAAAGGCCTGGGACTTGATGCGTTTGGGCAGCAGCACTTCATCTGATTTGCGACAAAGGACACCTGGCGTATTTAGCTGATCGGATCCGAGCGAGGCTACCCTTTGGTGCGCACCGGACTGGAGGGGCTGCGCATGCCAAGGTCTGACGACCCTCACCGTACCTGCGTAACCGAGAGGATCTCTGTTGCCGGCTGCGGGGTCGCTACCCAGTCTGGCCAGTAGCACGCTTCGTTCGGGAAAGGACAAAAATTGTTCGCAGCCCGGGGAATGGGCAGTGCAGACAGGGCTTTCGCAGCCGCGGTACTCGCAGCGCTGTCGGAGAATTTACCGATCGCAGTCCACTCCTTGGCATCGCGGTCATTGAGTCGCGACGCTGAGTTGTCGGCGATATTCAGGGCGAACGTTGGCCATATCGTCCCGGCCGGCTTGGTAGATGTGCTGTCGCAAGCTCGCGGCCCGATGGCGAGTGTTCCGGCGATATTTTTTGCACTCGATGAGGGCGGCGTGCCCGGTAACGCGCGCGCGGTGACCCCTGGCCGCGATTCATACTTGAGCGGCGTGGACTGGTACTTGTAGCAGCCGCCCTCAACGAGACCATCAGCGATCGACAGATGCAGCGCGGTGCCGGGATAGAAGTCGCTGTTGACGAAATAGAGAAAGTGCAGCGCCCAGTCGTTGTCCGCGCTCCCGCGAGAACCTGCATTAAGAGTCACCGTGACGGATTCAGATCGCGTGTCGTTACCGACTTTAACAGTCACTTGAGGCACGGGTACAGACCATGTGTAGGGCGAAGACCCCAACGGCGCCTTGGTGCTCGAATTGGCTAACGCCAGCGAGATATCCCCAATCGCATCGGCGAGACATCGCAGCACGTACCGAGTCGATGTGCGCGCCCCTGCTTCGAGCCGGGTACATGCGCCTGAAAACACATAACTGAACTCAATTGAGTCGAGGTTGGTCCCTTCGACTGCGAATTCCGCAGTGCGGCTGAACATCGGAGTTGTGAGTTCTGTCACCCTGAGCACCGCGGGGGCGCCTCCCGCAGGCGGCGATCCTCCGCTGTCCGAGCCGCCTCCCCCTCCGCCCCCGCCGCAGGCGGCGGTCAAGGCGCTGACCGCGAGCAACGCCCCGAGGTAGCGCAGTCGCTCTGTAGCGCCGACGCGGGTGCTGACCGCGCGGGCGGTCATGGATATCGAAGGATCACAACGCATCGGACCATTCTAGGTCAGCCGCAAGCCGCGCAGAGCGCAGCAGCTGTAATTCGCGGTTGCATGACGGCAAATATGATGCGAAAGCGCCTCATGTAACCTCGCGCGCGGTGCCGCGGACGGGCTAGGCTGCACGCGCCGCCGCGACGAAAAGCCCGACCATGCAGGCAATTCCGCCCAGCCAGACCAGACTGCGCAATGACGCCCGGTCGGTGATGTAAGCCCAGCCGTACACCAGGCGCAGCATGACGAAGGTCACCGCCAGAAGGTCGATGGTGGTCTGCGAGGCGTCTGCGAGGTGGGCGATGATCACCGCCGCGGCAAACGCCGGGAAAGCCTCGAAGCTGTTGAGCTGCGCCCAGTGCGCTCGTTTTTGGGCGCCGCTCGCACCCTCGAGAAACTCCCTCGGTGCCCGGTTGTCGTAGGGCCGGTCGCCAAATTTTGCGATGCCTGTAAAGAGGTAGGGCATAAGCGCAGCGGCGAGAACGCACCAATAAGCAGTTGTCATGGCGAAGCCTTGTCTGAAGGGGGGGAGGGTGGGCGAGAGGATGAATCGGACTGCGCCTGACGCTCACGGGCGAGCCTGCGCTCCTTTTCCCGGCGAAGATCGTGGAACTGCCAGGCGGCAAAAACAAAAACCAGCAGAAAAACGCCCAACTCAATCCAGATGCCCATGACCGTTCATCCGCGAGAATGAAAAAATCGATGGTAGAGCCTTTGGGTTCTCATGCGTCGATACCGGCCCGGGCGACGAGTGCAGCATCACGAATCGTCAGATCCTGGCCGTTCAGGTCCATCGGGCGCTGATCCGCCAGCCAGGCGATCAGTCGTGCCGCTCGTTCCGGCCTGCCCAGCTGTTCTCTGGGTACCCGGCTGACGTCGTTGACCTTGGCAGCGCGGATCTGGGACTGCATGTCGGTATCGACCATCCCCGGTTGAAGCCCGAATGCGGCGATTCCATTGGGACCCCATTCAAGGGCGAGGCACCGCGTGAGCATGACCAGCCCCGCCTTGCCCGAACAGTAGGCCGACCATCCTTCGCGCGGCGCATGGGCTGCGCCCGTCGAGACATTGATGACCGTGCCTCGGGGGCTCTTGCGCAGTGCTGCGAGCGCAGCATCCACCATCAAATAGGGACCGGTCAGGTTGATGCGGATAGCGCGGTCCCACTCATCCACGTCGACGGCGCCGATCGGACCCATCGGATCGACCACACCAGCATTGTTGATGAGTATGTCGAGGCGTCCGAAGCGTTCGATCGTACCGGCTACGGCCGCTCGCGCCTGCCGGGGATCTTCAACGTGGCATTCGACCACATGCGGCTCCACGCCCAAGCCCCGGACGGCTGCAGCCACTGCGGTGGCGCTCGCCGGCGTTCGAACTGCCAAGACAGGTTGGATGCCGAGCCGGGCGAGTTCAACGGCGACCGCCGCACCGATGCCGCGCGAAGCACCCGTGACCAGTGCGACTCTTGCAGGGGAAGGAGATTTCATGGGCGAACCGTGAGTGTAGACATTCAAGGACTGCTAGATTAGCCGATGATGTCCTCTCGCACGAGGGGGACGAATAGCGGTACGATCGGCGTCAAATTCATTCTTTCGAGGTCATGCTGATGAGCCTGCCCGTATCGCTCCATCAGGCGTTGAGCGCCACCACCACGCCTACCCTGACGACCGTGCTTCTAAAGAAGGGGCTGCGTAATGTCTGGCTGCGCGGCGCGTTACCGCTCAAGTCCGGGCAGCCCCGACTGGTGGGGCGGGCTTTTACCTTGCGGTTTGTCCCCGCGCGAGAGGATCTTGCGACGCCTGAGTCCTGGGGAGCGCCGATCTCGACGCGGGCCGCGATTGAGGCGATGCCTGAGGGATGCATAGCGGTGGTCGACGCGATGGGCGTGACCGATGCCGGGATTTTCGGCGACATTCTCTGCGAGCGGATGGCCCGCCGGGGTGTCGCAGCTCTGGTGACCGATGGTGTGGTGCGCGACGTGGGCGGTGTGCTCGCCACGGGCCTGCCGGTCTGGTGCAGGGGTGTCGCGGCGCCGCCTTCGGTCGCAGGTCTTACCTTTGTAGCCTGGCAGCAGCCTATCGCCTGCGGAGGCGTTGCGGTGTTTCCTGACGACATCCTGGTCGCCGACGACGACGGGGCTGTGCTGATCCCTGCGGCTATCGCCGAGGACGTGGCCGTGCTTGCCACCGAGCAGGAGTTGCTCGAGGCGTGGATCATGGAGGAGGTCGGAAAGGGGGCAGCGTTGCCGGGGCTCTATCCGCCCAATGCTGAGCAGCGCGTCCGCTACGAGGCCTGGAAAAAGACACGCCGCGCGCCGTGAGGCGTGCCTGCCTTGAGGTGAGCCCCACTTGAGGTGAGCCCCACTTGGGGTGAGCCCCGCTTAAGGTGAGCCCGGATTGAGGTGAGCCCGGATTGAGGTGAGCCCGGATTGAGGTGAGCCCGGCGTCAGGCGCTGCAGTTGCGCCTGACCTCAGTGGCTGCCCCGAAACACCGCCCCTGCGCTTAGCTTCGGCGCCCGCCTGAGAGGTAAATGATGGCCCCGACGACCATCACCGCACCCACGATTTGCGCGGGGCCGACCGCCTGACCAAGCGCGAGCCACGCGATTACCATCGCAGCGATCGGCTCGATGTTCATGATCGGCGAATTGTTTACGGCGCCGATGCGCGGCAGCAGGACAAAAAGTGAAGTGATCGCCGTGCCGTAGAGCAGCGTGAGCAGCGCGAGCCCGATCCATCCCGTATTGTCGGCGGGAAGACTGAAGCCCTCGCCCATTGCTCCCACCGCGGTCGTGATGATCGCAACGACCGTCATGGTCAGCACGCTGCGCAGTCGTCCGTCGACTTCGCCCAGCCACTGTTGGGTCAGCACCATGGCGGACCCGAAACTGGCTGAGGCACCCAGCGCAAACGCGACCCCCGCTAGCGCGTCGGGCGCTGGCATCTGGCTCTGAGTGATCCATTTGACCGCATCAAGCGCCAGAAAAAGGCCGCCGAAGATCACAGGCATGGCGATCAAGGTACGACGCTTCGGTCGTTCGCCGCCCATCGCCCAGGCGAGGAGTGCTATCACAATGGGGAAGGTATTGAAGGTGAGGAGCGCAAGCGCAACCGGCAGCCGCGCAACAGCCGCGTAGAGGCAGTAACTCTGGATCGTGATGAGCACGCCGACGATGGCAGCGTGCCTGAGCGTGAGTCGCGATAGCTTTAGGGAAACGCCAGCCGCGACCACCAGCCCCAACACCACCAGCGCGGTACAGGCTGAGCGGACCGCCACCGCCGTGATCACCGTCACTCCGTGATCGAAGGCAAGGCGCGCCGCGACATGGTTGCTGCTGAAGACGATTGCAATGAGGACAAGCAGGGTTGCCGCGATCCATCCGGGGACTGGCGCCTGAGAAGAGGAATGGCTGGGCAAGTGCGTCTCGGCTCAGTTGGCGAGGCCCGACAGGGTTCGAGCCTGCTCGATGAGGCGCCGGTCGTCATGTCGCCAGGGATGGAACTGACCACCGAAAAAGGCAAACCATGCAGGCAGGGTCCGCCATATCAGGCCGCGTCGCATACCAAATAGAAAGCCTGCTGCCTCGACCCAGGTACGTGGTCGCCACAGGACCCGGTCGGCGCGGAGCAGGGCGATCAGATTGCGGGTGATGTCGAACAGGAACGTCAAAGTGACCAGCAGCATCGCGCGCCGAAGCGGGGCGCGCCGCCCGCCGATCGCAAGGTAAACGTCGAAGGCGACACCCTTGTGCTCCAGTTCCTCAAGCGCATGCCAGGTCCAGACCTGTCTCAGCTTGGGATGCATTGCCTCGAGCCGTCCGGGATCTGCAATCAGGGTATGGGCCAGAAAGGCGGTGAAGTGCTCGAGCGAAACTGTCGCCGCGAGCCATCCCCGGGGCTTGAGCCTCGCCTTGACAGTCGCAATGCGCTCGGCGGCAAGGGTATCCAGACGGTGCGCGGGAAGCCCGAGACGCTGCAGCCAGTCGTTGTAGTCACGATGCACGCTTCGATGCCAGCCTTCCTGGCCGATGAAGGCTGAAATCTCTTCCTGCAGACGGGGATCGCTGATGCGGTCGCGGTAGTGCCGAACCGCATCGACGAAAAATTTCTCTCCGTGGGGGAAAGTGACCGAGAGCGCATTCATAAAGTGCGTATCGAAAGCGCGACCCGCATTCCACCAGCGCGGAATGTTCTCCGGCCATTCAGTCCGTAGAGGGCGAGGGCCGAAACGGAAACCCTCGGGCGTGTGGGAGACCTTATTGGGGGAATGCGCTATGAACGATTGTGAAGGATTCATGCCGCAATGTTACTCCTGCGCAATAGACGCAGGTGGGATACGCTTGCGGTATGTCACTGCGTGTCAAATCGCCGTCTGCGGGCGGCTTTCCTTAGCGGAGCGTCTTCATGCACTTCGATACTGCAACCAATCAGCACGGCATGCGCTTTGATCCCTTCAAGGCTGTCGTGGTACCGCGCCCGATTGGTTGGATTGGCAGCGTTTCGCCCGAGGGCGTAAACAATCTCGCGCCTTACAGTTTTTTCAATGCGATCGCCGATAAGCCGCCGATGGTGATGTTCTCCTCGCAGGGCTACAAGGACAGCCAGCGCAACATCGAGGCCTCCGGCGAGTTCACCTGTTCGCTCGCGACGCGCGCGCTCACCCACCAGATGAACATGAGTTCGGCCACCGTTGCGGCCGAAGTCGACGAGTTTGTGCTCTCGGGGCTGACTGCCGTTCCGGGCCACTATGTTCGCGCGCCTCGGGTGGGCGAGAGCCCCGTTGCGCTCGAGTGCAAGCTGTGGAAGATGATGCGACTGCCCGGACCGGGCGGCGAGGGAGAGTC
>CAZZKA010000176.1:0-7842 GCA_964654745.1 uncultured Bordetella sp. | reverse complement strand
GCCAAGATGACGCACCAGCTCGCCGCGCTGCGGGGCGGGAACGCTGGCCCAATGACGGCTCGCAGCGTTCGCCCGCGCCACAGCGTCCTCGGCCCAGCTGGGGCTATGAACGGGTAGGCGTGCAATCTCGGCGCCATCGACGGGACTGCGAACCGCTAGCGCGGCAGACGCCACGGGAGGAGCTGCAACGCTGAGGCCGAGCGCTTTCAGAACGCTACGCGGATCGGTCGTCCATGAATCCATCAGACACCCCTCATTTGGATGCGCGCCAAATCAGAACATGATACGGGCTCGACCCTGAGCGAGCTCAGATCCGCGGCGCATCCCGGGTTTTTGCGGCCTCATAAACCAGTCGTGCCGCTACCGCGTCTTCGATCGCCAGCCCCAGCGACTTGAAAATGACCGTTTCGCCCGCTGGCGGCCTCGCGATGCGTCCAGAGAGAATCTCACCGAGTTCTGCAAATACTGTGCAGCCTGACAGCACGACATCACCCGACTCGACTAACGCCGCTTCGCGCTGGTCGGCGATCACGGGGTGGCGCATCGCCTCATCGTCGAGTTCGCGCCAGCTGGGCCTCGGCGCGCCAACCGCTGCCACGAAAGCGCCCCGTTTGAGCCAACGCCCCATCAGAATCGGTTTGGATGCATTGCTGAGCGTGCAGACGATGTCGGCTCCCCGAACAGCCTGTTCGGCGCTGGGCGAGACGATGCCGTCGATTGCCCGCGCGCATGTGCGGACATTGTCGGGACTGCGACTCCACACGCGGATTTCGCTCACCCGGCGCACGCGACGCAGCAATTCGGCGTGGCTGCGCGCGAGGACGCCGCTACCTAAAAAAGCAACAACTGCAGCATCCGGCTGAGCAAGCGCATCCACCGCCACCGCAGTCGCTGCGGCGGTTCTTAACGCCGTGAGGGTGTTGGCTTCGATGATAGCGAGAACTTCGCCGCTGACGGGTGACATAAGCAGCACGGTTGCCATCAGCGTCGGCAGTGAGCGCGACGCATTGGCGGGTACGAGCGTGATCAGCTTTGTGGCAAGCGCATCTCCGATCTGTGCAGGCTTGAGGAACAGCAGTCCGGGCGGGTCGGCGCCACCAGCCGAGGCGCTGAAGGCGCCGTCCGGCGCAAACGGCAAGACCGACCGCAAGGGCTGCGCTGCTCGCCCCTCGGACAGGTCGATCAAGGCGCTACGCAGCCCCGCGATGAGCGCATCACGGTCGAGCAGGCGCTCGACCTCAGCCTCGGAAATGAAGATCGCCACAGCAAACCTTTCCCAATCGGCGCTTCGGGCTGTCCAACGCAAGCCCCACGGGGCGGGATGTTAGCAAAGAACCGGCCGCAGCAACCCGGCAGTCCAACCCGACCGGAAAGCCGAAGCTGCGCCCCCGGCGGCGCCAGGCTACCGTCAGCCCAGGCTGTCCCAGTAGTCGAGCATGCGCTTTCGCATCGCCTGATCAGGAATACGGCCGCGCGCAGCCGCAAGGTTATCGACCGCGTACTCGGGGCGGTCAGTACCGGGGATGATTACCGTCACCGCCGGATGCCCCAGCAGATACTTAAGGAAAAATTGCGCCCAACTCGTGCAGTCGATGTCTTTGGCAAAGTCGGGAAGCTGACGGCCTTTGGCTTTAGCAAACAGACGGTTCCGGCCAAAGGGCAGGTTGATGATCACGGCAAGCCCACGCTCCTGCGCGAGGGGGAGAATGCGCTGCTCGGCAAGACGATTGTCGAGCGCGTAATCGATCTGAATGAAGTCAATCTTTTCCTCGCGCATGACCCGCTCAAACTCCGGGTGTGTGCGCTCGAATGAGGTGGTGATGCCGATGTAGCGGACCTTGCCCTCGTCACGCAGGCGGCGGATCGTCTTTAAATGGGTTGTGGTGTCGCGTACGTTGTGGACTTGCAGCAAATCGAATCGCGGCACACCGATATCCGCGTACGACTGCATCACCTGATCAATACCCGACTGTTCACCCGTAGTGCTGATCTTGGTGGCGATAAACGCTTTTTCCCGGATCGCTGGCTCGATCTGCCTGAGTACCTCGCCCAGGCGCTTCTCGGCCTGGCCGTAGGTCGGCGCGGTGTCGATCATCGCACCACCACCCGCAAGGAGCGTGCGCATGCTCTCGACCAGTGCAGGAATCTTGGCGTTTTGGGCGTCGGTATCAAATATCACTGCGGTGCCCGAGCCGATCACGGGAATCATTTCGCCCGAGGACGGAATCGGCCGCCTCAGTACAGGCCCGGTTGCGGCGAGGGCAGGCAGCATCGGCCCCAGCGCGGCGAACCCGGCGAGCGCCGTACCGCCGCGGATGAAGTCAGAGCGGGTAACGCCGGGCAAACTGGCTTTCGTATTTGGAAAGGTCATGCGCATTGCTCCTTGAGGATCAGGAAGGGGGTGGACCTGCTCGGTCTGCCAGAGCCTTTTGCAGTGTGCCAAGCCTGAGAAGCATGGCCGCCCAAGCCAGGGCGAGAGGTACAGTCATCCAGGCAATCACCGTAGCCTCGAGGGCGGCTGCCTGACGCAGCCCGGCGTAGAGCCATCCGCTTGCCGCATCGCCTGCGCGAAACACGGCGGTGTCGATGAAACTCTTTGACTTGTACATCTGCTCTGGCGTGACCACGGTAAACAGCGTCTCGCGAGCCGGGTTTGCAAGTGAGAATTCGGCTGCTCGCTTGGCCACCTGAAAAGCGATCACCACCGCAAGGACGGGAGCCAGAGCGAGCGCGGCGAAGCCCAAAGCCGTGACCAGAGCGAGGAGCGCAAGCGCAAGGCCCGCACCAAAACGCACCATGATGCGGCCAGTGATCAGCAACTGGACGGCTAGCGTCGCAAGCCCGACTGACAGGTCGATCAGTGCGAAAACACGGGTTCGCTCGGCGGGGTTGTCGAAAGCCCCAGCCACGACGGCGGCCTGCTGAAAATAGAGAAAGGTGTTGGTGAGTGACAGCAGTAAAACATGCAGACAGATCAGCTGCAGATAGCGCGATCGAAACACTTCGGTAAGCCCCGCCCACACGCCTCCGCCCAGAGCTGCTCCCTCCGCCGGACGACCAGGTTCTCGCGCTGCGCGAGCCTCGGCTCGCGCCGTCTCGTCGCCCGCCGGCAGGCTCAGAGACATGAGGGCGCCGGCACAGCGCGTAGCCGCCTCAAGGAGGACAACCGAGACCAACAGAAGATTGGCAGGTCCGAGAGGAACGGCGAGCACAGCGGTGAGCGAGGGGCCGACAAGCGCGCCGGCAGTCCCACCGGCAGCAATGCAGCCAAACAGCCGTTTGCCTCGTTCAAAGCCAAAGCGCTCGGACATGAATCCCCAAAATACGGTCACAACGAACAGATTGAAGACGCTTACCCAAACGAAAAGCGCTCTCGCCACATGGACCCGACCGATGTCCCAATGCAGCAATATCCAGAAGACGAGCAAGGACAGTCCAAAAAAACGGTAGACCCACGCGATGAAGCGCCGCCGCGGCAAACGGGCAACCAGCGCACCAAACCCTGGCATGGCAAGCAGCATGACAACGAATGTCGCGGTGAAGAGCCATTGCAGGTTGGCTACGCCGGCAGCCACACCCATTTCATCGCGTATCGGCCGCAGAACGTAATACGCGCAGAGCACAAAGAAAAAGTAGGCGACTGCCCAACCGAGCGAACGCCCCTCACCGGGTCGGATACTGACGACTCGGGCGAGCGTTTGCGCGAAGGGGCTGGAGCTCATTGGCGAAGAAGACGGGTCGTGTCGCGAAAGAGAGCATAGTTTGCCGCAATGGCGCTCGCCCTGCATCCCGTGTGTCGGCGCAAGGCGGAACGCGGTAACCCTCAGCGAGGGCGCGGACGCGCGAGGCCCCATGAATGCCCAGGCGGTGAGAAAAAGCCCGCTTGACAAAAGGGCCCGCTCGACCGGCGAGATACGCGCTTAAAACATCGGAGGGCGATTGCGCGCAAACCGGGAATTTCCCGATCGCGCCGGGCGTTGGCACGATCCAGCTAACGGGATCGGCTACCATCACCAAGCTCGATTTCACACCACCGCAAGGATGATCCGATGACCGCACTTCGCAGATGGCTTCTGGCCAGACTCACCCTCGCTGCAGCGGCGGCCGTTACGCTGCCCGCCATAGCGAGCGCACAGGCTGCGTACCCGACCAAGCCGATCCGGCTCATCGTCCCGTTTACTGTCGGCGGCGTCACCGACGCGAGCGCGCGGCTGGCCGCCGAGATCATGAGTAAGCGGCTGGGTCAACCGATCAACGTCGACAACCGCCCCGGCGCCTCGGGCAACATCGGCACCTCTGCCGTCGTCAGCGCCGAACCGGACGGTTACACGCTGCTGCTCGGATTCGATGGCACGATGGTGATCAACCCCAACGTCTTCAAATCGGTCCCGTTCGACACGCTCCGCGACTTCGCCCCCATAGGAAAGATCGGTGACGCCAAGCTGATCCTGGTGGCCAACCTCAACCTGAAGGTCAACACGCTAGGCGAAGTGATCGCGTTATCCAAGAAAGAGCCCAACGGGCTCAGCTACGGCACCTCCGGCGTAGGCAGCACGCCGCATCTGGCGGGTTCGATGCTCAATATCCAGGCGGGCGCCAACCTCGTACACGTCGCCTACAAAGGCGGCGGGCAGGCGATGATCGACCTGCAGGCGGGAACGATCCCATTGGTGTGGACTGCGGTCGCCGGCGCGCTGCCGCTGATACAGGGCGGGCGAATCAAGCCGATCGCCGTTCCCGCATCCGAGCGAGCCTCCTCGCTGCCCAATGTACCGACCTTTATCGATGCGGGGATCAAGGATTTCGTCATCGACTCGTGGGTGGGCCTGCTCGCCCCAGCCAAGACACCCCGTCCCATCATCGATCGCTTGAATGCGGTCCTCAATGAGATGCTCAATGATCCGGATGCGCGCGCCCGGCTCGACAAGCTCGGCATCACCCCGGCTCCGGGAACGCCCGAGCAGTACCATGCAGCCATGAAACGCGATCTCGAGCGTTACGCCGACGTGGTCAAGGCAGCCAAGATCCAGGCGGATTGATCTGGATCGATTCACGGGCCGGCGCGCCGCGCGAGCTCGCCGATCCCGCCCGCGTCCTGCTCGACATGGAGTTGATTGACGACCCGCCAAGACAGACGCGTCGACAAAGTCGTCCGCATTGCGCGGCGGGCCGGGTGCGAAGTCGCGCCCCCCGCCGAGGCGAGGCAGACGCTCGGTCTTGATGCGCAGATCGCGCACCTCGGCTAAGATCGCCATCGTTTGTACGGTCGAAGACGGTCAACCCGCCCGGTACCGTCAGTCTCCTAACATTCACCCGCCTCTGGAGTCGCCATGTCTGGTCACGGACCCCACGTCGAACCGAACAACAAGAAAGTCGCGCTGCTGATCGCCCTACTCGCGCTGGTTCTCGCATTCAGCGAGACGCTGGGCAAAGCGGCGCAGACCGCTGCGCTCACACACAACATCGAAGCAGCGAATCTATGGGCGTTCTATCAGGCCAAAACCATCCGCTTGACCACGGTTCGGACCGCCGCGGAAGCCCTGGAAGCCGAGTCCGCGCTGAGCGACGCCGCCAAGGCCCAGATCGCCAAGTGGAAATCGACGGCTGCGCGCTACGACTCCGAGCCTGATACCCGCGAGGGCCGCAAGGAGCTGATGGCCCGAGCGAAGGAGCAGGAGGCCAAGCGCGACCTGGCCATGGCGGCCTACCATCAGTACGAGCTTTCATCGGCGCTCGTTCAGATCGCCATCGTGCTGGCTTCAGCCATGATCATCACCGGCATCGCCGCACTCGGTTGGGTGGCGGTCGGGCTGGGCTCGCTGGGCATCGTTTTTTCGTGCATAGGATTCTTCGCGCCAACGGCGGTTCACCTGTTCTGATTCAGGACGGCCGGCCCGGCGGCCGACCGCCGCAGCGGCCGCCCCGGCGGATTCGCCCTAACGAACTTGCTTAAAACGGGCTGGCGCTGCCTCAGCGGCGCGCCAGAGCGAGCCCCGCGCGAAAACGCGCAAGCCCGTCCTCGAGCCGACCGATACCCGTCGCAAAGCACCACCGTACCCAGCCCTCGGCCTCCTCGCCAAAGGCCGAGCCCGGGGCCAGCCCAAGGCCTGCCTCGATCACCAGGCGCTTGCAGAACTGCAGGCTGTCGGCCACGCCGTCAACGCGAAAAAACGCATACATCGCGCCTTCGGGTGTCGGGCACTCGACTGAATCGATATCGCGAAGCCCCGCCAGCAGAAAATCGCGCGAGCGCCTGAGGCGATCGCGCGCCGCTTGGATATCCGCTTCACCCGATTGGAGCGCGGCCAGTCCCGCCTGCTGTACGAATCCCGGCGCGCAGCTGGTGTTGTATTCGATCAGCGTGCCGAGCGCGCCCATCAGCTCGGCCGGTGCATTGATCCAGCCCAACCGCCAGCCGGTCATCCGCCAGGTCTTGGAGAATGTATTGGCGGAAATCACCCGGTCGGCTGGGTCCGAATCATCGAGAAATGAAGGCGCGGCGATCTCCGGGGCTGTGACGGCCGACAGGGGCGCCGACCCCGGCTGCTGTCCGGCGACAGTCCCAAAAAACAACCTGCCATAGGCATCGTCAGAGAGAATCCAGATGCCAAGGCGACGGCAGTGTTCGAGCACCGCCCGTTGCTCTGTGGAGCTCATGGTCCACCCGGTGGGATTGGCCGGCGAGTTAATGATCAGCAGGCGTGTCTGGGGACTCAGGCTCGACAGCAACCGCTCAAGGTCGAGTCGCCATCCGGCGGGTCCCGGTAGCAGCGGCTCGGTGACCACGCAGGCGCCCAGGATGCGGGGCGTCTCGATCAGATTGGGCCAAACCGGCGTGACGACCACTACCCGATCGCCGGGGCTGATCAGCGCCTGCATCGCGATCATGAGCGCCGACATCCCGGAGTTGGTAACCGCAATCGAATCAGCGCGCGTCGGCCGATGGAGCCTTGTCTCATAGGCGGCGATCGCTTCACGCAGCGACACAATACCGAGGTTGTGCCGGTAGAAAGTATCGCCCGAT
Organism: uncultured Bordetella sp.; assembly: GCA_964654745.1. Taxonomy (GTDB): domain Bacteria; phylum Pseudomonadota; class Gammaproteobacteria; order Burkholderiales; family Burkholderiaceae_E; genus SYIM01. The sequence continues at coordinate 818 of CAZZKA010000176.1, read as the reverse complement.
TCGATCGCAGCGATGCCGGCTTGGCGTATCGGGTCAGGCGTCACTTCGTCCGACTCGCCAAACCAGAATGCGAGCACATCGGTCCGCGCCATGCCGGCGTTGGCGACCTCCCGAATACGCGAACTTCGCAGCGCCGCGATAGCTGGGCGTGGCACGGGTGGCAAATAAATGGATTTCATTTCGGACACTTCAGTCAATCATGATCAGGTTTGCACGACTCGTACGAGATTCTGCGCTCTGGCTTCGGCTTTGCGAAAAAGAAGTTCTGTTGGAAGATTAATGTCTTAGCGAAAAGCTTTAGATCGCGCCACTCCTTGAGGCGCGCCGGCTGGGCGGGTTAACAATAAGGTAGAGGGATCGGTGCGTTCAACTTTCAGGCAGCCCAATGAGGCCGGCGGTAGGGCAAGGTTGCTGCTTGGATTGATCGGCAGCGGCATTCAGGCTTCACTCACGCCAGCCATGCAAATGCGCGAGGCGACCGAGCAGGGCGTGCGACTGCACTATCAGATCATTGACCTTGAACTGACATCGAGCGATGTATCGGTGCTCCCTGAGCTTGTGCGGTCGATGCGCACGATTGGTTTCGACGGCTTCAACGTGACCTTCCCTTGTAAGCAGGCGATCATCCCGCTCCTTGACGATATCGCCGACGACGCGCGCGCCATCGGCGCGGTCAATACCGTCGTGCGAAACGGCAAAAAGCTGACCGGATACAACACCGACTGCTCGGGCTGGCGATGGGGCTTCGAGCGCAGGCTCCCCAATGCCGATCTGGGCCATGTCGTACTGCTTGGCGCGGGGGGCGCAGGTAGCGCCAT
>CAZZKA010000175.1:0-7847 GCA_964654745.1 uncultured Bordetella sp. | reverse complement strand
GCGAGGCGATCGACCGGGGCCTGGCGATCGCATTTCCCGCGCCGCACTCCTACACGGGGGAGGATGTGCTGGAGTTGCAGGGCCATGGCGGCGCGGTGGTGATGCAGCTGGTCCTGCAGCGGGTGCTGGAATTGGGCGCGGCGCTCGGTGTCCGGCTGGCTGAGCCCGGCGAGTTCACTGAACGCGCCTATCTCAACGACAAACTCGATCTTGCGCAGGCTGAGGCGGTCGCCGACCTCATTGATGCGAGCACGGAGCGGGCGGCGCGCTCAGCGGCGCGGTCACTCTCGGGAGAGTTTTCGCGGCAGGTCGAGGCGCTGGGCGGTCGACTTACCGAATTGCGGGCGCTGGTCGAGGCAACGCTGGATTTTCCCGAAGAAGAGATCGACTTTCTGCAGGCGGCGCAAGCGAAAACGCACCTGCTTGCGTGTGCCTCTGCATTGGACGAGGTGTTTGCCAGTGCGCGCCGCGGCGCGTTGTTGCGCGAGGGATTTTCGGTGGTGCTGGTGGGGGAGCCCAATGTAGGGAAGAGCTCCCTCCTCAACGCGCTCGCGGGTGCCGAACTCGCCATCGTGACCCCTGTGGCGGGGACCACCCGCGACCGGATCTCGCAGACGATTCAAATCGAAGGGGTCCCGGTGCGAGTCGTCGATACCGCGGGGCTGCGCGAGACCCATGATGAGGTCGAGCGGATCGGGATAGCGAGAGCCTGGGAGGCGGTAGGCGAGGCCGATTGCGTCATTCACCTTGTCGATGCGCGAGAAGTGATGGCAGGCGGTGGCGCAACAGGCGCGCGAGGCGATCAGCCGGCGCAGCATCCCCAGCTCTCGCCCGCGGCGCGTGAGATCGCCTCGGCGATGGCGAGCCGGCTTGATCCGGCAACCCCGCGCCTCTTCGTATGCAACAAAGTGGACTTGCTCACCGAGCCCTGTCCGCCAGATGGCGCAACGCAAGTCTGGTTGTCGGCGCAGCGCGGTGACGGCATCGATCGGTTGCGGGCAAAGCTCCTCGCGCTTGCTGGCGGGGAGCCGGGTGCCGAGACGAGTTTTATCGCGCGCGAGCGGCATCTGCAGGCGCTCGCGGGGGCGCGCGAGCATGTGGCGCTGGCGCTCGTTTGTCTGGAGGCAGGCAGCGCGCGGCTTGAGCTGGCTGCCGAGGAGTTGCGCCTGGCGCAGACCCGCCTCGGTAGCATCACGGGATGGGTCAGCGCCGATGCGCTCCTCGGCGAAATTTTTTCCAGGTTCTGTATCGGAAAGTAGCGCTGCAAGGGACCCGGCGGGTCGGTGGAAATGACACACTGACAGGCAGCGCAAGTCAACAGGAGTCCGTCATGCTATTGCCGACCTCGCTCGTCGGGAGTCTTCCCCAGCCCGAGTGGCTGATCGATCGCAAGAATCTCGGCGGGCGGTTTCCGCCGCGGGTACGGGCCCGCGAACTCTGGCGGATACCGGCCGAGCACCTCTCCGAAGCGCAGGATGACGCCACGATCATGGCGATCAAGCTACAGGAGCAGGCGGGTCTGGACATCATCACCGATGGCGAGATCCGGCGCGAGAGCTATTCGAACCGGTTTGCGACCGCGCTCGAGGGTGTGGATATCGACAATCCGGGAACGGCGCTCGATCGTTCCGGCCATCCTAATCCGGTGCCGCGGATCGTCGGCCGGATCCGCCGCAAGCACGCTGTTCAGGTGGAGGATGTGCGGTTTCTGAGGCGCCACACGACGCGCACGATCAAGGTGACGGTACCCGGACCCTTCACCATGTCGCAGCAGGCGCAAAACGATTTTTATAAGCATCCCGCCGAGGCGGCGATGGACTATGCGGCGGCGGTTAATGCGGAGATCCGCGATCTTTTTGCCGCCGGCGCCGATATCGTTCAGGTCGATGAACCCTATATGCAGGCCCGCCCCAAGCCCGCAGAGGAGTACGGACTGGCCGCGCTCAACGCAGCGCTTGAGGGCATCGACGGAGCGACCGCTGTCCATATCTGCTTTGGCTACGCGCACATCATCCATGAGCGGCCGAGCGGTTATTCGTTTCTGTCGCAACTCAAGGGTTGTTCGTGCCGTCAGGTGAGCCTGGAGACGGCGCAGTCCAATCTCGATACCGCGGTGCTGCGCGATCTGGCCGGCAAGAAAATCATCCTGGGCGTGGTCGATCTCTCTGATCCTCAGATCGAGTCGCCCGAGACGATCGCAGCGCGCATCCGGCGGGCGCTCCCCTACGCGGCGGCGAAGGACATCATCGTCGCGCCCGATTGCGGGATGAAATATCTGCCCCGTGAGGTCGCGGTGGGCAAGATGCGATCTATGGTCGCGGGCGCTGCAATCGTTCGCAAGGAGCTCGGCGGCTGAGCTGCCGTCGGCGATCCTCGCGCCGTGGTGCGGCTCGACGTCCGGACCCGATCAGCGGACACGCTCAGGGCGCACCGCCCCCAAGCAGCAGAGGCCTGCCCGCTCTGCTCGAGAGGGATGCCGAAAGCCCGGCCGGTCCATGACGGACCGCAACCCCTTCAAGACCGATCGCGGAAAAAGCCCGCTCAATCCGGGCCGCCTCGGGGTGGCTGAGCGAGAGGGCCTCCAGCACCACGCCCTGCGCGGTAAGCGCAGGCGCCGGATGGACGGGTCCCCACTCGATCAGGGTGGGTAGACAGCCGTCGAGGAGGCGGGCGCCATCGTCGCGCACGGTGATTTTCCAGGTGAGAAGGCCGGCTGCGCTCATGCGTGAGGCGGCCAACGCCGGCCCGCGATCGATGCCCAGCCGCGCCCAGGAGTCCGTAGCCGCCGCGACATTATCGGTTCGCACCACCCAGTGGGCGAGCTGCGGGCCGCGGGCGGCGATTCGCGCCATCAGGGCGGGATCGTCCAGGTCGAACCAGCGCGCAAGCGGGGGCTTGCGTTCGGGATTCGCTGCCGGATCGATGGCGATGATTTCGAGATACGCATCAGCGAAGGCGTCGCCCTCCAGGCGCACCAGCCGGTTGTGCGTGCCCATGAGCGGGTGTGCGCCCCCAGCGGCGGGGCTTACGCCTAACAGCGCCTCGCACCAGGCGGCTCCGCTCGCAAGGTCCGGGGCAATGACGACCAAATGATCAAGATAGCTCTTCATGGCGGTCATTATCGCGCGGTGGCGCCCCAGGCATTGGTATCCTCCTCCTCGGGCCGGGGCGGACGGCTTATCAGAGGGAGGCAGAGCGCTTGGACGGACCGCAGGACGCCCGCGAAGGGGCGGGTGTCGAATGGGGGGCGATCTTGATGCTGGTTGCGGTCCTGGCTGCCTGGTTTGGCGCGACGGGACTGCGCGAGCTGCTGCCCGCCGATGAGGGGCGATACGCGCAGATTGCGCGTGAGATGGCGGCAAGTGGCGACTGGGTGACGGTGCGTTACAACGGGCTCAAATACTTTGAGAAACCCCCGCTCCATTTTTGGATGGGGGCCCTTGCCTTTGATGTTTTCGGCGTAGGCATCTGGCAGGCGAGGCTGTGGGTTGCGACCAGCAGCCTGATCGGCATCGGCGCATTGATGCTCGCATGCGCGCGCTGGTGGGGCGCACGTTTTGCGGGCACGGTCGGTCTGGTGATGATGGCGATGCCGCTCTGGGTGTTGGGCGGGCAGTTCAATTCGCTGGACATGGGTGTGTCGGCGGCGCTCGCGGTGGTGCTTGCCGCCTTCATGCTCGCGCACCATCCGGCGACAGATCGGATCGGCCGCCGGCGCTGGATGCTGCTTGCCTGGGCGGCCATGGGGGTCGCGGTGTTGAGCAAAGGGCTGATCGGTGTCGTGCTGCCGGGACTGGTACTCACCGTCTATATCCTCTGGAGCCGCGACTGGCAGCTAGTTAAGAGACTCCATTTGCTTTCGGGGCTGGTCATGTTCGCCGCCATCACCGTGCCGTGGTTCTGGCTGGTGTCGGTGCGCAACCCCGAGTTTCTGCACTTCTTTTTTATCCAGGAACATTTTCAGCGCTACACCACCACGATGCATGGTCGCAGCAACCCGTGGTGGTACTTCATTCCGCTGCTTGCCGTAGGAAGTCTTCCCTGGGCCGGGCTCTGGTGGGCGATGGCCAGAGGGGCTGCGCGCGCAGCGTCAGGGCGCGATCTGCCCATCGCCCCGGCTCCCGGGCCGTTGTCCGGTGTGACCCCGCGGGCGGGATCGGCGCAGGCGACGATACCTGCGTCCGCGCCGGCACAGGCGGGGCTTGCGATCGAGCGGCTCCTCATCGCCTGGGCGGGGTCGATATTTCTGTTTTTCAGCGCCTCCGGTTCCAAGCTCCCCGGGTACATCCTGCCGGTGCTGCCCGCGCTGGCGGTGCTGGCGGCGCTCGCACTCGAACGCCTTTCGGAGCGCGCCTGGCGGCGTCATCTGTTCATGGCGTGCGTCGTCGCGCTGGCGCTCGCAGCGCTGTCGCCGCTCGTCGGCCGGATGGAGCAGCCCGATACGCCGCGCATGCACTTCGAAGCCTTGGCGCAGTGGTTTGTCGCCGCGGCGGCGATTGCCGCGGCCGCGGCCGCGCTCGCGTGGTGGCTCGCGCGGCGCTCGATTCAACAGAGTCGCGCGGCCTACGCGCTTGGCGCACTGACCGCGACGCTGGTTGCCGCGGTTGGACACAACCAGATCGGCGCAGTGACCTCCGGCGTGTCGCTTGCGCCGGCGGTATCGCGGGTGCTCACCGAGCAGATGCCGCTCTACGGCGTGCGCCGGCTCGATCACACGCTCCCCTTTGCGTTGCAGCACCGGCTGATCATGGTCGAAACCCCGGACGAGCTCGCTTTCGGCGTGAGCCGTGAGCCGGAGCGCTGGGTGCCGACGCTGGCGCAGTTTCTCGATCACTGGCAGCATGGTCCCAGAGCGCTTGCGCTCATGACGCCGGCGACCTTCAACGAGCTCCGCGACCAATCGATTGTCATGGAGGAGGTCGCGCGAGACTCCCGCCGGGTCGTTGTTGCCAACTTCAAACCGGCTGCGCCATGACGCTTGGAACCTTTCTGCTCATTTTGCTGGGCGTGCTCCTCAACGCGGGTGCGCAGCTCCTTTTGAAGGCCGGGGTCACGCCGCTTGGCCCGCTCAATCCCGGATGGAGTGATCTCTGGTCAACGGCGTGGCGCGTCGCGGGCCAGTGGCCCATCCTCGCCGGGCTCGCCTGCTATGGGGTGAGCGTGGGCGTCTGGATCATCGGTCTTTCGCGCGTGGACGTGTCGCTCGCCTATCCGCTCCTGTCGCTGGGTTATGTGGTCAACGCCCTCGCCGCGTGGTGGCTGTTTGGCGAAGTGCTCAATGCCACCCGATGGGGAGGGATCCTGCTCATCCTCGCGGGCGTTTGGCTGATTTCGCGTAGCTGAGACAATATGCCCATGGACCCCCTTTCGCTGCCCCCCCGCCGATCGTGAGCGGCGCGCCCTTCATACCCTTTACCCGCCCGCAGATCGACGCGGCGACGATCGCTGCGGTGGGCGAGGTGCTTGCCTCAGGGTGGATCACCTCGGGCCCCAAGGTGCAGGCGTTTGAGGCGAGGCTGTCAGAGCTATTCGGTGGCCGGCCGGTTCGCGCCTTTGCCAATGGCACCTCGACCATGGAGGTGGCGCTGCGTCTTGCGGGAATCGGTCCGGGTGACGAGGTGATCACCACCGCGCTTACCTGGGTAGCAACCGCCAATGTGGTCTGTGCGGTGGGCGCAAAGCCAGTATTCGTCGATGTTGATCCGATAACGCGCAACATAGACCTGTCGGCGCTTGAGGCGGCGATCACACCGCGAACCCGTGCGCTGATGCCGGTTTATCTCGCGGGGCTTCCGGTGGACTTGGACCGGCTGTACGCGATCGCCCGGCGCCACGATCTTCGGGTGATCGAAGACGCGGCGCAGGCGATCGATTCGCGTTGGCGCGGCAACAGGATCGGCGCCCTGGGGGATCTGGTGAGCTTCAGTTTCCATGCCAACAAGAACATCACGTCGGTGGAGGGTGGCTGCCTGGTGATGAATTCGCAGAGCGAGGCGCTGCGCGCCGAGCGTCTGCGCCTGCAAGGCGTGATACGCAGCGGGCTGGACGGCATGGATGTGGAGGAGCCGGGCGGCAAGTTCAACCTCTCGGACGTGCATGCGGCCGTGGGGCTGGGCGAACTCGCCAAGCTCGATGCGATCACCGCCCGCCGCGCGCGGCTTGCAGGGCTTTACTTCGAGGCGGCCGAGCGGTCGGGACTGGCCGAACTTGGCATCGCGCTGCCCCCTGCAGCGGATCCGCTCGGCGCGCTCACCAACTGGCACATGTTTCAGGTCGTGCTGCCGGCCGAGCGATTGTCTGGCGGCCGGGCCGCGGTGATGGGCGCGCTTCGCGAGCGCGGGATCGGAACGGGCGTGCACTATCCTGCGCTTCATACCTTCAGCTTTTATCGCGCACAAGGCTGGCGCGAGGGACAGCTGCCGCAGTCCGAGCGGATTGGTCAGGGCATCCTTACCCTGCCGCTCTTTCCTTCGCTCGCTGAGGATGCGGTGCCGCGCATCGTTTCGGCACTTGCCGAATGTTGCCGGGAGCGGCTGTCATGACGGCCTCCGACAGGGTCGAGGGCGCGGTGTCACCCGGGTCGGCGCAGCCGCCGGAGCTGTCGGTGGTGATTCCTGTCTACAACGAAGAGGCCACGCTCGCGCGGCTCTTTGCGCGGCTTTATCCGGCGCTCGATGCGATGGGTGAGCGCTATGAGGTCATCTTCGTCAACGATGGCAGTCGGGACCGCTCGGCGGCGCTGCTAGCCGAGCAGTTCCGGGCCAGGCCGGATGTCACCCGGGTCGTGCTGTTCAATGGCAATTTCGGCCAGCACATGGCGATCATGGCCGGTTTCGAACATGTCCGCGGCAGGATAGCGGTGACGCTGGATGCCGATCTGCAGAATCCTCCAGAGGAGATTCCGCGGCTCGTTGCCGAGATTCGCGCCGGTCACGACTACGTGGGCACGATCCGCGCAAGCCGGGAGGACTCAACGTTCCGGCGGGTAGCCTCCCGGCTCATGAATGCGCTTCGCGAGCGGATCACACGCATCGAAATGACTGACCAAGGCTGCATGCTGCGCGCTTATGACCGAGCTCTCGTCGACACCTTGAATGCCTGCCAGGAGGTCAACACCTTTGTACCGGCTCTCGCCTACACGTTCGCCGCCCGGCCGACCGAGATCGTGGTGGCGCATGAGGAGCGTGCGGCGGGTGAGTCCAAGTACTCGCTCTACAAACTGATCCGGCTCAACTTCGATCTGGTGACCGGCTTTTCCACGACGCCCCTGCAGTGGTTTTCGCTCGCGGGCATCGTCGTGGCCTTGGGTGCGGCTGCGCTGTTCGTGCTGCTCATGGTCCGGCGCTTCATGCTGGGTGCCGAGGTTGAGGGGGTGTTCACCCTTTTTGCGCTCCTGTTCTTCTGCGTGGGGATCGTGCTGCTCGGTATCGGATTGATGGGCGAGTATGTCGGCCGCATCCAGCAGGAGGTGAGGAGGCGGCCGCGCTATCGGGTGAGCGCGGTCCTGGAGGCGCGGGCGGAGGTGGGGGCTGAGGTGGGGGCTCAAGCTCCCTCGCGCGGCGGGCCTCGCCCATGAGGGCGGTCGTTTTCGGTTACTCCAATGTCGGCGATCGATGTCTTCGCGTGCTGGCCGCAGCAGGCGTGGAGCTCGCGCTGGTGGTGACGCATCACGATCACCCGGGGGAAAGACGCTGGTTTGCGCGCGTTGCCGATACGGCAGCCGAGCTTGGCGCACCGGTTGTGTATGCCGAGGACTTGGCGTCTGAGGCGCTCGCGGCGAGGGTTTTTGGCGTTGCGCCGGACATCATTTTTTCCTTCTACTTTCGCGCCATGCTGCCGATGTCGCT
>CAZZKA010000174.1:0-7851 GCA_964654745.1 uncultured Bordetella sp. | reverse complement strand
ATGAACTTTTGTCCACGCCCTCTGCGGCCTTCTCATCCGAGCGTCCCGCTTGTCCGATCCACCGTCGCACCCCAATCCCGAATCTCCGCGGGACCGCCAGCCCCCCAGTCCTGCCAAGATCGCGCGCGCGCGCTCCACCGCGCTGGGGCGCTGGTCCGGGCCGCTGTTGGGGGCCGCTGCGCTTGTGGCCGTCTTCATGGTGAGCGAACGTACCGAAAGGCTCGAGTCCGGGGCAGTGCGCCGGCTTGACGGCAGCGACAAGCGCGTCGCCGAACTTGAGGCGGCCCTCAAAGTCTCGCGGGAACAATTGCGCGACCTGCAGCAGCGCCAGGTGCTGGTTGATGCCCGCATGGCCGAGGCGCAGGGACTTTATTCGCAGGTCGAAAAACTCTACCGGGGCCTCGTGCAGGAGTCCGCCGATGCGGTGCTTGCGGAGACCGAATCGGTGCTGATGCTCGCCTCTCAGCAACTCGTCCTGGGCGCGGATACGCGGATTGCAGTCGCGGCGCTGCAGGAGGTCGATGCGCGGCTTGGCCGACAGAAAGACCCGACGCTTACCCCGCTCAGACGAGCTCTGGTGAGTGATATCGAGCGCCTCAAGGCCCATCCCGCTGCGGATATTTCCGGGATGTCCGCGCGGCTGGATAGCCTGATCGGTCTGGTCGAGCAGTTGCCGCTGGTATCTTCAGTACTACCCCGTTCCCGCTCGACGGATCCCAATTCGCCGGGGCGTTCGGGGGGAGCCGACGAGGGTTTGGCGGCTTCTGGGCTCGCGCTCCTCAAGGAGGAACTGCAGAAGCTCATCCGTGTGCGCCGGGTCGATGAACCCGATGCGCCGCTTCTGGCGCCCGACCAGGCCTATTTCCTGCGCGAAAACATGCGGCTGATGCTTCTCAACGCGAGATTGGGGCTGTTGGGCCGCAATGACCTGCAATTCAAGACCGATCTCAATCGGGCGATTGAGTGGCTCAACCGCTACTACGACACCGACAACAGGTTGGTCAAGGGCTCGCTCGAGCAGCTGAACCAGCTCCGCGCGGCCAAGCTCATGTTGGAGCCGCCTCAGCCGGCCGAGAGTCTGCGTGAGGTACGCAAGCTCCGCGCGCTTCGCGATAGCCGGGGCTGACGCATGGGACGCGTGATCGGCGTATTGCTGGTGCTGTCGGTTGCTGTCGCGCTGGCGCTGCTGATGCGGGTGAACGAGGGCAATGTCGCCCTGCTCTGGCCCCCGTACCGGGTGGACGTTTCTCTCAATCTGGTGCTGCTCGCGCTGTTTGCGCTTTTTGCGCTTCTGCATCTGCTGCTCCTTGCGCTTTCCAATGCGGTCGATCTGCCGCAGCGGGTTCGGCTGTATCGGGGGCGACGCTTACGCGATGCGGCACTCGCCGGTCTTCGCGACGGCGTGATCGCTTTCAACGAGGGCCGCTATGCGCGGGCCGAAAGGCTGGTCCAGCCCGCGCTCGCCCAGCCAGAGCTGGCGGGGGCTGCGGCCTTGCTGGCCGCGCGCTCAGCGCATCGTCTGCATGATGGTGAGCGGCGGGAACGCTGGCTGGAACTGGCCGCGTCGGAGAAGGCCTCGACCAATGGCGCACTGATGTGCCGGGCCGAACTCGCGGTCGAGGATCAGCGACCCACCGATGCGCTCGAGGCCGTGGCGAGGCTCCATTCGCGCGGAGCCCGTCATATCCAGGCCCTCAGGATCGCGCTGCGCGCGCACGAGCAGCTGGGGGACTGGCAGGCGGTGTTTGCAACCGTTCGCCAACTCGACAAGCGCGAGGCGCTTCACCCCAGTCTGGTTCGAGGCCTCAAAATCCGGGCGATGCGCGAGCTCATCGGCCAGCGCGGTGACGATGCGCACGGCTTGCAGGAGCTGGTTGGTTTACTCACCAGCGCCGAGCGCGACATTGACGAGATTGCCGAGTCGGCAGCGCGTGCACTGAGCGCAGCGGACCGGCCCGAGCAGGCCGCGGAACTGCTGGTCGCCATCCTGGACCGGCGGCTCGCCGAGCGTCTGGTGCCGATTTACGCGGCCCTGAAGTCCATTCCTGCCCGCGATCGTCTGCGCCGCCTCGAAGCCTGGCGCAACCGTCACGGTGACCATTCTTCCTTTACGATAGCCGCGGGGCGCCTTTGCGCAGCCGAAGGGCTGTGGGGCAGAGCAGAAGAGTTTCTGCGCCTCGCCGAGGCGCAGGCTCCCGGGCGAGAGACGAGGAGCCTGCTGGCCTCCCTGTTCGAGCGCCTGGGTCGGCATGACGAGGCGCTGCGCTACTGGCGGCTTGCGGCCATCGACGGAGTCCGCGATCCGCTGGTCGAGTGGCCAACGACGCCGCTCGCGGCCAGCGGGCCCGCCGCGCCGCCGCGCCTGCCCGATGCGCCTGATCCGGCTGAGCCGGCCTGAGCCTTATCCGCTGCGTGGCCCGCCGCATCTCATACACCCCTAACTGGAGTTCGCCATGAACCTTGATCGCGTCGACTGTGGCCGGGATGTGCCCAATGACTTCAACGTGATCATCGAAATCCCGATGGCCGCGGACCCCATCAAGTACGAGGTCGACAAGCAGACCGGCGCGCTTTTCGTCGACCGGTTCATGATGACCTCGATGCACTACCCCTGTAATTACGGCTACATCCCGCACACGATCGCCGGTGACGGCGATCCGGTCGATGTGCTGGTGATCACGCCCTTCCCGGTGGCGGTGGGAGCCGTGGTGCGCTGCAGACCGCTGGGGGTGCTCAAAATGCATGACGAAGCGGGCGACGATGCCAAACTGCTCGCCGTCCCGATCGACAAGATCCTGCCGATTTACAAGCACTGGCGTGCCGCACAAGACCTTGCACCCGAGCGCCTGGCGACGATTCAACATTTTTTTGAGCACTACAAGGACCTTGAACCGGGCAAGTGGGTCAAGGTCGATGGCTGGGGCGGAGCCGATGATGCCGCACGCGAGATTCTCGACGGCATTCGCAGGTATCAGGATGCGGCAGTCAAGCCGATGTTTTGAACGGCGTTCGCTCGCCAAGTTCGTTCAGATATCCGCCCATCGCATCGCCCTCGCGCTCGAGAAACCGTTGTACGGCGTCAGAAAAAGCGGGCTCCGCGAGCCAATGCGCGGAGACCGTCTGGACCGGTAGAAAACCCCTCGCCATCTTGTGCTCACCCTGGGCGCCGCCCTCGATGACCTCGATCCCGCGCTCGATGGCGGCCTCGATGGCCTGGTAGTAGCAGGTTTCGAAGTGCAGGCACGGTACCGTCTCGACTGCTCCCCAGTAACGCCCGTACAGTCTCTTGCGGTCGCGCATCAACAGACTCGCTGCGATCGGCCGGTTATCGCGTAGCGCGAGCACCATCAGCACTGAATCCGGCATGGTTGCGCCCAGCCTGAGGAAAAACTCCTGACTGAGATAGGGCGTCGAGTGATGCTCGGCGTACGTGGTGGCGTAGCAATGACCGAAAAACACCCAGTCCGCCTCCGAGATCTCATGGCCGTCCAGGCGCCTGAAGCTCACCCCTGCCTCAGCAACCTTGCGTCGCTCGGCGCGGATTTTTTTCCGCTTGGGCTGCTCGAGCGAGCTCAGAAAGGCATCGAAATCCCGCCACCCTTCATTGCGCCAGTGAAACTGGACGCCTCGGCGCAGCATCGCCCCGGCCTGCTCGAGAAGCGAGGCTTCCTCGGATCCCGGAAAGAGCACATGCAGGGAGGACATCTTCGACTGCCTGGCAAGCGCGATCAGGGCGCGGGCGAGCGCTGAGCGAACCTCGTCGTCGGTCGCGAGAAGCCGCGCGCCCGGTACCGGTGTAAAGGGGATTGCAGACAGCAGCTTGGGGAAATACTCCAGCCCGTGGCGCCGGTAAGCGTCTGCCCAGGCCCAGTCGAACACATACTCGCCATACGAGTGCCCCTTTACATAGAGGGGGGTCGCTGCGACCAGCCGGCCCGCTCGCCGCATCGTCAGGTGAAAGGGTTGCCAGCCGGTATCCGCTGCGACGCAGCCGGTTTGTTCGAGAAGCGAGAGCCAGGCGTGACTCAGAAACGGCTGATCGTCCCCGGCACGAAGCGCTTCCCACTCGGCCGCGTCGATTTCCCCCATCGAGCGGCAAACCCGCGTGAGATAATCAGTTTCTTCCTTGCCTCGGTGTGCGGCCTCAGGCCGTCGTGTCGTCATGCGGATCGCTGCTGCCCAACTCAATCAAACCGTCGGCGACTTCGAGGGCAACGTCGACCGCATCGCGGTCGCCGCCCGGGAGTCGGTGGCTCAGTCGGTCTCGGTACTGGTCACCCCTGAGCTTTCGCTCAGCGGCTACCCGCCCGAGGACCTCCTGCTTCGACCCGCATTCTACGAAAAGGCTGAGGCGGCGCTCGAGCGGCTGCTCGCTGCGACCGCTGACCTTGATCTGCATCTGGTCGTCGGGATTCCCGTATTGCGGGCCGGGCGCCGTTACAACGCCGCCCTTGTCCTCTGCCGTGGCGAGGTCGTGGGCGAGTATCGCAAGCTCGAGCTGCCCAACTACGATGTGTTCGATGAGCAGCGTTATTTCACCCCCGACGGTGCCCCGCTAGTCTTTGAATCCCAGGGGGTACGGTTTGGCGTGGTGATTTGTGAGGACTTCTGGTTCGAGCGAGCGCCGCGCCACGCGCGCGAAGCCGGAGCCCAGGTGCTGCTCGTGCTCAACGCCTCGCCCTTTCACATGGGGAAACAGTCCCTTCGCGTCGATACCGCTCGCGAGCACGTCAGCGTTCTGGGCATGCCTGTACTTGCTGCTAACCAGGTGGGCGGTCAGGACGAGTTGGTGTTTGACGGCTTGTCCTTCGCACTGGACTCGCGAGGCCGACTGGTTGCCCAGGCGGCATTCTGTGAGCCGGCCGTGCTGGTACTGGAGGTGGGCCGCGCCGACGAGATCGTTGCGGCGACTGCCAGTAGCGGCATGGTGGGCGCTGCGGGCAGCATTCGCGCGGGAAGCGGGGCGGTCGCCGATCTGTTGCCCGGTCCGGTCGCAGCGCCCCTCTGCATCGAGGAGCAGGTCTATCGCGCGCTGGTTCTTGGCGTGCGGGACTACCTCGGGAAAAACGGTTTTCCCTCGGCGGTGATCGGCTTGTCAGGCGGTATCGACTCCGCCCTCACGCTCGCGATCGCAGTCGATGCGTTGGGCGCCGATAGAGTGCGAGCGGTGATGATGCCCTCTCCCTACACCGCGGATATCTCCTGGATCGATTCGAGAGAGATGGTGACGAGACTCGGCGTGCGTTACGACGAGTTCCGCATTGATGGCTGCTTCAATGCATTTCGCAGCACGCTCGCAGAAGAATTTCGCGGTCGAGCCGAAGACACGACCGAGGAGAATCTACAGGCCCGCATTCGTGGCACGCTGCTCATGGCGCTGTCGAACAAGTACGGATCGATCGTGCTCACCACCGGCAATAAATCCGAGATGGCGGTTGGCTACTGCACCCTGTACGGCGACATGGCGGGTGGCTTTGCCGTCATCAAAGATATTGCCAAGACGCTGGTTTACCGCCTCGCCAATTGGCGTAACGCCATCAAGCCCGTCATTCCCGAGCGCATTATCACGCGGGCGCCGAGCGCAGAACTGCGGCCCGACCAGACCGACCAGGATTCGCTGCCTCCCTACGATACGCTTGACGCGATCATGCAGATGCATATGGAGGACAACCGCGGGATCGACGAGATCGTCGCCGCGGGTCATCCGCGCGACGCGGTCGAAAAAGTCGTTCGTCTGATTCGCATCAGCGAGTACAAGCGCAGACAGGCGCCCGTTGGCATCCGCGTGACGCACAGAGCCTTTGGACGCGACTGGCGGATGCCCATCACCTCAAGGTTTCGCGACTAGACGCCTGCATGTACCCGATTGCGGCGCAGGACGGGCGTTCGCGGTAATTTGTGCGCCGGTACTGGCGCAAGCGGCGCGTGACCCGGATAATCGCCAGTCGCGTTTTGGAGAAAGTCGGATGAAAAAAGTTACTGCGATCATCAAACCCTTCAAGCTCGACGAGGTGCGCGAGGCGCTCGCCGAGGTCGGCGTCTCGGGCCTCACGGTGACCGAGGTCAAGGGATTTGGCCGCCAGAAGGGCCATACCGAGCTTTACCGTGGCGCCGAGTATGTGGTCGATTTCCTGCCCAAGGTGCAGGTTGAGGTGATCGTGAGCGATTCGACCGTCGAGGCTGCGATCGACGGTATTGTCCGAGCCGCCCGTACCGGCCGGATTGGAGACGGCAAGATCTTTGTCTCCAACGTCGAAGAGGTTGTTCGTATCCGTACGGGCGAGGTGGGCGACGACGCCGTCTGATCCGTGGCTGATTTCGTTCTGGTCCACGGGGCCTGGCATGGAGGGTGGTGCTGGGCTGAGGTAGCGCGTGATCTCGCTCGTCGCGGTCACAGGGTGTTTGCGCCCTCGCTCACCGGCTGCGCAGACCGGGGACATCTACTTTCACCGCAGGTCACGCTCGCTACACATGTTGAGGATATCCTCCGCCTCATAGACTTTGAGTCCCTGACCGGCTGCATCCTGGTGGGACATAGCTATGGAGGCAATGTGATCAGCGGCGTCGCAGACCGTTTAAGGGAACGGGTCGCGCACTACGCTTTTCTCGATGCCGCGGTCCCTCAGGATGATGCGACGTCGCTCAGCTGGTCACAGCCCCATTCCACCGGGGTCAGAAATTCGCGGCGTGAATCCATCGCCCAAGCCGGTCGCGGCGTATTTCTCCCGCCCCCGCCGGCCGAGGCCTTTGGCATCACCGATCCGGAACAGGCGGCGTGGCTTGAAGAGCGTCTGTCTCCCATGCCCGGTGCGCTCTACGACAGTTCGATCGAACTCCTCCGGGGCGCGAGCAGAGGTTTGCCGCGGACCTATGTCGCAGCGCGGCGACCGGTCTACGAAACCATGCGCAGCACGCATGAGCGGTTGCGTCAGGATCGTTCCTGGCGTTATGTCGAGATGGATACCTGCCACGATCTGATGGTGAGTGCGCCTGGCCCGACCGCGGAGCTGTTGCATGGGCTTGCCTGACGATCGACTTTCCTGCTCAGACCTGGTGGGTTGCGCCGGGGCGTGATCGCGGCGCCTGCAGCAGAACGATCAATGCGCCGCCGCCGCCGTCATTAGGCCGCGCCTGGCAAAAGGCGAGGACTTCGGCGCGCTGGGCGAGCCATTTTCGGACCTTGTTCTTGAGGACGGGCTCGCGGCTCGGCGAGCCCAGGCCCTTGCCGTGAATGATGCGCAGACAGCGCATCTCGCTGCGGATGGCTTCGTTCAGAAAGCCCACCAGTGCCGCGCGCGCCTCATCGACCCGAAGCCCGTGCAAATCGATCTGACTGCGTACCGTCCATTCGCCGCGTCGCAGGCGGCGCACGACGTCCGCGCCGATACCGGGACGTCGCCAGGAGAGCGCGTCATCCGTATCGAGAAAACGCTCGATGTCGATGTCGTCGGAGAGCGACTCATCAAGCACGGCCCGCTCGTCGCGTTCGCGCTGCCTCGGCAGGGGCGGCGGTCGCTCGGTCCGAACGACGATTCGGCCGCTGTCAGCAAGCGGTACCGCGTCGGCAACTTCGTTGCGAAAGAGGCTGGCCTCGCGCGCTGCGCGGCGTTCAGCCTCAGCCTGTTGCCGCGCCCGCTCCAGTTCTGCGCGTTTTGCTTCGCGCAGTTGCCTGACCATAGGCACCAGATCGCCGAAGGAGTTGGCCGATCGCGTATCTGCCTTTGCTTTGGCGGGCGCTCGAGTTGGGCCGGGTTTCTTCATGATGCCGACTCGGGGACAAGGGGGGCCTCGCCTCAGTGTGAATCGAGGGACTCGAGGTAGCGCTGTGCATCGAGCGCCGCCATGCAGCCC
>CAZZKA010000173.1:0-7888 GCA_964654745.1 uncultured Bordetella sp. | reverse complement strand
GTCGGTGATGCTGTTGCGGGTGTGGCCGGCAAGCCCCGTCCGGGTGGCGTAATTGCGCACGTTGCGTGAGTCGTCAACCGACAGAAACAGTTTGCCCACCGAGGTCAGGTGCAGCGGCGCCCGCCCGCCAACCGCCCGCACGACCTGCATGCCGGAGCGTTCGGAAACCGCGCGTTCGATGTAGACGATCTCGTCTCCCTGCCTGATCGACAGGTTGACGGGTTGGCCGGTCGCACGGTGCAGCTCCCGCATCGCGCCGAGCGCGGCATCCCGGACGTTGAGGCGCGCCTTGACCAGGTTGCCCAGCTCGAGCAGCCGGATGCCTAACTGATAGGTGCCCGGATCGGTTCGATCGACCAGCCGCGCGGTGACCAAATCGTTAAGAATCCGATGCGCCGTCGAAGGATGCAGGCCGGTAGTGAGGGACAGATCCTTAAGGCTCGTCGGTTCACTGCGCGCGGCAAGCGCATCAAGCAGGCTGACCAGGCGATCGATCACCTGAATGGCGGTCTTGCCGTCGTCGCTGTCCAGTTTTCGGGGGCGTCCCATGGTGAAATGATATCTCACCGGATGAAATAAGCCAGTCGTCGATCAGCCGCGCCAGCCTTTCAGGTGCGAGCCGCCAGGTCGTATCGGTCCGTGTCCAGAGCCAGTCGGAGAACGCGAGGAAGCGGGCAAAGGGGGCATCGCCCAGCATCTGAGGCAGCCTGGAGCCGAAACGTCCCGAATTGGCGACCAGGTCCCAGTAGCGGGCAAAGCGCGCCAGCCGCTGCATGGTCGGAAAGTCGATGGCTGCCGTCGCCAGCACGTTGTACGGGGGGTTAGGGTTGTAGCGCATGCCGCTGCTCTCGGTGTGGCGCGCGATCGGCGCACCGCGCAGGCGCTTGAGTATCCCGACCTGAATCTCGTGGGGGCGCAGGGCGACCAGACGATCGAACCCGGCTCCGAAGCTCTCGATGGTCTCTCCCGGCAGCCCCACGATCAAGTCGATGTGCAGATGGGCGGTGGTTTGCTCTCTCAGCCAGCGCAGATTGGCCTGCGCGCGTTCATTGTCCTGCCTGCGGCTGATCAGCGCCTGGACGTCCGGATTCCAGGTCTGGATGCCGATTTCCAATTGCAGGGTGCCGGCCGGAAAGCGGGGCAGCAGTTCACGCAGTTTTTCAGGCAGATGGTCCGGGACGAGTTCGAAGTGGGCAAAGCAGAGAGCAGTCGGGTCAGCCCGATTGCGATCGAGAAAAAACTGCAGGATTGCGCAGCTGACATCGGTGCGCAGATTGAACGTGCGGTCGACGAAACGAAAGCGGCGCGCCCCGCGGCGATAGAGCGTATCGAGTTCGCCGAGCAGCCTGCCGGTGTCGAAGGCAACGGCGGTCCGATCAAGCGCTGAGAGGCAGAACTCGCAGCGGTAAGGGCAGCCCCGCGAGGCTTCGATATACAGGTTCCGATGCGCGATGTCCTCGTCCGTGTAAAGCGGGTAGGGCATCACGAGCGTTTCGGGCCCGCCCGATCCGCCCGGGATGACATGCGTCAGGGGCCGGGTCGCTGCTCCCGCTCTCCAATCCAGGGTCTGCCGGCACAGCGCGGCGAACTCCGCTTCGGCAGGTCCGGTAATCACGTGATCGGCCATGCGGCAGATCGCCTGCTCCGCGGTTTCGTGACTGACCTCAGGACCGCCCACCACGATCCTCAGTTCCGGCGCAAGCCGGCGAAGGATTGCGACGAGCCGCGTCGTTTCTTCAACGTTCCAGATGTACACGCCCAACCCCAGCAGCAGGGGTTGCCGGGCGAGCAGGGTTTCAGCCATCGACTCCAGGCGGGCGCCGATCACGAACTCGATGATCTCGGCTCTGGACCGCAGGGGCCCGAGATTGGCGAGCAGGCAGCGAAGGCCCAGCGACGCGTGCGAGTAGCGGGCGTTTAGCGTGGCGAGGACGATGTCGGCCATGATTCACCGGTGGCCGACCGGGTGCGCGCACGATCAGCGAGCGCTCTTGCGCACTCGCCCACGAGCGCGGGACCGCGATAGATGAGCCCCGTGTACATCTGAATCACGTCTGCGCCGGCATCGACCTTGGCGCGGGCATCGTCGCCGGAGAGTACGCCGCCCACGCCAATGATGGGAAAGCCCGCGGGCAGGCGGCTCCTGAGCATACGGATCACGCGATTGGATGCCTCGAAAACCGGCGCGCCCGACAGGCCGCCGGTCTGGCCGGCGTTTTCCTCACCCGCGACAGCATCACGGGAGATCGTGGTGTTGGTCGCGATGACGCCATCCACCCGATGGCGCGCGAGCGCCTCGGCGATACGTTCGATCTGATCGTCGTCCAGATCCGGCGCGATCTTGAGCGCCATCGGGATCCGCCTGCCGTCGCGGTCGGCAAGTCGCGAGCGGGTTTCCTCCAAACCGCTCAGCAGGGAATCGAGTTCATCGCCACCCTGGAGGCGGCGCAGGTCCTTGGTGTTGGGTGAGGAGACATTGACCGTCACATAACTGGCAATGTCGTGGACCCGCTCCAGACACAGCCGATAGTCGTCGATCGCGCGCTCATTGGGCGTTGCGCCGTTTTTGCCGATGTTGATACCGAGGATGCCCTGATAGCCCGAGTTGCGAACGTTATCGGCGACGGCATCCAAACCGAGGTTGTTGAAGCCAAGGCGGTTGATCAGCGCCTGTCGGCGCCGGATTCTGAAAATCCGCGGACGAGGGTTGCCGGGTTGCGGCTTGGGGGTAACGGTACCGATTTCGATAAAACCGAAGCCGAGCGCTTCGAGAGCCCCTAGATGTTCGCCGTTCTTGTCCAGACCTGCCGCCAGTCCGACGCGATTGCGCAGCCGCAGGCCCATGAACTCGACCGGGTCGTCGCAGGGGGCGCCCGCAGCCCAGCGGGCCAGTGGTCTGCCTGCCTGCCGGTCCAGCAACGCGAAGGTCAGCTGGTGGGCGGTTTCGGCATCGAGACTGAACAGCAGGGGGCGAAGCAGATCGTAGGGATTCATTCGGGGGCGGCGCGTTCAGCCTCGGTCATGGGCTCCCAACGGCCCTCCAACAGCCGCTCTATCGGGCGGAAGTTGGCTTTGTAGGACATCTTGCGGCTCTCGCGGATCCAATAGCCGAGATAGAGATAAGGCAGGCCAAGCAGCCGGCACTGCGCAATCTGCCAGAGGATGTTGTAGGTGCCCAGGCTCCCCCGCTCAAGGTCCGGGTCGAAGAACGTGTAGACCGAGGATAGGCCGTCGTTGAGGATGTCGATGATCGACACCATGCGAAGCGTGCCGTCGGGCTCCCTGAATTCGACCAGTCGGGTGTTCACCTTGCTTTGCAGAAGGAACTGAGCGTACTGCTCGCGGCTGTCGTGATCCATTCCACCGCCGCAGTGGCGGCTTGCCTGGTAGCGAAGATACAGCTCGTAGTGTTCAGGCGAGAAACCGAGCCGGGCGACCAGGGTCCTCAGGCCGCCGTGAGCGCGCTGGGCGCGGCGCTGGCTCCGATCGGGGTGAAAGGATTGCACCGGAACACGCACCGGGACGCACGCCCGGCAACCATCACAATAGGGGCGGTAGGTGAAGACACCGCTTCTGCGAAACCCCGCGCGAACCAGTTCGCTGTAGATGTCGGCGTTGATCAGGTGATTGGGCGTCGCGACCTGAGACCGCGCCTGACGGCCCTCGAGATAGCTGCACGGGTACGGGGCCGTGGCGTAAAACTGAAGCGCCGAAAATGGCAGTTCCTTGAGTTGCGTCATGCCTGAGGAAGTCCGATTTCGACAGCTCGCCAATCAGGAGCGGGCTGGTCTACCAGCGAGGAGAGCGATTCGACAAACTGCGAGCGGGGAATCTCAAAAGCTCCAAGCGAGGCCAGATGGTCCGTGTTCTGCTGGCAGTCTATCATGCGAAATCCGAGGGGTTTGAGCGTTTCAACCAGCGCGAACAGGGCGATCTTGGAGGCGTCGGTTCGGCGCGCGAACATCGATTCGCCGAAAAACATCCGCCCGAGCGAAACGCCGTACAGCCCGCCGATCAACGCGGTCCCCTCCCAGATCTCGATCGAGTGGGCATGCTGCAGGCGATGCAGGTCGGCGTAGGCTTGCCGCATCTCCGGGGTGATCCACGTGCCGGCAGCGCCGTCCCGTGGCTCGGCGCAGGCCTGCATGACTTCGCCGAAAGCCTCGTCGAGGCTCACCCGCCAGCGGGCCTCGCGGTGCAGACGGCGGCTCGTCTTGGCGAGCGATCGCGCGATCTTGAAGCGATCCAGTTGCAGCACCATCCGCGGATCGGGCGACCACCAGAGCACGGGCTGACCCTCGCTGAACCACGGGAAGATTCCCTGCCGATAGGCCTCGATCAGACGGGTGGCCGACAGATCCAGACCGGCCGCAACCAGCCCGTTGGGTTCTCTCAACGCCGAACTGGCCGGGGGCAGTGGATCTCCCAAACCTATCCATGGGAGGGCGGGTTTGCGTCGGGCCATATCTGGAGTGGGGGCACAGTGCCCGCTGGTTTCCGATGCAGGCTGGATCAGAGGGGCCGAGGCTGGTAGCGGATGGCGGTCGTCCGGACGGGAAAGCTGCCCCGCTCTCGATCTTCGAAAAACCACCTGAGCGTCTGCTCGACCGTGCGGAACGCAAGCGACTGCCAGGGAATATCGGCCTCGCTGAAGAGCTGGACTTCAAGACTTTCGGGGCCGGGGTCGAAGTCGGTATCGACGAGTCGCGCGCGGAAGAACAGATGCACCTGGTCGACGTGCGGCACATCGAGCACGGAATAGAGCGGCCCGAGTTGAATCCGCGCCCCGGCCTCTTCGGATGTCTCGCGCGCAGCACCTTCTTCGGTGCTTTCGCCGTTTTCCATGAAACCGGCCGGCAGTGTCCAGAAACCGTAGCGTGGCTCTATGGCGCGGCGACATAGCAGCACCTGCTCGCCCCATATCGGAATGGTCCCGAGAACAAGCTTCGGGTTCTGGTAATGAATCGCGCCGCATGCGGCGCAGCAATAGCGTGGTCGGTTGTCACCCGCCGGGATAGACAGGGTGACGGTGCCTGCGCAGGCAGAACAGAATTTCAATTTCGTGCCGATCAATGACGATCAGTCGAGTGTACCGAAGCGAGGCCCATCGGCCAATGCACGGCAAGGGTCTATCGGTCTGGATCTAGCGTACCGGTGGTCGGACATGGTTTGCCTAGGGGCGACTCGGCTGATATAGTCCGCTCCTCTCAGACGCGGGGTGGAGCAGTCTGGCAGCTCGTCGGGCTCATAACCCGAAGGTCGCAGGTTCAAATCCTGCCCCCGCAACCAGTTTCATCAGTGCCCGTCCGGTGCGGCCTGGTTTCAGGGCCCCGAGGATTTTGTTTCCCGGATGGGTAATAGAGGTGGGTCCGAGACTCACAGTGTCGGTTCCGGTCATCTGCGTCGCCAGCCTTCTTCGGTGTCTCGTCAGTGTGCCCAGTGAACCCGGCTTTGCCGCCGAAACTTAAGCATCGCTGTTAGGCATGAATACCGACGAAGCGAAAGCCGTCATCGAGGCCGCGCTTTTGAGCGCGCCGCAACCCCTGTCCATCGTCGAACTGCGGCGTCTTTTCGACGACGCGTTGCCCCCCGAGGCGATTCGCTCGCTGCTCGACGATCTGGGCCACGCCTGGCAGGCGCGCAGCCTCAGATTGGTTGAACTGGCCAGCGGATGGCGTTTTCAAACTGCGCCCGAATTCGCCCGTTTCCTGGACCGGCTGCACGGGGAAAAACCGCCCCGCTACTCGCGCGCGGTTATGGAGACGCTGGCCATCATCGCCTATCGCCAGCCAGTCACGCGTGGCGATATCGAAGAGATCCGCGGCGTGATGGTGTCGGCGCAGATCGTGCGCACACTCGAAGAGCGCGGTTGGATTGAAGTGATCGGCCACAAGGACACGGTAGGGCGGCCGGCGCTGTTTGGCACCACCAAAAAATTTCTTGAAGACATGGGTCTGAAATCCGTGTCGCAACTGCCCGCTCTTGAAGGCGCCTCGCCACCGGAATTGCCAGCGCAGCAGACCATGAATTTCGATAATGCCCCGGAGGCGGAGGCTGAGACGGGCGGGTCGTTGGAGGTGAACGCCGACCCCCCGCCGTCCGGCGATTCCGTGGCCGATAGCAACGCTTCGGCGGCTGACGGCGATTCGGTGGCGCCAGACGGTCCGATGCCATTCGATGGACCCGCGGCGATGGATGGTGTCGTGGCGATGAATGAGGCCGTGGTGATCGATGAAGCCGTGGGGATGGATGCTCGGCTCGCGGTCGATGCGGACGATGCGCTGCAGGTCGACTTGGGGCCGGATGGCATGGCTTCGGATCAGTCCGCAGTCCTCACCGAAGCGCAGCCCGCCGATGCTGCTGGCGGCACCGACGAAAACGGGTTGGCGCGGCGAGACGGGCTCGAGACGGGTGCAGAGGTCGACCCGGGTATTCAACAGAAGAGGGAAGCTTCATGAGCGACGAGAACGCGCCTCAGCGCACGCCGGCGCCTGTGTCCTCTGTTCCGTCCGCAAATGCTGGCGGCGGGGCCGCCTCGGCTGGCGCGGAGCAAAGTCCGTCCGCAGGGGCGTCCGGCGCGGTCGCTGCCGCCGAGGGCTCGGGGCCCCCTGAGTCACCCTCGGGAGATCGTCCGGTTCGCCCGGGTTTTCGCCGTCGCCGAGGCCGGCACGGGGGCAAGGGTCAACGGCCCCGCGCAGCCGAGGGCGGCGGCCCTGAAGGCGTTGTTGAGCCGACCGCTGGTCCCGCCGAGGAGCCTTCGGACCTTCCTACTTACTCTGTCAGCGAGGCGATAGGGCTTGATGCCGGTGACCCGGCGAAGCGTCATCAGCGCGCCCTGCCTGACGAAGACCTGCCCAAGCTGCATAAGCTCCTGGCGGACGCAGGGCTAGGCTCGCGGCGTGACATGGAAGAACTCATCATCGCGGGTCGCGTTTCGGTGAATGGTCAGCCCGCGCATGTGGGCCAGCGCATCGCCCCCGGCGACCAGGTGCGGGTGAATGGCCGCCCGGTTCGCAGGCCGCCGACCGCCTTGCCTCCGAAGGTGCTGCTCTATCACAAGCCCTCGGGGGAGATCTGCACCCGCGACGATCCTTCTCGCCGCTCGACTGTCTTTGAGCGATTACCGAGGCTCAAAGGAGCGCGTTGGGTCGCTGTGGGACGACTCGACTTCAATACCGAGGGCCTGCTCATTTTCACGACCTCGGGTGAAATTGCGAATCAATTGATGCATCCACGCTATGGGTGGGAGCGCGAATATGCGGTTCGCATCCTGGGGCGAATCGATGAAGAGGCTCGCTCCAAGCTGATCGACGGTGTGATGCTGGAGGACGGGCCCGCAGCGTTTTCGCAGGTCGACGACCTTGGTGGCGATGGCGCGAATGCCTGGTACCGCGTGGTGATCACGGAGGGGCGCAACCGCGAAGTGCGCCGGATGTTCGACGCGGTGGGTCTCACGGTCAGCCGTCTGGCGCGGCTTCGCTTCGGGCCGGTCGCTCTGCCCAGGGGGCTGGCTCGTGGTCGCTGGATCGAGCTACCCACAGCAGATGTCGTGGCGCTGCAAAAACTCCTCAGGGGCGATGTGCCCACCGCGCGCGTGGTTGACGATGATGACCGAGACGAGCAGTGGGGGGACGATGAGGACTTCGAGGTCGATGAGGATGATCCGCGGGATTCGATCGGCAATGTTGCCTTGCCCGAGGACGAACCAGGCGAGTTGCCGCCCGAATTGACCGACGACGAATGGCAGCCCAGTTCGCGCGATGCGCATCTCGAGGGCATCACACGCGCCGTGAGGCGGGGCAATACCGCGCCGAAGCAGCCCGGCCAACCGGGTCAGGGTAGGCGTGCGCGGGGGCGCCGGGGGGCGTCGCAGCCCTTCGTCGGGCCT
>CAZZKA010000172.1:0-7996 GCA_964654745.1 uncultured Bordetella sp. | reverse complement strand
TGATCGACGAGGCCTTCTGGCCGATCGCGACGTAGACGCAGGTCATGTTCTGACCCTTCTGGTTGATGATGGTGTCGATCGCCACGGCGGTCTTGCCGGTCTGACGGTCGCCGATGATCAGTTCGCGCTGGCCGCGTCCCACCGGCACCATCGCATCGATAGCCTTGAGACCGGTCTGCACGGGTTGCGCCACGGACTTACGCGCAATCACGCCCGGGGCAACCTTTTCAATCACATCGGTGGCCTTGGCATTGATCGGGCCCTTGCCATCAATCGGCTGCCCAAGGGAATTGACCACGCGCCCGATCAATTCCGGACCCACCGGCACATCCAAAATGCGGCCGGTCGCCTTGACGGTGTCACCCTCGGAAATGTGCTCGTAGTCGCCGAGCACCACCGCGCCGACCGAATCACGCTCGAGGTTGAGCGCGAGGCCGAACGTGTTGCCCGGAAACTCGATCATTTCCCCCTGCATCACGTCCGACAGGCCGTGAATGCGGCAGATACCGTCCGTCACCGTGACTACCGTCCCCTGATTGCGGGTGTTCGCTGCGACGTTGAGGTTCTGGATCTTGCTCTTAAGAAGTTCGCTGATCTCAGCCGGATTCAATTGCATGGACTTCCCCTAAATCTTTAAGCGGTCAGCGCGCTTGCCATCTGGGCAAGCTTGCCGCGTACGGATGCGTCGATGACTTCGTCGCCGATGCGAATCGAGACGCCGCCGATCAAATCTGGATCAACGGTCACGGAGGCCTTGATCTGGCGCTGGCCGTAGCGCTGCGAGAGCGTGGCAACAATAGCCTCGGTCTGCGCCTTGTCGATCGGAAATGCCGAGGTGATCGAGGCCTCAAGTACACCTTCGTGCTTGTTGCGTAACGCCTCGAACTGCTGCGCGATGTCGCCTGCGACGGCCAGCCGCTCATTGTCGGCAAGCAGCCGAACGAAATTGAGCTGCTGCGCATCGAGCCCGCCGGCGGTCTCGGCAATCACGGCTGCAACCTTCTCTGCGGCAAGGCCAGGCTGGCCGATCAGTTCACGCGCCTCATCGGTGGCAAGCACCGCGGCAAGCCGCGAGAGTGCCGCCGACCACGCCGGCAGTGTCTGCGCGTCGCGAGCAAATTTGAAAGCCGCCTCGGCGTAGGGCCGGGCGATCGTGAGCATTTCAGCCATGGTCGTCGCGCTTCCCGTCCGCGCTCAGCGCAGCTCGTTCTTGAGATTGCCGAGCAGTTCGGCGTGGCGCGCTGCATCGATCTCGCGGCGCAGGATACGCTCGGCGCCGGCGACGGCGAGCTGGGCAACCTGCTCGCGAAGCTGATCCCGCGCTTTCTGAGCGGCGAGCGCTGCCTCGTCCTCGGCGGCCTTGCGGGCGGCCGCAACGATGGCTGCCGCCTCTTCGCGTGCCTTGTCGATCAGGACCGACGCCTGCTTTTCCGCGCCGGCGCGGACCTCGGCTGCACCGGCTCTCGCCTGCTGCAGTTCCTGCTCGACGCGGCGCTCGGCCGCGACCAGGTCGGCACGCGCCTTGTCGGCGGCGGCCAGGCCATCGGCTATCCGCTGGCTGCGCTCATCGAGCGCCTTGGTGATCGGCGGCCAGACAAAGCGCGCGGTGAACCACCAAAGCGCCAGAAAGACCACGATCTGAACAATGAGCGTCGCGTTGAGGTTCACGACGGACTCCCTTCAGAAAAAGTTTGTTCGGCAGACCGCAGACCCATCACTTGAACGGGTTGGCGAAGGCAAACATCATCGCGATACCGACGCCGATCAGGAAGGCGGCATCGATCAGGCCGGCGAGCAGGAACATCTTGGTCTGCAGCTTGTCCATGAGTTCGGGCTGACGTGCCGCACCTTCGATGTACTTGCCGCCCATCATCCCGATACCGATACAGGCGCCCAAGGCACCGAGGCCGATGATCAGTCCGCAAGCGATCGCGACGAGAGCAACGTTGGTCATGATGACTCCTAGTGAAAAGACCGGTGAGGTTAAAAGGGTTGAAACGGTTTGGGTTGAAGGAACGCTGTCGGTGTCAGTGGGCTTCGTGAGCCTGGCCCAGATAAACCAGGGTGAGCATCATGAAGATGAATCCCTGCAGCGCAATAATCAGAATGTGAAAGATCGCCCAACCAAGGCCGGTGAGAAAGCCCAGGCCTGCGCCCCACCAGGTGGCGGTGGCGCCAAGCAGCGCGATCAACATGAAAACGAGTTCACCGGCAAACATGTTGCCGAACAGTCGCATCCCAAGCGATACCGTCTTGGCGATGTATTCGATGATCTGCATGGCCAGGTTGGCCGCGCCAAGAATGATGGCAAAGAGGGGGTTCTTGGAGGTGCCAAAGGGCGCCGCGATGAGCTCGTGCAGAAAATGGCCGACGCCCTTGACCTTGATTCCGTAGTAAATGGAAAGCACGAGCACCACGATCGCAAGCGACAGCGTGCCGTTGAGGTCAGCCGTGGGCACCACGCGCATGTAGTGAAGCCCGAAGAGTTCGCCAATACGCGGCAGTAGATCGAGCGGCACCAGGTCCATCGTGTTCATGAACACGATCCAGACGAACGCGCAGAGCGCCAACGGCGCGATGTTGGAGATGTCACCCTTGACGATCGAGCGGGCCTGCTCGTGAACAAATTCGACTAACGATTCGATCGCCCCGACAAAGCGGCCTGGAACGCCCGAATGCACCAGTTTGGCGGCACGGTGCATCATCCAGCCCGCGAGCACCGCCATCAGCACCGAATAGAAGACGGTGTCGACGTTGATGATCGAAAAATCGATCACGTCCTTTTGCGCCGCACCCGAAGTATTGAGGTGAGCGAGATGGTGGACGATGTACTCGGATGGTGTGGGAGCGCTCGATGCCATGTGATGTCTGCCGCTTGTCCTTACTCGATATGCCCTGAGGCCCCTGTCATGGCGCCACCTGCACGCCGCTCACCAACCCTCTGCCCTGGCCATCAGCGCTGTGGCGGACCAACCGCCACACTCGCCGGTTGTCGCCACATCATCATCAGAAGCGGCGCCTTTAACGCGGCGATCAGTCCGATCAACACCGGCAGCCACTGCAGGTCAGGCTCGTAGCGGACGAGCAGCGCCAACAACCCTACCGTCAACCCTATCTTGGCGAACTCCCACAGGAAGAACACCGTCGGGTAGGACTCAGGCCGTCGACCCCGGTGAAGCGCGAGCCTCAGAGCAAAGAGCGCATTGGGTAATACGGCGGACAAACCGCCCAGCAACAGATGCCAGGCGGCCAGGCTCCCCGAAACTACCAGCGCCCCAGCCGCGAGGCCGAGCACCACGACTCCCTGCAGGACGACGGCGGCAAACATCACGCTGTTCATCGGGCCTGCCCGAGGGTCTCTCCGGAACGGGAGTGCTTCACGAAAGCCATCCGACCTTGGCATCCGCTCGCACCTACCAACCTGCGGTGGCGACAGGGCTTTGTCGTCAACTTTTTGAACGCCCTGAACAACTTCCACTGCAGCCAAAACCTGCGAAGTGTACGAGGTCATCGGGGTCCGGTCAACTTTGACGCGTTGCAGCATCATCGGGTGAAAGGGGTTTGCTCGCGGCGGCTCACGCTTCGTCGCACAATGAGTCCAGTTGCTAAAACCCTGCCCTGCCCTCCCCCCTCACCCTCTGCTCAGCGAGTTCTTCATGCTTCCTGCCCAAGTCCAGTTCGATCCCCCGGCCGCGGGTCTGCGGGGTGTCGGGGCGGCAAAGCCCCGTCCGGGGTTTGACGCACGCGCAGCGCAAGGGCTCGCTCGGCGATCCCTTACGGGCTGGTGTGGCCTTTTCATGCGGGCGATCGCCGTGCTTTGGATCGGGTCGGGCTGTGCGGCAGCCCTCGCGCAGGGGATGCCCGCCCAGCAGCCGGCCCAGCAGCCCGCCGTGCGCAGCGCGGGCCCGGCCGACGCCAAGATGCTTGCAGCGGTCGTGCGTATCGAGGCGCAGGCGCCCCGAGAGGCGCCGAGTAATGCGACGCTGGGCCGACAGCGTCTGGGCACCGGCGTCGTACTTGATTCCCGGACTGTCCTCACCATCGGCTATCTGGTGCTCGAGACCGATGCGGTCGACGTGGTGACCGTGAGCGGGCGGAGAATTCCTTCGAGCCTTGCGGGTTACGACCACCAGACCGGCTTCGGTCTGGTCCGCACTGCGATACCGCTCGATACGCCCGGGCTTGAACTCGGAGATTCGGATGCCGCAACCGAGCGCACCCGGGTCCTGACGCTGGGCCAGGGTGAGAACGAGTTGACCGAACTGGTTGTGCTGTCTCGCAAGCCCTTTGCCGCAAGCTGGGAGTACCTGCTCGACAAGCCGATCTACACCTTCCCTCCGGTCAACAACTGGAGTGGTGCTGCGCTCCTTACTGAGGACGGCAAGCTTATCGGCATCGGCTCGCTGGTGGTCAACGATGCGGCAAGCGACCGCGCGGGAGTACCGGGCAACCTCTATGTGCCGACCAACCTTCTGAAACCTATCCTGGCGGACTTGCGCGCAAGCGGCCGGCGCACCGGCGGCGCTCAGCCCTGGCTCGGGATGAATACCGAAATGGTACGCGGCAACCTGATGGTCACCCGCGTGCAGCGCGACAGCCCCGCCGACCGGGCCGGAATCGGGCCCGGCGATATCGTGCTTGCGGTGTCTGGCGACAAAGTCGCCGATCAGGCCGAGTTTTATCGAAGGCTGTTCGCCAAAGGCCCCGCCGGCACCGAAGTGACCCTGCGGCTTCTCAAGGCGGGGGACCTTCGCGAGCAGCCGGTTCGGACCATCGACCGCGCCGACTTCATTACCCGCCCGCGCGGGATCTGATCCGAAAAGCGCCGCGGGGTACGCTGCGTTTATTCCTCGAGGGCTGCGCTGAGCGCGAGCCGGGTGAGGATGGATTCGAAATGTGCGGGGTCAGCGAAATGTACAGTGAGCGCGCCGGCACCGCGTGCGCGCGCGCGCAACTCGACCCGCGTCCCAAGCAGGTCCGAAAGTCGTTCTTCGAGCCGCGCGAGATCGCGTTGCGGGCGTTCGGCGGCGCGTTTGGCGCGGCTCGCACCGGCCGATGTCCCCGCGGCTTCGGCAGCGTGACGCGCAGCTAACCGCTCTGCCTCACGCACCGACAGGCGCCGCGCATGAATCTCGCTTGCGGCCATCGTCTGTCGAGCCGCCGGTAGCGCAAGCAGCGCCCTTGCGTGACCCATCTCGATGTCCCCGGCAAGGAGCATGGTCTGGACGGGTTCGGCGAGCGCCAGCAGCCGCAACAGGTTACTTGTGGCGCTTCGTGATCTGCCGATTGCCTCCGCGGCCTGTTCGTGGGTGTAGCCGAATTCGCTGATGAGTCTGCGAATGGCCTGGGCTTCTTCAAGCGGATTAAGGTCTTCGCGCTGGATGTTTTCGATGAGCGCCAGCGCGAGCGCCTGCTCATCGGAGACGTCTCGCACGATCACCGGAACCTCGGTAAGGCCCGCAAGCCGCGCGGCCCGAAAGCGCCGTTCTCCTGCGATGATCTCCCAGCGCGAGGCCCCCAGGCCCCTCACCACGATCGGCTGCATGAGGCCGTGGACGCGAATGGAGTCAGCCAACTCCTGCAGCGCCGTCTCGTCCATGCGGGTCCGCGGCTGGTAGCGTCCGGGCTGCAGTTGCCCCAGGGGCAGCGTCGCCGCGCCCGCCGCGCCGCCTGGGTTGGCAGCTGGCAGGTCGGCGCCGAGGAGCGCATCGAGCCCACGACCCAGGCCCTTGGTTTTCGTCTTGCTCATCGCGGCGACTCCGTTGGCTGCGGCGGGTTGGTGCCCGCCTTTTCTTTCAGCCGCGCAAGCAGCTCTTCGCCGAAGCTCAGATAGGCTTGCGCGCCCTTCGACTGCTCGTCGTAGACGACACCCGGCAGCCCATGGCTTGGCGCCTCGGCGAGGCGGACATTGCGCGGAACGACGGTGCGAAACACCTTGTCCCCGAAGTGTCCTTCCAGCTGACGCGCCACCTGCTGCGACAGCGCCATCCGCGGATCGAACATGACGCGAAGCAGGCCGAGGATCGCCAGGTCGCGGTTGAAATTGGCGTGGACTTTGCGCACCGTGTTGACGAGATCCGACAGTCCCTCGAGAGCGTAGTACTCACACTGCATCGGGATGATCACGTGGCGGGCGGCACAGAACCCGTTGAGCGTAAGCAGCGATAGCGAGGGCGGGCAGTCGATCACGATCTGGTCGTAGTCGGGCGCGACTTGCAAAAGGGCCTCGCGAAGGCGTGACTCGCGCGCCTCCATGCCCACCAGATCGAGCTCGGCCCCGGCAAGTTCGCGGTTGGCCGGCAGGAGCGCGAAGCCCGCCTCGGCCGCTGCAATAATCACCTCGCGGGCCGGTTGTTCGCCGATCAGGACCTGGTAGACGCTGGCAGCGAGGCTTCGCTTGTCGACCCCGCTGCCCATCGTCGCGTTGCCCTGGGGGTCAAGGTCGACCAACAGCACGCGCTGCCCGAGTCTGGCGAGCGCGCAGGCGAGGTTGACCGCGGTGGTGGTCTTCCCGACCCCACCTTTTTGATTGGCGATGGCAAGTACCTGGGCCATGAACGTTCCGGTGTGCGCTAACTGTGGGCGGGGCTAGATCGGCTGCGCAGCGTCGCCCGAAGGACGCGGCGCAGCAAGACTCACCAAATGTCGCTCGGCATCGAGCCAGGGAACGACAAGCGGGGTGATCGCCGCGATGCACCAACCGCCTTGCAGGCCCCGGCCCTCGGCCTCGATTTCGCCCAGCCGGCCTTTCATGGCGGCCACACGGGTCTGGGGCCCCGCGAGGTGCCGGATCGCGGCCACATAGTCATCCAAGCTGGCAAAAGCCCGGCAGATGATCGCCCGTGGCGGGCTCGCAAGCCGCACCGCCTCAACCCTTTGGTCGTGTACGCGGACGCGCCCGGAGAATCCGAAGTGCGCCACGCACTGCCTCAGGAAGGCGGCTTTCTTGCCCACGGGCTCGACGAGATCCACCGCGAGCGTCGGCCGGGCGATGGCCAGCACCAGCCCTGGCAGCCCCGCACCGGTTCCGACGTCAAGCAGCACGGGCTCGGGCGCTTGCGCGGAGAATCGGTCGGGACCGATTGTCGAAGCCATCGCAGCGTCGAGCCAGCCGAGTATTGCGAGACTGTCCAACACATGCTGGACCAGCATCGCCCGCGGGTCGCGGATGGCGGTCAGGTTGTAGACCCGGTTCCATCGCTGCATCAAATCAAGATAGGAGAGCAAGCGCTCACATTCGTCCCGGCCTACGCAAATATTCAACTCGAGGCATCCGGCCTCGAGCATTTCAGCGAGGGTCTCCGGGGCGGCGCCGTCCGAGCGCGGGTTGCGCGAGCCCGCCGGGGCACCGCCCGCGCGGGGGGCCTCAGGCAGCGTGTTCATGCCCGGCGCCCAAGCGGCGTTTCTTCAAATGAACCCTGAGCAGCGACAGTGCCGCGGGCGTGACGCCTGAGATCCGCCCGGCCTGCCCCAGGGTCTCGGGGCGCAGACGATTGAGTTTCTGCTGCACCTCGATCGACAGCCCCCGAACCGTGGCGTAGTCGAGGTCCGGCGGCAAGGGGAGCGCCTCGCTGCGGGACTGTCGCTCGATCTCCACCTGCTGCCGGGCGATGTAGCCCGCGTATTTGAGCTGGATTTCGACCTGCTCAATGACCACGGGATCGGTCACCCCGCCAGGCGATGCTGCCGCAACCGCCGGATAAGCGACTTCGGGTCGGCGCAGCAAATCGGCGAGCGAATGCTCGCGCTCCAGTGTCTGGCCGAAGAGCTCGATGGCCCGCTCGCCCGACAGGCTGCGCGGATTGATCCAGGTGTCGCGTAGACGCTGCATTTCGGCATCGATCGCCTCACGCTTTCGGCAAAACGCTGACCAGCGCGCGTCGTCAACGCAGCCGAGCTCGCGGCCGAGTGCGGTGAGCCGCAGATCTGCATTGTCTTCGCGCAGGCTCAGCCGATACTCGGCGCGGCTCGTGAACATCCGGTACGGCTCGCTCAC
>CAZZKA010000171.1:0-8013 GCA_964654745.1 uncultured Bordetella sp. | reverse complement strand
GCACTTGCGGCAGGCGCCGTACTTTGCGTGTGGGTGATTGCGCGCGAGACGGGAGGCCGGCGACCGGTCCTTACCTGGACGCTTGCGCTGCTTGCCGCCATGCCAGCCTTTTGGTGGGACAACCCGCTTCGCGGGCGGATCTCCTACATGGCTGGTGCAGTGGAAACCTCACTCGATCGTGCGCGAAATTTCTACGGCGTTGTGGCGGTGCGCGAGCGCCGGTTTCCGTCTGAGCCGCTGCGCGACCATCGGGTGTTCTACAGCGGTCAGATCACGCACGGCATCCAGCACCTGTCGCCTGAGTTGGCCCGCACGCCGCTTTCCTATTACTCGGCTGAGAGTGGTGTGGGTGAGACGCTACGTTATATGAATGCCCGCCCGGGTTCGGCCGATGTGGCGCTCATCGGACTGGGGGTTGGTACGCTTGCGCTCTACGCCCGCCCGGGAGACCGGTATGATTTTTTCGAGATCAACCCGGATGTGGTGCGGGTGGCACGCCAGTGGTTCGGCAATCTGGCGGCGTCGCGTGCCTCGCAGCTTCAGGTGATCGTCGGGGACGCGCGGCTCAAATTTGAGCAACTGCCCGCCGAGCGGCGCTATGACGCGATCGTGCTCGATGCCTTCAGCGGGGGGTCGGTGCCGGTGCACCTGCTCACCCGCGAGGCGTTCGCGGCGTATGCCGCGCATCTCAAGCCCGACGGGTTTCTCGTCGTGCACATCACGAATGCCTATCTCAATCTCTATCCGGTGATCATGCGTCAGGCTGAGGGGCTCGGCATGTCCGTACGCAGCCGGTTTCAGGACAAGGATCCGGCACGGTTCATCCGCGAGAACCACTATGTGATTCTCACCCGCGACCAGAAGTACCTGGCTGAGTTTCCCCCGGTGCATCGACCCCGCCGCGATGCCGCCGGGCGCATTGTCGGTCAGATGGATCTGGACATAGCAGGCGTCGGACTGTGGACCGATCACTTCAGCAGCATCACGCCGCTCGAGTGGACTGAATAGCCGCCTTGCGTGGCCGCATGGCCTTTGGTGGGCGTGGCGGGCGCCCGGACAGGAGGGTGTCCGGACAGGGGGGCGCGATGGTGGCGCGTTACAGGCGGCCGGCGGCCTTGATGCGGGCGAGGTACTCCGGACTTGAGGCGATGGTGAACTGATCGCGGGTGCGGCAGTAGCGATCGGCAAACAGCCGTCCGACCGGAAAGTACTGTGACAGGTCGACCCGCAGCGTCGCAGGGTCCAGGATGCCGTCGCGCACATGCAGCCAGCGGACCTGACCGATGAAGAGGTTGCGCGTGGCGGTGATCGCGATCTGCTGCAGGAGCGTGCATTCGATGGCAACCGGCGCCTCGGCAAGGCGCGGTGGCTTCACCGCCGAACTTGCCGCAAGCGCAAGTCCCAGTGCGGCAGGTTCGCTGACTTCCGGAGGAAAGGCCGTGCTCGCTGCATGCATGCGTTCGGCGAGCGCCTCATCGACCAGATTGACCACGAATTCGCCGGCTTCAAGGATATTGCGGGCGCTGTCCTTGAGCCCGCCCTCGGCGCGTTGTTCCATGCTCACGATCAGGATAGGGGGGTCGTCACCCATCAGATTGAAAAAGCTGTAGGGCGCTGCATTGACGACCCCGTTTGCCCCCAACGAGCTGATGAAAGCGATGGGGCGCGGGATGACCAGACTGGACAGAAGCTTGTAGCCCAAGGCTTCGTCGACGAGGGAAAAATCAAAATCCATAGGGAGCCCTGCCGGTATACGAGAACGGTGAAAACGATCTGCCCGCTGAGCTGCTCCGGGCGGGCGCACGCGGGGTGTCCGCATCGACTCGGGCGGCGTAAACCCAGAGCAAGCGGCGCGCCCGGGCGAGCTCAGACGATCGGTTCAAAGCAGCCTAGCTCGCGGTTTTTTCGGACTCGGTTCCAGGCATGGGCGCGCCCGTTCATCGCGATCCAGACGCCTGCTGGCAACGTCTGCGCGCTTGCCACGGCAAAGCCGAGGTTGAAGGCGGCATCCGAGCGCTCGATGCTTGCGGGGACCATTGCCCCGGTCAGGACAATGGTGGCGGGCAGAGCTGCGTGCGCGAGCGCGGTTGCCGTCTCGACCATGGTGTCGGTTCCGTGGACGATGACGATCCTGGTCTCTTTGCTTTGACGGCAGGCCGCGACGATCGCAGCCCGGTGCTCATCGCGCATGTGCAGGCTGTCGATCGCCATGAGTGGTTCGATGGCCGGGCTCGGCGCGAGGCGGGCAGGCGCGAGCAGCGCGGGTACCAGGCTTTGCGTGAAGCCGAGCAGACCGATAAGCGGGTCATAGCACTTGTCGAATGTGCCTCCGGTGGTGATGATGCGAAGCGTCATGGGGCGGTTGGCGGCCGGTCCGGTAAAGCGGGGTAATTCCCGGAGCGGCCAGTGTAATCATTGCGTTTGAATAAATACCAAAGCGCGCGTCTGCGCGCAGGGAGATTGATATGACCGGAGCGAACCATCTGCGAGGTACGGCCTGGGTGACGGGCGGCGCGACCGGGATAGGGTTTGCCTGCGCCAAGCGGTTGGGCAGCGCAGGGTTCAGGGTAGCCATTTCGGGCCGTCGCGTGGCTGAACTCGATCGGGCTTGCGCCGAACTGGAACAGGCCGGCATCGCGGCGCGCAGCTATCCTCTTGATGTAGCCAACCCCGAGGCGGTGGCGCGGGTCGCAGGTGAGGTCGCGCGGGACCTTGGCGAAGTAAGCGCACTGGTCTGCGCGGCCGGAACCAACGTTACTGCGCGAAGCTGGAAGGTGCTCGCCGCGGCCGATTTTGCCAAGGTTGCGGCGATCAATCTCAACGGTGTTGCCTATTGTGTGAGCGCCGTTTTGCCCGGCATGCGGGTGGCGGGTGCCGGCTCCATCGTGGTCGTCTCGTCGTGGGCGGGTTGGACGTACCTGCCCGTCGCGGGCGCGGTATACGGCGCAAGCAAGCGGGCGCTCGGACCCCTCGTCGAATCGCTCAACGATCAGGAGGGCGAGCGCGGGATCCGAGCGACGCTGCTCTGCCCGGCCGAGGTGGCGACCCCTATACTCGGTACGCGACCGAGGCCGCCCGCGGCGGCGGATATCGCGCGCATGCTGACCCCAGCCGATATCGCCGAGGCGGCGGCCTACGCCATCGAAGCGCCATCGCATGTGTGTCTCAACGAAATCGTGATCACGCCGACCTATAACCGCTTCTACGTGGGTGCTGCCGATCTCGCGCGCCTTTAGGAGCGGGACCGTCGCGCTTCAGGCGGTGTTCCGTGCGCCCGCCTCTTCGAGCAGCAGCTGCCAGGCGGCGGCGTCAGCCGGCCAGGCTCGCTCGGGCAGCCGGTCCAGTTCGCGCAGTGCCGTCGCGAGCAGCCACGCCGGGGGCTGGCCGAGCGCCTCGGGGGGCTCGCGCCAGAGGCGTCGCACCAGATTGGCGCTCACACCGAGGCGCGCCGCGAGCGCATCGATGACTTGACGATCCTGTCCGGCGTCGATCGCGCGGCGCAGTAGCCCGGTCCACTGCGCGCCGGGGGCGCACGCGGTCTCGGCCAGTACGGGCCTCAGGTCGAAGGTAGGCGAGGGCCGATCGGTCTGGAGCTCGTCCGCCGGCAGCGGCTCATCGTGCCGCCCGGGGAAGCCCCGCGCCCGCGCTTCGAGGGGCATCAGTGTCTCGGCGAGAAAATTGCTGAGCGCCGGCAGTCGCGCGAGAAGATGAGCCCGCGCGGCTGCATGCCGGGGCGCGAGCACCAGCCAGTTGTAGCAGCCCAAATGACGGCCCGCGCGGGTTCGGGATAGCAGCGAGAGCGCTGCGGGTTCGAGCGCATCTTCGACGATCGCGGCGATCCGGGCGTCAACGAGCGCCTCGCGCTGATCGACCGAGCGCAGCACCCGGCCGTAGAAAGCGGGGTCTATCGTTCCGGTCTTGAGCGCTGCGCGCAGCGCCGCAGTGAAGTCAGGGTGGCGGTCATCGTGCCCGAACAGGCGCTCTGAGCTTGCGACATCGAGGCGGTGTTCACGGTCGAGATGTCGGGTCCAGTCGGCGCGACGGCGCTCGAGCGTGGTGAGCATGTCGCTGGCGAGTGCGGCGAACAGCACATCGAGGATCGGCTCGGGCGAGTCCTGACCGTTGGCCTGTGCGAGCCCCCGTTCGTGCCGCGCGAGGAGGTCGACGATCAGGGAAAGCGTTTTGGTTCCAAGCAGCGCGCGAAAGTCGTAGACCAGCTGGTCTCGGTCAACCCCGAGAAAGCGGATGCCCATCCCCCAGGTTTGTGCAAGGTGGCTGAACACCGGGTTGGCGATCAGGGACAGGCGTGAGCCGAGCGGCAGCATCAGCATGAGTAGCCGCCAGTCCGAGGAGGGCGCGCGAAACACCAGTGCGCGCGGGCTCGAGCAGTAGGCAGCGGCGAGGTGGGCCAGCTCCGGTCCGCTGTGACCGGCATCGCGCAGCGCCTCATCGACCGGATGCGGGTCGACGAACAGGGCGCCGGTGAGTTTCACCCCGTGCGCTTGGCGAAGGCGAGGAGGCTCGCGCCGGCGAGGAGCACGGCGCCGCTCACCACGACGCGACCGACCGAGTCGCGCCAGAGCGCCTCGGCGGCAAATGCGAGCCCGGCAAGAAGGAGAAGACGCGCAGTGACGGCCGTGCGCTGAGCCGGACTCGGAGAGCGGTGGATAAGATCAGCGGTCATTAAAGCCAATGTACCTTATCTGTTCAGCCCTGCAAACCTGCGGGCTTTGCTGCGAGGACCGGCGTTGCTTGGCAGCGACTGCCCTCGATCAGAACGGCAGCGCGCGCTGCGGTGCGTCGGTGTCGAGCCGGTGACGATCCAGGACCGTGAGCGTGCGCGCGCCCGGTATCAGCTCAAGCAGCTCGCCCGCAGCGAGGTCGCCGGGCTGCAACACTTCGCAGTAGTAGCCCGTAAAACCGGACTGCACCATCAGCTTGGCTGCCATCCTGAGCCCGAGGTGGGCGTTGAGCTTAAAACAGGGGACTCGCGGCCGGGTGATCCGCATGCGCACGGTGCCAACCGTCAGCACATCGCCAATCCACACCGTCGATTCGGTCAGACCTTGGACGGTCAGGTTTTCCCCGAGGGCGCCCGCGTCGGCGATCGGCCGGGCATGATGCTGCCGGGCGAGCGCACGCCAGAATTCATAGTGTTCCGCCGGATAAATGTAGAGGGCCTGCAGGGGAGGGCCATGTATGCGGCGTTCGACCGACTCGTCCGCCTCAACGCCCTGCGGGCCCACCGCACAACGCGTTGGACAGTCCAGCGTGCTCACCGGGCGCTTGCCGATGGCGCTCAACGTGGCGAACCGCTCGCCCGCATCCTGCGCGAACAGGGGCGCTGCGCGGCCTGCGCTTACCGCGAGGATGCGGGCCATCGGTCGCGAGCGCGCGGGTGGGCCGGCCCCGGGCGGGCCGGCGGCAGCGGGAGACGGTCGTGCCTCATGCCCGGGATTCTAAGTGCCAGCCCGGTCCCAGGTGTACACTTCCCGCCTTTCTTTTTCCAAGGCTGCGCCGACTCGTCGGTCGAGACGGTGGCCTGGGTGGTCAAGGCGGCTTTGGGCGCGCGAGGTCGAACCCCGTGCAGGCCCAAGGTACCGGCGCGCGCGACGAAGTCGAGCGGGCCGGCGCGGCGCTGACCGGCCGCTTCGGATGGGGGTTTTGATATGAACGGACCGAGCGCGTTTGCGCAGACATCAACCGGCAGCAAATGGACCGCGGAATCGGTGGCCGCACCGGCCTTTGTCCGTCATGAAGGATTGATCGAGTGGGTCGCGTCGATCGCAGCGCTTGCCCAGCCTGAGCGTGTCGTCTGGTGTGATGGCTCGGACGAGGAGTATCGCAGGCTCTGCGATCAGATGGTGGCAGCCAAGACCCTGTTGCCGCTCAATCCCCGGCTTCGCCCCGGGTCGTTTCTCGCCCGCTCAGACCCCTCGGATGTGGCCCGCGTGGAAGACCGGACCTTCATATGCTCTGAGCGGCGCGAGGAGGCGGGCCCGACCAACAACTGGGTCGACCCCATGGAGATGCGCGCTACGATGCGCGGGCTCTTCGAGGGCGCGATGCGCGGCCGCACGCTCTATGTTGTGCCGTTTTCCATGGGGCCGCTTGGCAGTCCAATTGCGCACATAGGGATCGAACTCACCGACAGCCCTTACGTCGTCGTGAGCATGCGCACCATGACCCGCATGGGACGCCGTGTGTACGAATTGCTCGGTCAGTCTGGCGAGTACGTTCCCTGCGTGCACACGGTGGGCGCGCCGCTTTCCGCGGGCTCGGCCGATGTGCCCTGGCCGTGCAATCCGACCAAGTACATCGTTCACTATCCTGAGACCCGCGAGATCTGGTCGTACGGGTCGGGCTACGGCGGCAACGCGCTGCTCGGCAAGAAATGCTTTGCGCTTCGCATCGCCTCGATCATGGGTCGCCAGGATGTCGCGGCAGGGGGCGAGGGGTGGCTTGCCGAGCATATGCTCATCCTTGGCGTGACGAGTCCGCAGGGGCGCAAGTACCACATTGCGGCCGCATTCCCGTCGGCCTGCGGCAAAACCAACTTCGCGATGCTGATTCCGCCTAAGGGCTTTGAGGGTTGGTCGGTGACCACGATCGGCGACGACATCGCCTGGATCAAGCCCTCGGCGGACGGCAGGCTCCGGGCAATCAACCCGGAGGCCGGCTATTTTGGTGTTGCGCCCGGGACGAATTCGCGGACCAACCCCAACTGCATGGCCTCGCTTCGCGAGAATACGATCTTCACCAATGTGGCGCTCACCGACGAGGGCGACATCTGGTGGGAGGGTATGACCGATACGCCGCCCGTGCATCTCATCGACTGGCAGGGCCGCGACTGGACGCCGGCCGACGGTAAGGCCGGGCGTAAGGCAGCCCACCCCAATGCTCGCTTTACCGTTGCGGCGACGCAAAACCCGGCGATCGACGCGGCGTGGGATAGCGTCGAGGGCGTCGCGATCGACGCCTTCATTTTCGGCGGACGGCGCTCGAGCACCGTGCCGCTGGTGACCGAGGCGCGCGACTGGGTCGAGGGCGTCTACATGGCCGCCACGATGGGTTCGGAGACGACCGCCGCGGCGACCGGCCAGCAGGGCGTGGTGCGCCGTGATCCGTTCGCCATGCTGCCCTTTTGCGGCTACAACATGGCTGACTACTTCCGGCACTGGCTCGAGCTGGGCGCCAAGCTCTCCCGTCGCGGGGCTCGCTTGCCGCGCATCTACTGTGTCAACTGGTTCCGTACCGACGAGGGCGGGCGTTTCGTGTGGCCGGGCTTTGGCGAAAACATGCGGGTGCTGCGTTGGATCGTCGAACGTGCCGAAGGCCGGGCGCAGGGCGCCGAGCATGTGTTCGGGATAAGCCCGCGCTACGGTGATCTTCATTGGGAGGGCCTCGACTTTGGCGAGGAGCGTTTTGCGCGCATCACTTCCATCGACCGGTTGGCCTGGCGCGAGGAGTTCCGGTTGCATAGCGAGCTTTTCGATTCGCTTGCGCCCCGGCTCCCGGACAAACTTCTCGAGGTCAAGCGAGCGCTCGAGGAGCGACTGGCTGCCTGAGGCCGCTTGTTGCCTGCGCGCCGCGCACTGCGGCGCAGCGCTGATCTGAATCAAGGCGCGTGATCGCGGGACGGGTTGCGCGGCTCCGATCGCGCGCACCATGGCAGGGGGTTTGTCCCGGAAGAGGTCAGCCCGGACGCCTGAGCGTGCCTGCATGGAGCGGTTGTGCCACCTGACAATGCCTTGGTGCCTGTACCGGAGCGCGGTCCCGGCGATGAGCGCGCGGCGGGTGCGTTGTGCGCGCTTGCGGCGTGCGGTCTTTGCGGCGACTGCGCGAGGGTTGCGCCAGTCGGGCCAATCCCGGCCGAGGGCGCAGCCGGAGAAACCGTCGCGGCAAAGCGGTTGCGCGCGGGACAACTGCTCTATCGCGCGGGCCACCTGGGAGAGGCGGTCTTTGCGCTTCGCGCCGGGCTAGTCAAGGAAACCGTCGCCCTCTCGGGCGATA
>CAZZKA010000170.1:0-8032 GCA_964654745.1 uncultured Bordetella sp. | reverse complement strand
GCCCCGCGCGGACGATCGCGAGGCGCTTCGGTCCCGGCTCGAGCGCCAGCCGCTCTGGCTCGAATACTCGGCTGGCCTTTTCCCGGTGATCTTCGTGGTGTTTTTGCTCCGATCCTTTGTTGCCGAGCCCTTCAAGATTCCGTCCGAGTCGATGCTGCCCACGCTGTTTGTGGGCGACCTGATTCTGGTCAACAAGTACACCTACGGCGTTCGTCTGCCCGTCATCAACACCAAGATCGTGAGTCTCGGATCGCCGGAGCGGGGCGATGTGATGGTGTTTCGCTATCCTCCGGATCCTTCGGTCGACTACATCAAACGGGTTGTGGCAATTCCTGGAGATACCCTCAGATACTCAGAGGGGAGACTCACGATCAACGGCTCGCCGATTGCCCTTGTTCCGGCAGGGGAGTTTGAAGACAGGCGCCGATTACTGCTGTACCCGCAATATTCAGAGACTTTGGGAAAAACCCCGCATAAGGTATTGACAGAGTTGAATAAATCGTCTCGAATCGAGCCTATAGGACGGTTCCCTCACTCTGATCGCTGCACCTACCGGTCCACCAGCGTCGAATGTACGGTCCCGCCCGGGCACTTTTTCGTGATGGGTGACAACCGCGAGAACAGTCTCGACAGTCGTTTCTGGGGATTTGTTCCCGAGGAAAACATCGTCGGCAAGGCGTTCTTCATCTGGATGAACTTCGGTGACATCAGCCGAATTGGTCGGTTCCAGTGACGAGCAGGATGCGAGTGGCGCCCTTGTGGCGGCCACCGTCTCGCTTCGGACCATCGCGATGACCGAACCGCTAGGCGCGCTGGAGTCGGCACTCGGCCATACCTTCCGCGATGCTGCGCTAGCCAGGCAGGCGCTCACCCACCGCAGTTTCGGCCAGCCCAACAACGAGAGGCTGGAGTTCCTGGGAGACTCGGTTCTCAACTGCGCGATGGCAGCGATACTGTTTGAAAAATTCGGTGCGCTCGACGAGGGGGATCTTTCGCGGCTTCGCTCAAACCTGGTCAAGCAGCAGGCACTTGTCGACATCGCCGGGCGTCTGGGATTGAGCCGGCATCTGCTCCTTGGCGAAGGCGAGTCCCGGAGTGGCGGCTTTCGCCGGCCGTCGATTCTCGGCGACACGGTCGAAGCGCTGTTCGGTGCGGTGTTCGTGGATGCCGGGTTCGACGCGGCTTTGTCGGTCGTCCGGACGCTTTACGATCCGATCCTGCGCTCGGTGGATCCTCGTACGCTGGGCAAGGATGCCAAGACGCTGCTGCAGGAGCATCTCCAGGCCAAGAAACTGCCTCTGCCGGTTTACGCGGTGGTCGCAACCCATGGTGCGGCGCACAGCCAGACCTTCGAGGTCGAGTGCTCGGTCCCCAAGCTCAGCATCCAGGTGCTTGGTAGCGGAGCGAGCAGGCGGGCGGCCGAGCAGGTCGCTGCCAAGCTCGCCCTGGAGGCGGCGGAGGCCGCGGCACCCGCTCGCAGGACCCGCCAGCCCAAGGCTGCAGCGAGCACGGGCAGCGGCCCCAAAGCCGAAGCGGCCTGACCCCCCGCCGTGCCGATGCACCGATGCGGCTCGGTGGCCATCGTGGGCCGCCCCAACGTAGGCAAGTCGACCCTGCTCAACCGCCTGGTTGGGCAAAAGCTGTCGATCACCTCTGACCGCCCCCAGACCACCCGACACCGCATCGTCGGTATCGTTAACCAGCCGGCTGCCCAGTTGCTGTTCCTCGACAGCCCGGGGTTCCAAATGCGGGTCGGCGGGGCACTCAACCGGGTGCTCAACCGGACGTCGCTGCAGGTCGCGGAGGATGCGGATCTGACCGTGCTCGTCTGTGATGCCACCGGTTGGACCGCCGAGGATGACGCCTTCGCGCGCAAGCTTCCCCGAAGCCGTCCGCTCGTGCTCGCGCTGAACAAGATCGACCGCGTTACCGACAAGGCGCGCCTCCTCCCCCGGGTCGAGCGCCTGCAGCGTGAATTCCGGTTTGAGGCGGTGGTTCCGGTCAGCGCGCGCACAGGCAGACAGATTGCGGACCTGCTCAAGGTGTGTGCCGGGCTGCTACCGGAAGGGCCGCCGGCTTACGGCCCGGACGAACTCACTGACCGCAGCGAGCGATTCCTGGCCGCTGAAATGATTCGCGAGAAACTTTTTCGACAACTGGGTGACGAGTTGCCCTACCAGAGCACGGTCGAGATCGAGCGTTTTGAAGAGTTGCCCAAGCTGCGACGTATTTTTGCCTCGGTGCTGGTTGAGCGGGACGCGCAGAAAGGGATCGTCGTGGGCAAGGCTGGCGAGCGTATCCGGCGCCTGTCCACGGAATCCCGCCTGGACCTGGAGCAGCTGTTCGGCTGCCCGGTGTACCTCGAGTTATTCGTCAAGGTGAAGTCGGGCTGGGCGGATTCCGAAGCCAGTCTGCGGGCGCATGGCTACGAATAGGGTTCGTGCGACAGCCTATGTGCTGCACTCGACGCCGTACCGCGAAACCAGCCTGATCGTCGAATTGTTCAGCCGCGAGTATGGCCGCGTCGGCGTAGTCGCCAAGGGCGCCAAGCGGCCGGGTTCGGCCCTGCGTTCGGTCCTCATGCAGTTTCAGTCTGTCGGGGTGGTTTGGTCAGGTGGCGGTGAGTTGCGCACCCTCAACTCGGCGGAATGGCTCGGAGCGAGTGCGGCGCTCCGCGGCGATGCGCTTCTCTGCGCGTTTTATACCAACGAGCTGTTGCTGCGAATGCTGGCGCGCGAAGATGCTCATCCCGCCCTGTTTGATGCCTATGCCGAGACGCTCGAGGCTCTTGCCTCGGGCGCGCCGCTCGACGAGACCCTGCGCCGCTTCGAGTGGCTGCTGTTGCGCGAAACCGGCCATGCGCCGGCTCTGGACAGCGACTCAGCCGGCAAACCGATTCGCGCGTCGATCCGGTACCAATGGACGCCAGGCGGCGGTTTCATCGCGGCGGAGCCCTACGCCGAACATGCGGTGGCGGGGAGTACGCTACTCGAACTCTCCGCGGGCCGGCTTGTTTCGCAGGAAAGCCGCAGCGAGGCAAAATACCTGGCGCGGGCCATCCTGTCGCATCAATTGGAAGGTCAGCCGCTTCGAACCCGCCAGATTCTCATCGACCTGCACAAGTTATCCCCATGATTGAACTCGGCGTCAATATCGATCACGTTGCCACGGTCCGTCAGGCCCGGCGCACCTACGAACCCGATCCGGTCTGGGCCGCGGTCGAAGCGCATTTGGGCGGTGCCGACGGCATCACCGTGCATCTTCGCGAGGATCGCCGCCACATTCAGGATGCCGACGTCAGGCGTTTGCGCGAACTCACCCATATCAAGCTCAACCTGGAAATGGCGGCGACCGAGGAAATGATAGGGATTGCGGTCGACCTCAAGCCCGAGATGGCGATGCTGGTGCCCGAGGGGCGTCACGAAATCACGACCGAGGGTGGTCTGGATATCGTGTCCCAGGAGTCGCGGTTGGGGGGCGTGGTCGCGCGGCTCGCCGATGCTGGGATCGTGACGAGCGTTTTCATCGATGCTGACCTCGCGCAGATCGAGGCCGCCGCGCGTATCGGAGCGCGGGTCTGTGAGGTGCATACCGGCCCCTACGCGCAGGCTTTTCATCAGCAGGGGCGAGATTCAGAGTCAGCGCCGGTGGTCGCCGAACTGGAACGGATCCGTATCGCCGGCGAGCGGATCCGCGGACTCGGCATGCGCTTCAACGCCGGCCATGCACTCAACTACGTTAACGTGCAACCGG
Organism: uncultured Bordetella sp.; assembly: GCA_964654745.1. Taxonomy (GTDB): domain Bacteria; phylum Pseudomonadota; class Gammaproteobacteria; order Burkholderiales; family Burkholderiaceae_E; genus SYIM01. The sequence goes on along the minus strand of CAZZKA010000170.1, from coordinate 4,279 downwards.
TGGCTGCCATGGCGGGGGTTCGGGAACTCCATATCGGACATGCGATCGTCTCGCGTGCGGTCTTTGTCGGGATCCGCGAGGCGGTTCGCGAAATGAAGCGCCTGATGCGCGAGGCGGCACTGGGTCGGTCGCAGTGATCTACGGCATAGGTAGCGATATCGTCGCCATGCACCGCATCGACCGGCTGCTGGAGCGCTGGGGCGACAAGTTTGCCCGTAGGGTGCTGGGCCCTGACGAATTGGCCGAATTTCTGCGCCGCCGCTCGCGTGGAGCGCATGGCCAGGGCTATGCCGCCCGCTATCTCGCCAAGCGCTTCGCAGCCAAAGAGGCTTTCAGTAAGGCCTTGGGTCTCGGTTTACGCGGCCCCATGACTTTATTGTCGCTGGAAGTCCTCAACGATCGTCGTGGCAAGCCGTTCGCACGTGCAAGAAAGGAGCTCGCTTCCTATGTCGAAGCGCTGCAGCTAGTCGCGCATGTTTCGCTATCTGACGAAGCCGACCATGTAATGGCCTTTGTTGTGCTCGAACAGCGCGGTGGACGGAGCGACGCGAGCCTGGCGGGGGCTCCATGATGCGCAGTAAAAGTCTCCCTCCCGGGCCGGTCGTGGTGGATGTCGCGGGTCATGTTCTGACCGATGTGGAGCGGGCGAGACTTTGTCACCCGCTGGTCGGTGGGGTGATCCTTTTCTCGCGTAACTACCGTTCGCCTGCGCAGGTGAGCAAGCTCTGCGCGGATATCCGTTCGCTGCGCAGCCCGGCGCTGCTCATCTGCGTTGATCACGAGGGCGGCCGGGTGCAGCGCTTTCGCGAGGGCTTCAGCGCGATCCCGGCCATGCGTTCCCTGGGTGAATGGTGGGATCGCGACCCGCTGGGAGCGTGTCGCGAGGCGACTCGACTTGGCCGGCTGATCGGCAGCGAGTTACGAGCGGTCGGCGTGGACCTGAGCTTTACTCCGGTACTCGACCTCGAGCACGGGCGATCAGCCGTCATCGGCGATCGGGCGCTGCACAGCGATCCCAGGGTTGTGAGCATGCTCGCCCGCGCGCTCAATCATGGTCTTTTGCTTGCTGGCATGGCCAACTGCGGAAAGCATTTTCCCGGACACGGCTGGGCCCACGACGACTCGCATGTCGCGTTGCCGGTCGATGAGCGGCCGCTGGCCGAGCTGCTGAAGGTTGACGCTGCCCCTTACGCCTGGCTCGGCGAAGCCGTCTCCGCAGTCATGCCGGCCCATGTCGTCTACCCTGCGGTTGACGATCAACCGGCCGGGTTTTCACGCAAGTGGCTCAAATCGATCCTGCGCGGCCGCCTGGGGTTTGATGGTGTCATCTTCAGCGATGACCTCACCATGGAGGGCGCAGCGGTAGCGGGCGATATCCACGGGCGAGCTCGGGCGGCGCTCGATGCCGGGTGCGACATGCTGTTGGTCTGCAACCGGCCTGATTTGGCTGACCAGCTGCTTGGCCGGCTGTCCTGGCGTAGCGATCGGCACTGGCTCAGGCGCTGGCGGACGCTGCGCCCGGGCCAATCCGCCTGACATGTTGCCGGAGGTCGTCGACGGGGATGGCGCGGCCCCCGATTCGGGAGGCGCTCGCGAACCGGCCGGGTTCGACTCGCGCGCGCTGATCGCCTCGCTCCCGAGGCGGCCGGGCGTCTATCGGATGATAGGCGAGGGCGAGGCTTTGCTTTATGTGGGCAAGGCGCGCGATCTGCGTAAAAGGGTGGCCTCGTACTTCCAGAAGACCCACACGAGCCCTCGTATCGCCCACATGGTCGAGCGCATTGTCCGGGTTGACACAACGGTGACCGCCTCGGAGGCGGAGGCCCTGCTACTTGAAAGCAATCTGATCAAAGCGGGCAAGCCCCGCTACAACATTCTTTTTCGCGATGACAAGAGCTACCCGTATCTGAAGCTTTCCGGACACAGGCATCCTCGTATCGCGTACTACCGTGGCAGCCTTGAGCGTTCGAATCGCTATTTCGGTCCCTACCCGAGCGCCTGGGCGGTGAAGGAGAGCATTCAGGTTCTGCAAAAAGTATTTCGTCTTCGCAGTTGCGAGGACTCGGTCTACGCCAATCGGACCCGCCCGTGCCTGCTGCACCAGATCGGTCGGTGCAGCGCGCCGTGCGTGGGCGCGGTGGCCGACGCCGATTACGCGCGCGATGTCGAGTCGGCGGTACGTTTTCTGCGCGGTGACCACCGCGTTCTGCTGAGTGAAATCGAAGGCGAAATGCGCGCCTCCTCGGAGCGGCTTGAATTTGAGCAGGCCGCGGTGTTGCGCGACCGGATGACCGCACTCTCGCGAGTGCTCAGCCAGCAGTCGATGGATACCGGGTCGGACACGGACGCGGACATTCTCGCGGTCGCAGTCGCGCAGGGCAGGGCATGCGTCAACCTCGCGATGGTCCGTGGAGGCAGACACCTGGGTGACCGCGCCTTCTTTCCCGATACCCGGCTGTTGCCGGATGAACCGGGTATTGCGCAGGAGGTCTTGTCGGCTTTCGTCATGCAGCACTACGAAGGCCTCAAGGTCCCACCCATCATCATTTCCGGGACTGCTGTTCCTGAGGAACCCCTCCTAAGCTGGCTAACCGAGCAGGCGGGCGGCCCGGTGCAGTGGCTCCGACAGCCCCACGGTCAGCGCCGCCGCTGGCTCGAGCAGGCTACCTTGAACGGCAAGGCGGCGCTCACCCGGCGTATCGCCGAGGAGGGGTCGCAGCAGGCGAGAACCAGGGCGCTTGCTGCATTACTGGGGTTCGAAGAGGGCTCCGACCTGGACAACTTTCGGGTCGAGTGTTTCGACATCAGCCATACGATGGGCGAGGCCACCCAGGCATCCTGCGTGGTGTACGAGTCTCATGCCATGCAGAACCGGCAGTTCCGCCGCTTCAACATCACAGACATCACGCCAGGGGACGATCCGGCGGCGATGCGGCAGGTACTGACCCGGCGCTATCAGTCTCTCGCCTCGGGCGAGGAGGGTCGTGGTAAAGCTTCTCGCTTGCCTGATGTCGTGCTGGTGGATGGTGGTCAGACTCAACTGGGCGCCGCTCGCGAGGTATTTGAATCGCTGGGGCTTGATTCCAGCGTTCTGGTGGGCGTCGCCAAGGGCGAGGGCCGCAAGGTCGGCCTGGAAACGCTTGTTTTCGCCGACGGGCGCCCGGCGCTTGCTCCCGGGTCTGAGTCCCTCGCCCTGATGTTGATTGCGCAGATTCGGGATGAGGCGCACCGCTTCGCGATTACCGGAATGCGCGCGCGCCGCGCAAAGGCGCGGCAGGAATCGGTGTTAGACGGCATCGAGGGCATCGGACCCATGCGGCGGCAGAGACTGCTGGCGCGATTTGGCGGCTTGCGTGGCATCATGGCGGCGAGCATGGAGGATCTGGCTTCAGTCGACGGTGTGTCGCGAACGCTTGCCCAGGAAATCTATCGCCGTCTTCATTGAACAAGACCCGGACGTCCTCTTATCGGCCAGAGCCCGGCCACCCCTTCATCAGCATGTTTTCCAGTCTTCCGAACTTACTCACCTGGCTGCGCGTACTGGCGATTCCGTTGCTGGTCGGTGTTTTTTATCTGCCGATTTCGCCCGCGGCGCGCGATATCGCCGCGACGGTCCTTTTCGTTGCGGCCGCGATCACCGACTGGCTTGACGGGTGGCTCGCGCGCAGGATGGGGCAGACCTCGGCGTTTGGCGCCTTTCTCGATCCAGTTGCCGATAAACTGATCGTCTGTACGGCTTTGGTCGTACTGGTACACCTTGATCGCGTGGACGCGCTGGTCGCTGCGATCATCATCGGCCGCGAGATCACGATTTCAGCGCTTCGCGAGTGGATGGCCAAGGTGGGAGCGAGCACGAGCGTAGCGGTCAACTCGCTGGGCAAACTCAAGACAATCGCGCAGCTGGTCGCCATTCCAATGCTGCTCTTCCACGGCAAATTATTCGGCCTGATCGATACACGATTGTGGGGGATCTGGCTGATTTATCTCGCCGCGGTGCTCACTGTCTGGTCGATGGCGTATTACCTCAGAAAGGCCTGGCCGGTATTGCGTGGCCATGTCGCCGACCTCTGAGCGCGATACGGTCTGCCCGGCAGCCGCCGCCAGGAGCCTGCTTCGCGGCAGGGCGTCGTCGGCGAACGCGCCCAGCTTTGCTCCGAGAGCGGCCGGCGTGTCCGGTTTGACAGAAAAGTCTCGGTCCGGCGATAATCAGAGTCTTTCCCGAGCGCGGGAGTAGCTCAGTTGGTAGAGCGCAACCTTGCCAAGGTTGAGGTCGCGAGTT
>CAZZKA010000169.1:0-8051 GCA_964654745.1 uncultured Bordetella sp. | reverse complement strand
GCGCAACCAGTGCCGCTCGCCAAGGCATTTAGCTACGCCGAGCGTCATCTGGCCGGCATCGGACGGCCAACAAGGGCGTTCGCGCATTGCGAATTGCGCTCGCCCCGGCAGTTCGATGATCAGAGCTTCATCGAGTTCAACCGTCGCTATGTGCAGCAGCTCGCCCGCTGGGGGCTCTACACCGAAGCAGTCGATGGCCGGGCGGCGATCAATCCCGTTGCCCGAACCAATGTCGTGCCCGCGCACCATCCCCCGGCTGAAATCTCCATGGCCGCTTTCAGCTACACCGTGACGACGACCGAGTCGGCAGCGGATTCGTTTGTCCTTGCGGGCGGGGGCGATGCGAGGAAGGGCAGCGAGCCCTACAAAGACCGGATTGTTGCCTTCGGCGACACGTCGCCCGCCGGGATGCGCGCCAAGATCGCCTTCGTTGTGGCCGAGATGGGTCGCAGGCTCGCCTCGTTCGGACTTGGGTGGGAGCATGCGCGCGCGGTTCAGGCCTACAGCGTTCATGCGATCGGCGAGGGTATCGTGGCGGAGCTCGCCGCGCCCGGGCGAATCGGCTGCGGCCTCACCTGGCATGTGGCCCATCCGCCGGTTCAGGGTCTGGCCTATGAGATGGATGTACGAGGGAGGGTCAACCTCATCATGGCTGCCGAGGTGGCATGATGACCGCAGTGCAGACACCCATCAGGGTGGCGATTGCCGGCCTGGGTGCGATCGGTCAGGCGCTTGCGAAAAAGCTTGCCGCTGGCGTGGTGCCGGGCGTTGTGCTGGCCGCCGTGTCCGCCAGACATCTCGACCGGGCATCGGCTTTTGCCGCGACGCTCGCCCATCCGGTCAAGGTACTGCCCGTTGAAGCGCTCGAGGCCGAGGCCGATCTGGTGATCGAGTGTGCGCCGGCGGCGATCCTGGGCGACATCATCGGCCCGTTTTTGCGTGCGCGAAAGCGCGCAGTCGTCTTGTCGGTGGGCGCGCTCCTGACCCGTACGGATCTCATCGATCTGGCGCGGCAGACCGGTGGCACGATCCTGGTGCCCACCGGTGCCCTGATCGGGCTTGATGCCATGCTCGCAGCCGCTGAGGGCACGATTCATTCGGTGAAGATGGTGACGCGCAAGCCCCCAGGCGGACTCGCAGGCGCGCCGCACCTCATCGAGAACAATATCTCGATCGAGGGGCTGACCGCGCCCAAAAAAGTATTCGACAGCAACGCGCGCGAGGCGGCCAAGGGCTTTCCCGCCAATCTCAATGTTGCGGTGGCGCTTGCGCTCGCCGGTGTCGGGCCGGACAAGACACTGCTGGAGATCTGGGCCGACCCCACGGTCACGCGCAACACCCACACCATCACGGTCGAGGCGGATTCTGCCCGCTTCACCATGACGATAGAGAATATTCCTTCGGAGAATCCCAAGACCGGCCGCATCGTCGCGCAGAGCGTGATTGCGCTGCTTCGCAAGATGGGGTCAAGCTTTCAAGTGGGAACATGATGCAAGCGTTTCATCGTTTTGGGACGATCGCAGGGGCGGTCGTACTGGTCATGCTCCTGGGGGCGTGTTCGACCTTGTCCGGCGAGGACCTCTCATCGGACCGGGATGAGACGCCCGCCCGGGTCACAGCCGCGCCGGCAGCGCCACAGGATGCTTCCGTTCGCGATGCATCGGGCGCTGTTGCGGTGCTGGAGCGCGCTTCCCAGTCGTCGGGCCTGCCGCAGGGTTGGGAGCCCTGGATCCTCTCGCCCGCGAAGAAAAAAACCCGCTACGACACCCGTGGTCAGAACGGCGACACGGTGATCGTGGCCCACGCGGAGTCTTCAGCCTCAGGTCTGGCCCGACGAATGAATATCGATCCGGCCGCATTGCCCTGGATTGAATGGCGCTGGCGGGTCGATGCACTGATTCCAGGCGCTGACAACACCGATCGCTACGCCGAGGATTCGCCGGTGCGGGTGGTCCTGGCTTTTGACGGCGACCGGCGAAAGCTGCCGGTTCGCGACCAGCTGTTCTTTGAGCAGGCAAAGCTACTGAGCGGCGGGCGCGACATCCCTTATGCGACGCTTATGTATATCTGGGAAAACCGTCAGCCCGTTGGTACCGTGCTGACTAATCCGCATACATCGCGGGTGAGAAAGATTGTCGTGGGCAGCGGTGAAGACGGGCTTGGACACTGGCAGACCTATCGACGCAATATCGTTGAGGACTATCGCCGGGCCTATGGGTATGAACCGGGTCGGCTCATCGGCATCGCCATCCTCACCGATACCGACAACACCCGCCAGAGCGTATCGGCTCGCTACGGCAAGATCCGTTTGTTGGAGCGCTGACTATCCGATATGGTGCGCGTGGGGATAGACTTTCGTGCGGCTTACGTCCGAAAATCCCCTGGGTACTTCAGGCGTGCCCGCAGGTGTGCCCGAATTCTTTGCAGTGAACAACAGGAGACAAGAATGAAGACTATTTCGCTCCCCGCCCGGTCGGCTTTTGCCGCGGTGCTGGCACTTTCGGCTGCTGCTGCGTCGGCGCAGGCGCCCGCCGCCGCGCCTCCGCCAGCCTGGAAGCAGGGCATGCCTGCCAGCATGGCCAATTCACCGCTCGCGCCGCTGGCCGGCAAGATGACCGTGACGCCTGCCAACGAAATTCCCATCGACAGGATCAAACTCCCGCCCGGGTTCAAGGTCGAGATCTGGGCCACCGGGCTGCCTGGCGGCCGTGCGATGGCGCGGGGCGATGACGGCAAGATTTATGTCGGCACCCGTGCCATCGGTCGGGTGTATGAAGTCACCGATGCGGGTGGCCAGCGCACCGTGCGGACCGTAGTCGACAAACTCAACCAGCCCGCAGGCGTGGCGTTTCGCAACGGTTCTCTCTATGTGATGGCAATCGACAAAGCGCTTCGCTTTGACGGCATTGAGAAAAACCCGGCCGCAGCACCGGTCGACATGACTGCCGCGTTCAAGCTGCCGCCGCTGCAGCATCACAACTGGAAGTACATCGCGTTCGGTCCGGACGGCAAGCTCTATGTGCCCTTCGGCGCGCCCTGCAACATCTGCGAACTGCCTACCGCGGAGTACGCTCAGATCCGCCGCTACAACGCCGACGGCTCGGGTATGGAAGTGCTCGCAACCGGCGTTCGCAATTCTGTTGGCTTCGACTGGCACCCGGTCACCAAAGAGCTCTGGTTCAGCAACCACGGCCGCGACTGGATGGGTGATGATTCCCCGAACGACACGATGCACCGCCTGAGCAAGACCGGGCAGAACTTCGGCTTCCCGCACTGCCATGAGGGAAATCTGCCTGACCCTGATGTCAAGAAAGACAACGCGTGCGGTGGTGTGGAAAAGCCGGTCGCGCTCATGGGCCCGCACGCCGCGACGATGGGTGTGACCTTCTACACCGGTACGATGTTCCCGCCCGAGTATCGCAACGTGGCCTTCAACGCGCGCAAGGGCTCCTGGAACCGCACCAAGAAAATCGGCTATGACGTGGTGATGATCCGCTCCAACCCCGACGGCAGCAATGCGCGGGTCGAGCCGTTCATGACCGGTTTTCTGAATGAAGCCGACCAGACCTTCTGGGGACGTCCGGCTTATCTGCTGCAGATGCCTGACGGCTCGATGCTGGTGTCGGATGAGCAACTCGGCGCCATCTACCGGGTGAGCTACAGCCGCTGACCGTCGTGCGAACGCTGATCCGGTTGGGGGCGCTCGGCTGCCTCATTGCGGTGCTCCTCGTCGGTCAGCGTGAGGCGGTCGCGCAGGATGTTTCTGCGCGGCTGGCCGCCTGCGGGGCGTGTCATGGAGCGGACGGCAATTCGCCCCTGCGCGATACGCCCTCGCTTGCCGGTCAGCCCGTTGTGTTTCTCGAGAATCAGATGGTGGTGATTCGCGAGGGTCTTCGTGATATCGCAGCGATGAAGGGTCTGCTCGATGGGGTGAGCGATGCCGAAATCGGCGCCATCGCACGTTTTTACTCCCGACAGCCGATCAAGCTCCAGGCGCAGGGTCGAGAGTCGGCTCTATACAGCCGGGGCGAGCAGTTGGCTGAGCAGACGCGTTGCGGTTCCTGCCATCTGCCTTCCTACGCGGGGCGCGAACAGATGCCGCGGCTCGCCGGGCAGCGCGAAGACTACTTGCTCTATTCCATGCGTCAGTTCGCAACCAACCAGGCGGTCGGCCGCGACACATTGATGGCGGCTTCGCTCCACGGACTTTCCGACGCGGATCTGCGTGCGCTGGCGCACTATCTTGCGCGTATCGGTCCCTGATATGGGGTGTGGCGCAGGTCTGCGCGCGGGTGTGCTGGGCGTCGGCCTGCTATGCAGCGCGGGAGGGGTCGCCTCGCAGACTGGCGAGTCCGCGGCGCTTCCGGCCGTAATGGTCCAGAGCGGACGGCTGGAGCAAAAGCCCTTCGAGGCGCCTGCGTCGGTCAGCGTCATCGATGAGGCTGCGGTGCGAAGCGCCGGACCCGGTGTGAATCTCTCAGAGGCGCTTGTGCGCGCGCCGGGCGTCGTTGCGCTCAACCGCAGCAACTATGCCCAGGATGTGCAGATTTCGATCCGTGGCTTCGGCTCTCGCGCGGCCTTCGGTCTGCGCGGGATTCGGCTGATCGCCGATGGTATCCCCGCGACGACGCCGGACGGCCAGGGCCAGGCCTCAACGGTGCATTTGCCCTCGACGGGACGGATCGAAGTTCTCACCGGACCGCTCGCGCAAATCTGGGGTAACGCCTCGGGCGGCGTCATCCAAACCTTTACTCGCGAACCCGATACGCAACCGACTGTATCGGCCGAAACCTTATTCGGTTCATCGGGCCTTCGACGTAGTGACCTGCAACTGAGCGGCCGATCCGGAGCGGCAGGTTGGGTTGCCGACATAGGCGAATTTTCTACAGAGGGCTGGCGCGAGCACAGCGCCGCCACGCGTAAGCAGTTCAACGGTGTGATGGGTCTCCAGCTGTCGAGCGATACGCGGCTTCGCATGGTGGCCAATATCTTCGACATGCCTCTGGCCAAGGATCCCCTGGGTCTGACCGCCGCCCAATTGGCCAATCCGCGCGCGGCTGGCACCAACGCGATCGCGGCGAACACGAGAAAGATCGTCAGCCAGGAGCAGTTGGGTTTGGTCCTGGATCACCGCTTTGACAAGGACCTCCGAGCCCAGGCACGGATCTACTCAGGCAACCGGGACAACCTGCAGTATCAGGCGTCCGGGACCTGGGTCAGCCTGGGGCGGCAGTACGACGGCATCGGGCTGCAACTCACCGGGTTCCGGGCCCTGGGAAGCGACCACGCACTCGACTGGGTCCTTGGTTACGATTTTGACAATTCCGCCGAGCGGCGCCGCGGCGGCGCGGCATCGGCGGGTGAAAAGACCGGGACCAATCGCGATGAATTGAATCGTGCCGGCAACCGGGACATCTTTGCTCAGGCAAACCTCCATATCGGCGCGCTCTGGACTATCACCAGCGGCGTGCGCCAGAGCGAAGTGCGCCTGGACAGCCGTGACGACTATTTGACCGACGGGGATGGGTCGGGCTCGGTGAGGTACCGTGCGACCTCGCCGGTCCTCGGGCTGACCTGGCACGCAAGCGACGAGCTGAATGTCTACGTGAATCAGGGCCGGGGCTTTGAGACGCCGACCCTCGCTGAGGCGGCTTATTCAGTGCAGGGCGCTGCGATTGTGGGTCGGTTCAATCCCCTCCTGGCCGCTCCCGCGAGCCGCCATCTTGAGGCAGGTATCAAGTGGGTACCGGACCGCTCGACCTGGGCGCAGGCGGCCGCTTTCCGTATCGATACCGACAACGAAATCGTCACTGCGTTATCCTCGGGCGGCCGGACAGCGTTCGTCAACGCGACGAGCACGAAACGAGAGGGCATTGAGCTTATGCTCCAGAGGCGATGGGGCCAGTCCTGGCGCTCGCTCCTGTCCTATACCCGCATTGACGCGGTGTATGACCAGGCCTTTGCAAGTGGTGCGGTGGCGGTAGCGGCGGGAAGCAGGATGCCGGGGATTCCTTCCCAGATCATCTTCGGATCGCTTGGCTGGGCGGGTAAGGGTTGGGCTGCACCGGGGGAACGGTTCCGCGAAGGATCTGAATTTGCGATCGACTGGTATGCACGAGCGCGACTCTTCGCCGATGATGCCAACACCGCTGCAGCGCCCGGCTACGGAATCGTCAACCTGCGCGCCCGCCATCGCGTGAGGTGGGGTCCGGTGATGCTCGAGGCTTTTGCAGGCGTTGACAATCTCGCGGACCGCGCGACGATCGGCTCGGTCATCGTGAATCAGGGCCAGAAGCAGTTTTACGAGCCTGGACTGCCGCGAAATTCTTTGATCGGGCTCAACGCGAAGATGGCGCTCTGAGCAGTCGTGCCCGAGCGGTATCGGGTCATGCCACCGAGGCGGCGTGCCTGCAGATTTCGCCAGGGGTTGTGAACCAGATCTTGCCCGCGTCGCGTTGTCGTGCAATCGCCTCAAGCGCGCGCCGCAGATGCCTGAGGCGATGGGGCTGCCCGACGATGTAGGGGTGGAGTGCGACCCCCATCACCAGGGGTTGATGTCGCGACTGGTGCAACATCTCCTCAAATTGGTCGATGATCATGTCGGCGAAAGCGAGGGCGGTCATCTGTCTTGCGATGATCATCGGAATATCGTTCAGTTCCTGAGGGTAGGGCACCGCCCAGAGAGGTCCCGATTCGGTTTGCATCGGAAGGGGTTGGTCGTCGTGACACCAGTTGAGGGTATATTGGTAGCCTGCGGCCGCGAGCAAATCCGGAGTGGCGTGGCTTTCTGAGATCCAGGGCGAGAGCCAGCCCGTCGGCGCAGTACCGCTTAATTCCCGGATCCGGGCGGTGCAAGCCTGGATCATCCGCCCTTCTTCGTCTCTGCCCATATCGCTCTGGCGTACCGAGTTGGTGTGGCCATGACCGATAAGCTCATCTCCACGGGCTACGCATGCTGCGATCAGCTCCGGACAGTGATCGTAGAGGGCGGTATTGATCAGCGTGCCTGAGGGCAGTGCGAGTTCGTCAAACAGCTCGAGGCATCGCCATGCACCTACGCGATTGCCGTACTCGCGCCAGCTGAAGTTGAGCACATCGGGTTCGGGCGATGGCGGACCTAGCCGGGCACCCAGGCCTTCGCCGAAGGAAAAATGCTCGATATTGAAACCAAGGTAGACGGCGAGCCTCGCGCCGCCAGGCCAGACGTAGTCCGCGCGCTGCGTTATGGCCTGGTACTCGAAGCGTTGGTGGTGACGAAGCGGGGCGAGGGGAGAGTCAGCGGACACGAGGAGGCTCCCGGTATGAAAAGCTTCAGACGGATGTGGTTCAGAACTTGCTCATCTTCGATGAGGAAAAAAATTTTGATTCAAGCGAGGCTCAAGTATGACGCAAGCAAAAATAATGCTCGTGACCGGCGGCGGAATCGGCATCGGCCGCGCGAGTGCTCTGGCGTTCTCGAGGGTGGGCTACCACGTTGTTGTTACCGATATCCTGGTTCCTGAGGGTCGTGCGGTTGCAGCCGAGATTGCTTCTGCCGGTGGAAGTGCTGAGTTTCTGCCGCTGGATGTCCGTTCTACCGAACAGGCTGATGCAACGGTCGCTCGGGTATTGGCTGATCGCGGAGGCATCGATGCGCTAGTGCTCAATGCGGGCATCGCGCATAAAGTACCGCTGAGTCAGATGAGCGACGATCGCTGGGACCACACTCTGGATATTGATTTGAAGGGCATGCTGCGACTTGCACGCGCGGCAGCGCCGTCGATGCGGATGCGTCGAGCGGGCTCGATCGTCTGCCTGACCTCGCTGATGGGTGTCGCTTGGGGTTGGACCGAGCATGTCCACTATTCGGCGGCGAAATCAGGGGTGATCGGGCTCATGCGGGGGCTCGCCGCAGAGCTCGCCGCTGACGGCGTCCGCGTGAACGCGGTCTCACCCGGGTATGTGCGCACAGCCCAACTGCTTTCGGCCGAGCACTCGCTTGGCCCCGCGGGCGTGGAACTCGCCGCTCCGAAAGTCCCCCTGGGCCGCGTAGGAGAGCCTGAAGATATCGC
>CAZZKA010000168.1:0-8114 GCA_964654745.1 uncultured Bordetella sp. | reverse complement strand
ACGCCGGTCGGGTGGAACTGCCAGAACTCCATGTCCTCGAGCGGAATTCCGGCACGCGCAGCGATACCCATCCCGTCGCCGGTGTTGATGAACGCATTGGTCGATGCAGCCCAGATCCTCCCTGCGCCGCCGGTCGCGAACACAGTGACCTTGGACTCAAGGATCATCACCTCGCCGGTTTCCATCTCCAGTGCAACCACGCCTACGCAGTCGCCCTCGGCGTCGCGAATGATGTCAAGAGCCATCCATTCGACGAAAAACTGCGTACGGGCGCGGACATTGCGCTGATAGAGGGTATGAAGGAGTGCATGGCCGGTCCGATCGGCGGCCGCGCAGGCACGCTGAACGGGCTTTTCGCCAAAGTTGGCGGTGTGACCCCCGAAGGGCCGCTGATAGATCGTTCCGTCCGGGTTGCGGTCAAACGGCATGCCGAAGTGTTCAAGCTCGTAGACGACTTTCGGCGCCTCGCGGCACATGAATTCGATCGCGTCCTGGTCACCCAGATAGTCCGACCCCTTTACGGTATCGAACATGTGCCAGTACCAGTTGTCTTCGCTCATATTGCCAAGCGACGCGCCGATGCCGCCCTGCGCTGCGACCGTATGAGAACGGGTCGGAAAGACCTTGGAGAGCACAGCCACGCTCCAGCCGGCTTCCGCAAGCTGCAGAGAACAGCGCATGCCGGAGCCGCCTGCGCCGATGATCACCGCATCGAATTTTCGGCGCGGCAGGTTGTTTGCCAGATGGTTGAGAACATCGGCCATCTCAGATACTCCAAAGAATGTTGGCCGCCCATATCACATAGGCGAAGAGCACAACGATGGTGACGACCTGCAGAGTCAGGCGCACCGCCGTCGGTTTGATGTAGTCCATATAAATGTCGCGAACCCCTATCCACGCATGCCACGCCAGTGCCACAAAAGCGAGCAAGGTGAGGACCTTCATGAAAGGGCCGGAAAACAACGCCTTCCAGGTGTCGGCCCCGAGCGGCGGTCCCAACAAGACCGAGACACCCAGGACGATCGTGTAGACCGCCAGGACCACCGCTGTGATTCGCTGGGCGAGCCAGTCCTTGAGGCCGTAATGGGCGCCGGTGACGATACGTTGGGTTGTCATGTCAGAACGCTCCGAACAGCTTCAGCGCAAAAACGAGGGTCAGCGCGAGGCTCACCGCCAGCACAATCAACGATGAGCTGCGGGCCTGATCCTTTTCGGTGCCCACATGCAGATCCAAAAGGAGATAGCGAAGGCCAGCGCAAAAATGGTGCACGTAGGCCCAGATGATGCCGAGCAGTACGAGTTTGAAAAACGGAGCGCCCGCGAGAGACTTGAACGCGGCGTAGGACTTGGCATCGCCAAGACTCAGCTGCAGGAGAAAGAGGACCAGCGGTAACCCAACGAGAAACAGCAGAGCGCCGCTCACGCGATGGAGAATCGAAACGATGCCGGCAGGGGGCAGCCGATACTGGATGATCTGTCCGACATCGATATTGCGGAAACGGGGGCGTGAAGCCGCCCCTCTGGCCGTTTCATTCATTATTGTTAGCTCCCCGGTGCAAAACCTGCATATTGTTACCCGAACCCGAGCAGGGCTCCAAGCAAAGCATCCACTGCCGACCTCGGTAATCGCGCGCTGCGCCTGGCATCAGCCCAGCTCATTGAAGTAGTGATGGTGGCGCGTGACGCACCAGCCGCGCCGGAATTCGACCGGCTCCTCGCCGTAGGTTCGGGAGACCCGGTCGACCCGCAGGAGCGGCGTTCCGACCCGTACATGGAGTGTCCTGGCGACCTCATCGGGGGCCGCGAGCGCTTTGATCCGCTCCTCTGCGCGGATCATTCGGGTGCCGAATTCGGTCTCCAGGAGCGCATAAAGGGGGCCGCTGTAGTTTTCTAAACGCTCGGCCGACAGCCCGCGAAAGCGGCCTCCGGGCAGCCAGATCTCATCGAGCACCGTCGGTTCGCCCTCGAGGTCAAGCAGACGCTTGACCATCACCAGAGGCTCCCCGGCGCGAAGTTGCAGAATCCGTGTGATGTCGGCGGGCCCTCTGAGGCGCCGGCACTCGAGCACCCTGCTGCGCAAGACCTGCCCCCGAACGGCCCGCTCGCCGGCTCCCCCCGCCGTCGGCCCGGACTCCAACCCCGCCCCCTCCAGCTCGGACGGAAGTTCATCCGGCCGAATCCGCAGAAAACGAAACTGGGTACGCACCTCGAGATGAGACGCAACGAAGGTTCCCCTTCCCTGCCTGCGAACCAGGAGATTATCGGCAGCGAGCGAGTCAATCGCCTTGCGCACGGTGCCCTGGCTGACCCGATAACGCGCGGCGAGTTCGATCTCGCTGGGTATCGGCTCACCCGGTTTCCACTCCCCAGCCTGCAGCCGCTTGACCATCAGCGACCGGATCTGCTGATAGAGCGGCGCAAACCGCGGCGCCAGCACTTGCGACCCGGCGTCGGCGGCAAGATCATCGGCGTCAGACAGCGGGACATTGGCCATCGGAGGATTTCAACACAGGCCGCGTCATCAGTCCAGTCTTTGATGTCTTATATAAGACATAACACCTGATTGACAGCGATAGGGGCCAAGCCTACACTCGCCGCAACTGACCGTTTGGCGGCCCGCGACTCCTGCGAGTCTCCACTCTGAGTCTTTCCTACGACCCGGACGAGAAAGGTTTCCTTATGGCCAAATCCCCGAAGCGAATCGCGGTCACCGGTGCCGCCGGACAGATCGGCTACAGCCTTCTGTTCCGGCTCGCTAATGGCGACATGTTGGGCAAGGACCAGCCCGTGATCCTGCAGCTGCTGGACATCAGCGCAGCTCTGCCGGCCGTGCGCGGCGTGGTCATGGAGCTCGAGGACTGCGCCTTTCCTCTGCTTGCCGGCGTCGTCATCACGGATGATCCCAAGACGGCTTTCCGGGATGCCGACTACGCGCTGCTCGTCGGCGCGCGCCCCCGCAGCAAAGGCATGGAACGCAAGGACCTGTTGGAGGCCAACGGCGCAATCTTTACAGTTCAGGGCCGTGCTCTCGACGAATGCGCCAAGCGAGACGTGCGCGTGCTGGTGGTCGGCAACCCCGCGAACACCAACGCTTTCATCGCGATGAAGTCGGCCCCAGGGCTGCCCAAGAAAAATTTCACCGCGATGCTGCGTCTCGACCACAACCGCGCCTTGTCCCAACTGGCCGCTCGGACCGGTAAACCGGTCGAGGGCATTGAAAAACTCGTCGTATGGGGCAATCACAGTCCCACGATGTATCCCGACTACCGGTTCGCCACCATAGGTGGCCAGTCGGTCAAGGCAATGATCAACGATGAGGCCTGGAACCGCGACACCTTTATCCCAACGGTGGGCAAACGGGGCGCAGCCATCATCGAAGCGCGGGGCCTGTCCTCTGCCGCATCGGCGGCGAACGCCGCCATCGATCACATGCGCGATTGGGTGCTCGGCACTGGCAATCGCTGGGTCACCATGGGTATCGCCTCGGACGGCTCCTATGGCATCCCGCAGGACACGATGTACGGATTTCCGGTCACCTGCGCCGGTGGCGAATACACCATGATTCGAGGACTCGATATCGATGACTACAGCCGGCAGATGATGGATCGCACGCTGGCCGAGCTCAACGAGGAGCGCGAAGGCATCAAGCATCTGCTCGGCTGACCCGCCGGCAGCCCCAGGGGCGAAATCAGGGAGGACACGGACATGAGCCAAACGGCCGGTCGGAAGTTCAGGCAAGCGATGGCAGCGGAGCGCCCGCTGCAGATTCCAGGGGCGATCAACGCCAACCACGCTCTGCTCGCCAAGCGGGCTGGCTTTCGTGCGATCTATCTCTCCGGAGGCGGCGTTGCAGCAGGCTCGCTGGGCCTGCCGGATCTGGGGATTTCGGGACTCGACGATGTGCTCACTGACGTGAGGCGCATCACCGACGTCTGCGATCTGCCGCTGCTGGTCGACGTCGATACCGGGTTTGGCTCCTCTGCCTTCAATGTCGCGCGCACCGTACGTTCGCTGATCAAGTTCGGCGCAGCGGCGATGCATATCGAGGATCAGGTCGGCGCAAAGCGCTGCGGCCATCGGCCTGGCAAAGAGATCGTCTCCAAGGAAGAAATGGTCGATCGCATCAAGGCAGCCGTTGATTCACGCACCGACCCGGACTTCTTCATCATGGCCCGCACCGATGCGCTCGCCGTCGAAGGGCTCGATCGCGCGGTTGAACGCGCAGTCGCCTGCGTCGAGGCTGGCGCCGACGGCATCTTTCCCGAGGCCATGACCGAACTGTCCATGTACGCCAAGTTTCGCGATGCAGTCGGTGTGCCCATCCTCGCCAACATCACCGAGTTCGGCTCAACCCCGCTTTTCACCTTGGCCGAGCTTGCCTCGGTTAACGTAGACATCGCGCTCTATCCGCTGTCGGCGTTTAGAGCGATGAACAAAGCGGCTGAGCGCACCTATTCGGCCCTGCGTACCGAAGGCTCGCAGAAATCTATGGTCGATTCGATGCAGACCCGCAAGGAGCTTTATGACTCGATCGGGTACTGGGATTTCGAGCGTAAGCTCGACGAACTCTTCGCCAAATCAAAATAAGCTTGCAGCGGCCATTCGACAAACGAAGAGCTTGACGCTCACGGCCCCAACCAGCAGCACCCACTTTTCTCTGGAGGCACCCTGATGTCCAGCGAAGCACCGACCCCTGGCTTCAAACCCAAGAAATCCGTAGCCCTGTCGGGCGTTGCAGCCGGCAACACTGCCCTCTGCACCGTCGGCCGCACCGGTAACGATCTGCACTACCGCGGCTACGACATTCTCGATATTGCCGAGGCCGCCGAATTCGAGGAAATCGCGCATCTTCTCGTGCACGGCAAACTCCCCACCCGCGCAGAGCTTGCCGCCTACAAGGCCAAGCTCAAGGCGCTCCGCGGCATACCCGCCAACGTCAAGGCGGTGCTCGAGTGGTTACCCGCTTCGGCGCACCCGATGGATGTGATGCGCACCGCCGTGTCAGCCCTGGGTTGTCAGGGGGCGGAGAAAGACGATCATGCAGCGCCGGGGGCTAGGGATATCGCCGACCGTTTGATGGCCTCGCTCGGATCGATGCTGCTTTACTGGTACCACTACAGCCACAACGGTAAGCGCATCGACATCGAAACCGACGATGACTCGATCGGTGGCCATTTCCTCCATTTGCTCCACGGCGAAGAGGCACCGGCATCCTGGGTGCGCGCCATGCACACCTCGCTCAATCTCTACGCCGAGCATGAGTACAACGCTTCCACCTTTGCCGCCCGGGTCATCGCCGGCACGGGGTCTGACATGCACTCGGCCATCTCGGGCGCTATAGGTGCGCTTCGCGGCCCCAAGCACGGAGGCGCTAACGAGGTCGCCTTTGAGGTGCAAAAGCGCTACGACGGACCGGATGAGGCCGAGGCGGATATCCGACGCCGGATGGAGGCCAAGGAAGTGGTGATCGGCTTTGGCCACCCCGTCTACACGACGGGCGATCCGCGCAACAAGATCATCAAGGAAGTCGCTCGCCGGCTCGCCAAGGAAGCGGGCGACATAAAGATGTTCGACATAGCGTGCCGGATCGAGTCGGTTATGTGGGAAATCAAAAAGATGTTCCCCAATCTCGACTGGTTCAGCGCGGTGAGTTATCACATGATGCGCGTACCGACCAACATGTTCACGCCGCTCTTCGTGATTTCGCGGACCTCCGGCTGGGCGGCGCACGTCATCGAGCAGCGCATCGATAACAAGATCATTCGACCGAGCGCGAATTACGTCGGACCCGAGAATCTCAAATTTGTGCCGATCGAAAAGCGCAAATAATTCATCACACCACTGCAAAACACCAGAGGCCCGCCATGCCACACAACGCCTTTAACGCCCTCAAAGACTTTCGGATGCAGTCTGGCAAAACCGGCAAGCTCTACTCGCTTCCGGCGCTCGCCCGAAAATTCCCCAACGTGGAGCGCCTGCCGGTCTCGATTCGTATCGTGCTCGAGTCGGTACTGCGCAATGTCGACGGCAAGAAAGTCACCGAGGCGCACGTCGAACAGTTGGCGAACTGGCGGCCCAATGCTGAGCGTATCGACGAAATTCCGTTCATCGTGGCCCGCGTCGTCCTGCAGGACTTCACCGGCGTACCGCTCCTTGCCGACCTCGCTGCGATGCGTAACGTTGCTAGCTCAATGGGCAAAAACCCCAAGCGCATCGAGCCGCTCGTACCCGTCGATCTGGTGGTCGACCATTCTGTGATGATCGACCATTTCGGGTCCGGTAAGGCCCTGGACCTCAACATGAAGCTAGAGTTCCAGCGCAACCGCGAACGCTATCAGTTCATGAAGTGGGGCATGCAGGCTTTCGACACCTTCGGTGTCGTGCCACCCGGATTCGGCATCGTGCACCAGGTCAACCTGGAATATCTGGCGCGAGGCGTGCATAAGAGCGCTGACAAGGTCTACTACGCTGACTCACTGGTAGGCACAGATAGCCACACCACCATGATCAACGGCATCGGCGTGGTCGGCTGGGGCGTGGGTGGAATCGAGGCCGAAGCCGGCATGCTTGGGCAACCGGTCTACTTCCTGACACCCGATGTGGTCGGCGTCAACCTGAGCGGCAGGCTGCTGGAGGGCGTTACCGCCACTGACGTGGTGCTCACGATCACTGAGATGCTCCGCAAGGCCAAGGTCGTCGGCAAGTTTGTCGAATTCTTCGGCGAGGGGACCGAGCGTCTGTCGGTAACCGACCGTGCGACCATCGCAAACATGGCTCCCGAGTACGGCGCGACCATGGGATTCTTCCCCGTCGACGACAAGACCATCGATTATTTCAAAGGTACCGGGCGCACCGACGCAGAAATCGATGCGTTCAAGAGCTGGTTCAAGGCCCAGGGCATGTATGGCATTCCCAAGCCCGGGCAGCTCGACTATTCGACGGTACTCAGTCTCGATCTCGGTTCGGTCGTCCCTTCACTCGCTGGACCCAAGCGGCCGCAGGACCGCATCGAGATCGGCAAGGTCGCGAGTTCTTTCGACGAACTGTATTCCAAGCCTGCTGCCAACAATGGCTTCAACCTTCCCGCTGACACGCTCAAGACCGCGCATCGCACCGCGAGCGGAGTCGATCTCCACAACGGCGACGTGTTGATCGCCGCAATCACCTCGTGCACCAACACCTCAAACCCCGGGGTTCTGCTGGCAGCGGGTCTTCTCGCGCGCAAGGCTGTCGAAGCGGGCCTCAAGGTACCGAAACACATCAAGACATCGCTCGCTCCCGGATCGCGCGTGGTGACCGAGTACCTCGAAAAAGCAGGACTTCTTCCCTATCTGGAGAAGCTCGGATTCTCCGTGGCCGCCTACGGTTGTACAACCTGCATTGGCAATGCAGGCGATCTCGCGCCGGACATCAATGAGACCATCACACGCAACAATCTGATCTGCGCAGCCGTGCTATCGGGCAACCGCAACTTCGAAGCCCGTATTCATCCCAACCTCAAGGCCAATTTCCTCGCTTCCCCTCCCCTGGTCGTCGCCTACGCGATCGCGGGCAATGTGCGGGTCGACCTCATGACGCAGCCGGTCGGTAAGGGTAAAGGCGGCAAGGACGTCTGGCTTGGCGACATCTGGCCGACCAGCGACGAGGTCCATGCGCTCATGAAGCACGCGATGAACCCGAAGATGTTCAAGGGCAACTACTCGCAGGTCAGGGACAATCCGGGCAAGCTTTGGGAAAACATCCGTGGCGTTTCGGGACAGGTCTACGATTGGCCGACCTCGACCTACATTGCGCGCCCTCCCTTCTTCGACGACTTCAACATGAAGCCTGCAGGCGGTTCGGATGCGATTGCAGGGGCTCGCGCGCTCGCGCTCGTTCGCGAACAGCGCATGCAGTGGGTTGAGGCTCGCGCTATTCGGCGATTCGATCACGACCGACCATATATCGCCCGCCGGGTCGATCAAGGATTCGTCTCCCGCGGGTAAATGGCTGATCGAGCACGGCGTTGCCAAGGCCGACTTCAACAGCTACGGCTCGCGCCGCGGTAATCACGAAGTCATGATGCGCGGCACTTTCGCCAATGTCCGTATTAAGAACCTGATGCTCCCGGCGGC
>CAZZKA010000167.1:0-8140 GCA_964654745.1 uncultured Bordetella sp. | reverse complement strand
TTCAGGCGGAAGGGCGTCAGCGCCACTCTAGCGGGGTGATGCTGCTGAAATTATCGGTCCACAGGCCCACGCCGGGAATGTCGAATTGCCGGGTACCGATCACCTTGCCCTGGGCGTCGCGGATCGGGCGATCCACTGACGGAAGGGCACGAATGTAATCGGCGTCGCGGGTCAGAATCATGTAATGATTTTCCCGGATGAAACGCTCCGGCTCTCTTTCCTGAAACCGGCTCCGCACCATCATTCCGAGCGCCTCCGCCTGACGTTTGACCACCGGGTAAAGATTCAAATAGGCGTTGGTGATATTGACAACCAGGAACCCGTCCGGCTTCAGGTGCGCTTCATAGGCCGCAAAGGCCTCGCGGGTCAAAAGGTGCACGGGTACGGAACCACCGCTGAAGGCTGCGAGCAGAATCATGTCGTAGCGCTTGTCTTCGGGAAGTTGAGCAAAGGTGAGCCGCGCATCGCCGATCAACACGCGGACTTCTTTGGCGGGTGAGCCGGATAAAAAGCTGAACCAGCCCCGCGCAATCCGTTCAGCTTCGGGATTGATCTCGAAAAAGTCATAACGGTCCGAAGGCCGCGCATAGGCAGCGACCGTTCCGGCGCCAAGCCCGGTGACAGCTACATCGATTGATGTTTTCTTCGACTTCAGATACTCGAGCGTTTCACCGATGCCGCTTTTCGTATCGTAGTAGCTAACGGGCTTTTGTTCTGCACCCGGAGCGATGAGCTGTATCCCGTGGGTCACCTGACCGCTGAAAAATACCCGGTGGTCTCGCGACGGGTCTGAGGGGAAGCGGCGTTCGACGACTGCCACGACACCGTAAAAATTGCGAGACTGATCGAGCGTGGTCTCGTTCGCATCGGCCATGAGGGCCGTTCTTCCACGAATCGGGTTATCCCACCAGAAGGCGAGTGCCGCGCAGACCACGGCTGCGATCCACACGGGGGCAGTGCGCTTACCGAACAGGGCGAGCTCTGTCGATCCGCTGGCTGCACGCCTCTCAGAAAACTCGCGGCTCACGACCAACACGCACAGCGCAGCGGCAGCAGCCAGCCCGATGGGCCATTCGTGAAAATCGTTGAAAAGATGGGTGGCGATGAGCGCGATGAAAAGCCCTCCGCAGGCACCACCAAAAGCCATCGAGAGATAGTAAATGGTCAGATGCGAGGGATCCGGCGGCCGGCGGCGATAGAGTTCTCCGTGGCAGACCATGCAAACGAGGAATAACATCACCGCAAAGAGGTAACGCAGTTCGGTTGCGCCAAAGCTCACATCCCAGCCGAAAAACTCCGGAACGGTGTAGCGTCCCGCTACCGCAAGCACCGCAACCAGACCGGCGCCAGCCACCAGCGCCGGTCTGTACCAGCGCGAGTGATCAAAGCTCACGATGAAGGTGAGCAGATAGATCGACAGAGTCAGGATCCAGAGCCGCGGTTCAGGTGCGATGTTGTGACTCGCCTGATCGGTCGTGGCGATGAAGAGCATCGATGCCAGCGCGGGCAGCAGTACCCAGGCTGCGACGTCCGACAGGCGCAAAGCCCGCTTGCCGGCGGCTCTGTCACTGAGGGACCGCGCGCTGTCCGTCGCGGCGCTCAAGGGAACGAAGTCGGGCGCTGCCCCCGCCACCCTGCGGTCAGAGTGTGCCGGCGGGCTGCCGGCGTGAGCCCGCTCGCGTGCGCTGACCGCTCTGGCTTGAAAGAAGGCGACCGAGGAGCAGCCGACAGCAAACACCCAAAAGCCCCAGGTCCAGCCTCTGCCGATCAGCGAGAGCTCAAACCAGGGTTCAAATAAATAGGGAAAGGACAGCAGCGCGAGCAGCGATCCCAGGTTGGACAGCGCAAATAGCCGGTAAACCGATCCGGTGACACCCGCCTGAGCAAACCAGTGCTGCAGCAGGGGCCCCGTGCTTGCGAGGCAGAAATAGGGCAGACCGACGCTCAGCATCAGGATCCAGAGGATCTGCGTCACCGGTGACAGCTCACCTTGCGGGCGCAGGCCAGAATCCGGGAGGACGGATTGGGCGAGTACGGCGGCGGCCAGAAGCAGAGCGGTGTGAACCATCGCCTGCTGTCGCGCCGAGCGCATCGAAGCCAGAGCGTGCGCGTAGAGATAACCACCGAAAAGCGCGCACTGAAAAAAGAGCATCGCTGCCGTCCAGACCGCTGGCCCGCCGCCGAACCACGGCAGGATGGCTTTGCTGACCATCGGTTGAACCTGAAATAACAGGAATGCGCTGATGAAGATGGTCAGGGCGAAGATCGCCATGTGCGACGCTCTCAGCGCGCTTCCCGGGGAGTTGCTCATGAATCTGCCTTGCGGTTGCGACGGGAGCCGGCGATGCGAGCGCGCATAGCGCGCTGCTCGCGCAATGCCTCAGGGGCGCTTGGTTCGCGCCTCGGCGAGGGATTTCTGGGTAAAGAGATAGTGGGCGGACTCAAGTGGCCTGTGGCAGGCAAGGCACTCGCCCTGGCTGAAGCCCTGGCGCGGGGCCCGGTCCTGACCGAACACCGCGTATTGCCAGTCCCCGTTCTTGAGCATCGCTGGGATCGAATCGCCCCATCCCTTGCCGACCGCCATCCCCGTGTAGAAAAGCAGTTTTTCAGCCTGAAAGAAACCATCCGAGCCAGCGATCGGTTGGCGCTTGTCGTCGAGTTGCGCGGCGTAGACCTCGACGAGAACGGCAGCGCCCTCGGCGGGAACACGCCCTGCGGCGAGATCGTCCAGGAGCGAAGGGCTTGCGAAAAACTTGCGGACCTGCCGGGTCGCCGGAAAATTCATCGTCAGATAGTGCTGAAATTTTTCGCGGTAGTCCGAGGGGAAGCTCATCCGGCTTCCGGTTAGCGCGGCAAGCGGCGCTGAGCGTGCCGAGCCGGCCTGGGCACCGGGCATCGCCGCGTAGTGGGTGGCAAGGCCGCGCAGATCAGCCTCCGGAATCTGCGCGGCAATCGCATTCATCACGCCGCTCTTTCGGCTGCCGTCACGCAGCGCGCGGAGTTGGTTTTCCAGATAGGCCGCCCGCTGGCCGGCGAGATTAGGGATGGTGTCGCTGATGCTGAGACCGTTACCGCCGTGACAGGCCGCGCACACCGTATTGGCCAGTTCGGCGGCTTTCTCGCCAGGATTGGCCGATGCCTCCGCTCGTGCGAGCACAAGCGCGAGCGCTGCGACCATCAGGCTAACCAGGCGAAACGCGCGCGGTTGTTTATGAACAGGGTGCATGGCCTTTCTCCGTTTGACCGGATCGTACCAGTGAGAACGCGCTTGCGCGTGATAAGGGCGTCATTCAGGGACGGTTGCTCCAGCCATCGCGCTCGGCTTCGGTAACCAGCCTGTCCGCGTCGGCAGCAAGCAGATGTCGACGGGAGACGAGATCACCCGCCGCTTTGCGAATTGCAGCAACATAAGCCGGGCGGTCGGGGTAGCGCTCCCCGATCGAAAGTCGCGGGTCGCCTGCTGCGATACGCTCCTCCCGAGTGGCCGCGAACGGGATGAAACTACCCTGGAGGGTGCAGAAACCGTCCTTGAAGAGCGACTCATGAAAATTGTTCCAGCCAGTATAGGTCCCTATCGGTACTCGCACGAAGAGGCTGCTGATACCTCCCAGGTCGTTGCCGTCCGCATCAACCTGCGGGACCAAGACTCCATAGCGCGCCGCAGAGAGCTTGGGCGGATTGAGCGAAACAATCCCTCGGGTATCGACTGTATCGAACGCAGGGCCGTAGTCCTGGATGAACAGAGGATTATGAATGGCCAGCATGCGGACGGCGGGTCGAGCGATGCCCCCGTAGGTGTTCGCAGGAATCGAAGGAAACCGTACCTGCTCGGGGGCGACGAGGGTGCCCGCGGCGATCGTCGGCCGCTCGCTCGGAGGCGGCTCGCTACCTTTCCGTATCCAGTCGACTAGCGCGATATAGAGCGCACGCATGGTCCAGGTGTGAGGGTTGGGGTTGGGTTGCTGCTCACAACCGGCAAACGGCGCCTTTTGGGGAAGAGGGCGGGCCGGTACGGAGTGTTGGGTGGAGCCCATGATGTAGCTGCGCACATTCGGTGGATCGGACAGATCGCGAAGACCGAGCGGATCGGTAAAACCCAGCGATTGCCGCAATTCCCAGAACTCGAGTGCAGTCGCTATGTGAAAAATCTTCGGACAGCTGGCGTCGGCGTTGCAGCGATCCAGCAGGCTTAGCGTGCGACCCGTGAGCGGGTCGGGCGTGCTCGCGTAGGAAAACGGAAAGCCCGTTCCTGGGTAAAGATTGTCAACCTGCTCGGTACCGGCAGAACGGCCAGGTTGCGCGAATCGCATGTCGAGCGGAATCAATCCGCCGCCGATGTGCGGAATCGCCCCGTCGAAGACGACTCTGCCTTGCTCGTCGCGATTGAATCCTTTCTGGAGGAAGGAGCGGATGAATCGGCCGCTTTGCGACGAACCCATGACGATGGTGCTGGGGTTATCAAATTTAACGGGGTTGGCAGAGCCGGCGATATCCGCAGTTTCCCGCTTCAGAAAGGCGGCCAGATCTCGCGTGACCGCAAAACCGATGCCCATGACCCAAGGGTCGCGCGCCTTGTAGGTAAGTTCGTAGATCCGGCCAGGCTGAAAGCCAGCAGGCATGCAGAGGTCGGTGTCGCCGGGCTTGAGCGCGCCCGGCTTGCCGTCGGGCTCTGCGGGACATGTGCCGAATGACCACTCGGAGTTGGGAATGACTTGCGGTGCGCCCCGGTGATGAGTCCGAACGGTCAATTGCGGGGTGAACCCGTCGTTGTCGGGCTTGCGATTGTCAGTATTGGCCGTGGGGTACGGCATCGCCGTCGCGCTGAACCAGCCTGACACCAGATGCAGGCTCGGTGTCCGCTGGCGGGCGACAAGCTCGGAGCGTACGACGCCGGTAATGGCCGAGCCGTCGGCGTTGCGCGCAACCGGGAGTTTGAGCAGCATGCGCCCGCCGCCTGCGCTGACATCCCCCTGCCAGCCGAACCAGACCATGGTTGTGCCGGTGCGCTGCAGGAAACCATCCCCGGCATCCTGCAAAGCGTTGATCCGCCCGATGTCCGGCGCGATGTCTGCATTGAACAGCGAAAGAGCGCCCTTGTTACCCCGGTTGGTGATGTTGAAGAGCAGGACGCCGTTGGATTGTGCCGCATCGCGAGGCCGCACAATTTCGACATCGGTCGTGTATTCAACGCGCCCCTGAGCATTGCGCGGAGCAAGGCTGATGTCCTGAATCATTGCATTGGATGGATGCGCGGGGTCGAGCGAGCCGTGAGCGCGGGCGATGATTCGTTCAAACACTCCGGCCGAGCCGAAACTGCGGCCCTGAAAGGCGGGTTCAGTCCGAAGGATTTCGAGGCGGTCCACGCGAGCCTGCGCAGTCGGGCTGGCGGTGCCGAGACACAAAGCGCTCAGGCTGATGGCTAGAGCGAGCCGTAAAACCGTCAAACGGGGGAATCGTCCGTTCATGGCGGGTCAACCTTGGGAGGAAAGGGTGAACTCAGTGTGCGTCAGGTGCGCGCTGCCCGCCACGCGGGGACCGCCATTTCGGTACGGCGGGGATGCCTGCGCGAGAAGCCTTGCTATCCTCCCGACAGTCATCAACCAGGGCAGCAGAATTTCCCGATGTCGCGCGATTCACGTCCCGTTCTCATTGCAGGAGCCGGCCCGGTGGGGCTCGTGCTCGCGTGGAGACTCGTTCGTGCAGGGATTGAGGTCAGGGTATTCGAGCGTGAGCCGACGCTGGTTCCCATGCTTCGCTCGTCAACCTTTCACCCGCCGACGCTGGACATGCTCGATGAGGACGGGGTTGGGCAAGCGCTGCACCGGGCCGGGCGCGTGACGCCTTCCTGGCAGATCCGCCTGCACGAGACGGGTGAACGGGCAGAATTCAACCTTTCCATCATTTCGGATGCGACCCGTCACCCCTGGCGGCTTCAGTGTGATCAGTCGGTGCTGGTCAACGAACTCGAGCGGCGCCTCAACGCAATCGACCGCAGAATCGTGCGCCGCGGCGCGGAAGTAACCGCCGCGGGCGAGGATGCGCAGGGGGTTTGGCTGGAATGGCGGGCAGGGGACGGGGGGAGCACGCGCGAGGCGGGTAGCTTCCTGGTCGGCTGCGATGGCGGGCGAAGCGCGATACGGGAAGCGATCGGTGCCAGTTTTGATGGCAGCAGCTACCCGGAAACCACAATTCTTGCCACCACGACGTTCCCCTTCGAAGACTTTCTGCCAGGCCTGTCCGGCATCAACTACGTATGGGCGCCGGACGGCACGTACAGCCTGCTGCGGCTTGCTGATTTGTGGCGCGTCAGCCTTCACCCACCCGACGGCTCTGATATTGAGGCCGAGTTACGACCCGAACGGATCCAGGCAAGAATTGCCGAGATCACGCCCGCAGCCGCTTCAGCGGCGATCCGGGAGGTTCGGCCGTATCGCGTGCATCAGCGAATTGCTTCTCGCTGGCGAAATGGTCGCGTGCTGATCGCCGGAGATGCCGCGCACCTCAACAATCCCAAGGGAGGAATGGGAATGAACGGGGGTATTCACGACGCCTTCGAACTCGCTGCCTGCCTTGAAGAACTCCACTCCGGTGCGCCGCTTTCCATCATCGACCGCTATGAAGCTCGTCGACGGCCTGTGGTACGCGATGACATCATCGGGCAGGCTGATCAGAACCGTGCCCGCATGTGGGAGCCTTCGCTTGAGGGCCGGCGCAAGATGCTGGCTGATCTGCAAGCGCTCGCTTCGGACCCGGAGCGCTGCCACCGCTATTTGCTGCGGACGTCGATGATCGACGGATTACGCCGGGCCGCGACACTCGCCTAGGTACGAGCAGGGCTCGAGTACCGATCCTCGAAACGGCGTCGCCAGTGCGTGCCGGCGATGAAATCGAGCAGCGATTTTGCATCCGGAGGCAAGCGGAGCGATCGCTGAACCGCATCCCAAACGGTCGCGAGCATGCAGGAAAAAACCGGGGCATCGCCAACACGAGGACTGGCAAGGATCGGTTCAAGCGTCGGCATGCCAGTACCGAGCATGACAACTGCATCGAGCCTGTGGCCCGTCAGATTGGTCAGGGCCTCGCCGGCGCCGCGCGCCGAGATCGAGTAGATCGGGTGAGCCTGTGAGGCATCCGTTGCGACCGGAACGACCTTCGCGACCTCCAGACCGCGATCGGACCAATAGCGCACGCTCGCAGCCGTGAGCGAGGGCGGGTAGGGCGAGACCAGGCCGATCCGCCGCGCGCCCAGAGCGCGAAAGGCTGAGACGACCGCGTAGGCGGAGTTTGTGACGGGGATGCCGCGCGCAGCAGTCAATCGTCCAAAGAGATCGTCCTCCCGCTCAGGTCCGATAAGGTAGGAAGCGCCCGTGCAGGCCGAGCTGACTACTGTGAGCGGTGCATTGGCAAATTGTGCGATGGTGTGGTCGAGGGTCTGGTAGTAGTCGATCAGCCGGTCTTCCAGAGTAGCCTTGGAACTCGTGAGTCGGGCGTGAATCGTCGCAAAGCCAGTCGGGCAGAGGATGGCGAACTCGGGTTCGACAGTCGTGTTGGCCTGCGGCGTCAGGACGCCAACCAGACCTTTCGGGGCATATTCAACCGTCATGGGGACACCTTTTCACGTCTCGGGATCATACAATCTGGCCGGCGAGATCCAACCGATTAAGGATGACGATGACCGAAACGCCGGTGCTGATCGTTGGGGCGGGGCCGGTGGGCCTGTCGCTCGCCGGAGAGCTGGGATGGCGGGGGCTTGCCTGCCAGGTCCTTGAGACCCGGACGGCTCCCACTGACCATCCCAAGGCGACGCTGCTTGGCGCACGGTCGATGGAATATTTCCGGCGCTGGGGTATCACCGACGCGATCTACCGCGCGGCGCTGCCTCCCGAAGTGAACTACTTCATCACGTTCTCGAGCCGGCTCGCCGGTCATGAGTTGTACCGCATCACATCGCCGTCGATCCGCCAGACGATCGAACGCCCGCCCGAGGTCATGGCGCGCTGGCGTGAGTTGCAGTGGTCACCTTTTTACAAGACCCAGATTGGGCAGCAGGCGCTCGAGCCGGTGCTCTGGCGCTTTGCGCAATCGCAGCCCGGGGTGACGCTAAAGCACGGCTGGCGATTTGAAGGATTCGAGGAGGACG
>CAZZKA010000166.1:0-8171 GCA_964654745.1 uncultured Bordetella sp. | reverse complement strand
GCCTCTGAGCATCATCAAAATACGCAGGCACGGTGATCACCGCGCCATAGAGATCCCCGCCGAGGCTCATTTCGGCCCGGCGCCTCAGAGTCTTGAGGATTTCCGCCGATACCTCGACGGGACTCTTGTCCCCCGAGCGAGTTTGGATGCGAACCATCCCCGGTGAGTCGACGAAACGGTATGCAGTGCGATGACGGCGAGCGTCCTCGATCCCTCGCCCCATAAAGCGCTTGACCGATACGATGGTGTTGTCCGGGTCGGCGATGGCGCGCGCGGAAGCCTCTGCACCAACGCGAATACGGCCGTCATCTCCATAGGACACTACGGAAGGCAATAACGCGTGCCGGTGCTCATCTTCGAGCACCTCCGCGATGCTCGAGCGAACGGCAGCGACCAGAGAATTAGTGGTCCCGAGGTCAATGCCAACCGCGAGCCGCCTCTGATGAGGATCGGGCGACATGCCCGGTTCGGAAATCTGCAGTAGAGCCATGTGAATGATCGGTTGAGGTCGTCGGTTGCGCTCAGAGGAGCGCATCCAGAGCGTCGTCGACCTGCGCTGCGAATCGGTCGACGTACATGAGTCGAGACACACAATTCGCCGCGTTAGAAAAGTCCGCCCTGTCGTCTATGAGCTGAGCGAGCTGAATCAGGAGGCTCGCCCTCACCTCTGCGACTTCGGTCTGGAGTGTCTCGATTGCTGCCCTGTCGGACGCGTCCCGCGCCTCGTCAAGGGCCTCACGCCAGGCCATCTGCTCAGCGAGGAACTCCGCCGAAACGCCAGTACGCGCAATCGATTCGACCGGCTGGCCACCGAGGCGACACAGGTAGGCAGCGCGTTCGACCGGATCCTTGAGGCAACGCCACGCCTCGTTAGCCAACGTCGCAGCCTGCATGGCCAGACGCCGCTGCTCGGCAGAGTCAGTGACGAACCTATCGGGGTGAACGGCTGAGAGCAGCTCCCGATAGTTCTTCTCAAGCCGCGCGCTGTCGATATGGAAGGCACGCGGAAGGTTGAGGACTTCGAAGTAGTTTTTGTCGAGGAGAAGCATGGCACCTCGCGCGCCCGGAGGTTCGCGCGGGCAAGAAAACGATTCGGCTTATGCCGCGCATGTCGCGCGACCCGCATTCACACCTGGAACGACTCCCCGCAGCCGCACTCGCCCTTGACATTGGGGTTGTTGAAGCGAAACCCCTCGTTCAGACCTTCACGAACGAAGTCAAGTTCGGTCCCGTCGATGTACGCGAGGCTCTTGGGGTCTACGAATACCGCCACGCCGTGGCTTTCAAACTTCAGATCCTCGGGCTGCTCCTGGTCCGCATACTCGAGCTTGTAGGCAAGCCCTGAGCAACCGGTTGTCTTGACGCCAAGGCGAAGGCCGATGCCTTTGCCCCGGCGACCGATGTAGCGGCTGATGTGCTGAGCAGCCGACTCCGTTAGCGTGACCGCCATTGCGCGCGCCCTCAGGCGACTTTCTGCTCGCCGGCGCCGTGCTTGCGCCGGTAGTCCTCCACCGCCGCCTTGATGGCGTCCTCGGCGAGGATGGAACAGTGGATTTTTACCGGCGGCAGCGCGAGCTCCTCGGCGATCTGGGTATTCTGGATCTGCATGGCCTGATCGAGCGACTTGCCCTTGACCCATTCCGTCACCAGCGAGGACGAGGCGATCGCCGAACCGCACCCATAGGTCTTGAACCGCGCATCCTCGATCACGCCTTGATCATTGACGCGGATCTGCAACTTCATGACATCGCCACACGCCGGAGCGCCTACCATGCCTGTCCCGACACTGGGATCGTTCTTGTCGAGTGACCCGACATTGCGCGGGTTCTCGTAATGGTCGATGACTTTTTCGCTGTATGCCACTGGCTTCTCCCTGCCATAACCTCAGGGCGGCTGCCGCCCTGCAGATGAAACTGAACGACCGGGGCAGCGTCAGTGCGCCGCCCACTGCACCGTGTTGAGATCAACGCCCTCCTTGACCATCTCCCAGAGGGGAGACATGTCGCGCAGCTTGCCAACCTTGCTTTGGATCAGAGCGATCGCGTGGTCAACCTGCTCTTCGTTGGTGAATCGGCCAATCGAAAAGCGGATCGACGAGTGCGCAAGCTCGTCACTGCGACCCAGCGCGCGCAAAACATAGGAGGGTTCCAGGCTTGCAGAAGTGCAGGCCGAACCGCTCGAGACAGCAATATCCTTGATCGCCATGATCAGCGACTCGCCCTCGACATAGTTGAAGCTGATGTTGAGATTGTGGGGGACCCGACGCTCGAGATCTCCGTTGATATAGATCTCTTCCATCTGGCGAATCCCGCCGAGCAGGCGATCCCTCAACACCCGCACCCGCTCATTCTCCGCGCCCATCTCCTGCCGCGCGAGACGAAACGCCTCGCCCATACCGACGATCTGGTGCGTCGGCAAGGTACCGGAGCGGAAACCCCGCTCATGCCCTCCGCCATGGATCTGGGCTTCGATGCGAACCCTGGGCTTGCGGCGGATGAAGAGCGCGCCGACGCCCTTAGGCCCGTAGGTTTTGTGCGCCGAAAAGGACATCAGATCGACTTTGAGGGAGGCCAGGTCGATCGGCAGTTTGCCTGTTGCCTGGGCCGAATCGACATGGAAGACAATGCCGCGTTCTCGACACATTTCGCCGATCGCGGCTACGTCCTGGATGACTCCGATCTCGTTGTTGACGAACATCACCGATATGACAATCGTATCGGGGCGAATCGCCGCTTTAAGCGCATCGAGATCAATCAGGCCATCCGACTGCACGTCGAGGTAAGTCACCTCAAATCCGTGCCGCTCCAATTCGCGCATGGTGTCGAGCGTGGCCTTGTGCTCGGTCTTAACGGTGATCAGGTGACGGCCGCGCTCGCGGTTGAACTGTGCCGCTCCCTTGACCGCCAGATTGATCGACTCCGTCGCGCCCGAGGTCCAGACGATTTCACGCTCGTCACAACCCACCAAAGCGGCAACGTGCTCGCGAGCTTCCTCGACCGCATGCTCCGCCTCCCAGCCGTACTCGTGACTGCGCGAGGCTGGATTGCCGAAGTTCTCGTACAGGAAAGGGACCATGCGATCCACCACTCTGGGGTCAACCGGGGTGGTGGCGGCGTAGTCGAGATATATCGGCAATCGCATGGTGAGAGAAGCCTCAGATGGTGGTCAGGCGGCCATTATCGAAGCGGATCGGCTGGAGCGTCGAGGTCGGGAACTCGAGCGCGGCGCGATGCTCTTTGATCACGGAGATCTCCCGCGGCCTGGTTCGGCCTTCTTTGCCCCGCTGCTGCTCGACCAGTTCAGCGAGCTTGACGGAGCTGAGGAAGTCGATCATCCGCGTGGTGAGGTTAGACCACAGTTCGTGCGTCATGCACGGACCATCGTCCTGGCAATTTTCCCGGCCGCCGCACTGGGTCGCATCCAGGGGCTCGTCAACCGCAAAAATAATATCGGCGACCGTGATGTCCTTCATCGAGCGCGCGAGCGAGTAGCCGCCACCGGGGCCGCGAGTGCTCTCGACGAGCTCATGACGGCGCAGTTTGCCGAACAGCTGCTCAAGGTAAGACAGGGAGATCTTCTGCCTCTGGCTGATACCAGCCAGCGTTACCGGGCCCTGGTGCTGCCGCATCGCCAGATCGATCATCGCGGTTACAGCGAACCGCCCTTTCGTGGTCAGTCGCATGGTTTTTTTCCAAAGAGGAGGAGGTCTATTTCTGACTGATTTCGTCAACTATACCCTAATCCGAGCGATTTAGTCGACAAATCCGTCACCCTATGAGGGTTTTGTCCAAGACAAAGCCCGTCAACAAGCATTCTAGGCCAGACAAAGGCTTTTGTGAATACCCGGTATGCAAAATGACTGAGGGGTCACAAATACCTAGCAAATCAGTCACTTGTTCGCGATTACTGTCGAAATACGCGCCGAAAGCTCAGGAAAATCGCAAGGGAAGCCTTCGAATCCGCTTTCCGGTTGCTGAAAAGACTGCGTTCGCAAGGGCCGGAGCGACCGCGGGCACCCCAAGCTCCCCGACGCCCCCGGGATGCGCATCCCCATCGAGGGTTTCGACCTGAATACGAGGACTCTCCTTCATCAGCAGCAGCCTCGCTTCACGAAAATTACTCTGCTGCACCCGTGCGCCTTTCACATCGATCTGTCCATGAAGCGCCGCAGACAAACCCATGACAATACCGCCTGCGATCTGGGCTCTCACCGACGATCGGTCGATCGCGATACCGCAGTCGACCGCCGCGATGGCGCGCTGCACGCGTACTTCACTTCCCTCGACCTCGATCTCGATCACCAAAGCAAGGATGGATCCGTAGCACGCGGTGAGCGCGATCCCGCGGCCGGTGCGCGTCCCACGGCGCGCCGGCACAGGCCGCCCCCAGTTGCTGAGCCGGGCAACTTCCTCAAGGACCCGCAGGTGCCGAGCCTGTCTGCTCAAAAGGCGCCGACGATACTGGTAGGGGTCATCACCCGCGAGGTGCGCGCACTCATCGATAAAGCTTTCGATAAAAAACGCGTTGGTCCCATAGCCGACCGATCGCCAGAAGCCGACCGGAACATCACTCTCCACCTGAGCCCAGCGTATCGAGAGCGTGTCGATGTCGTAGGGGCAGTCCGATACTCCGTCGTGCACGCTTCGATCGGGCATCCACTTGGGACCGAACCCGGTCAGGCGGCGGGCATATTGTGCAAGCGCCGAAGTACCGGCCAGCGTGCAGTCAAGACTGGCGAGTTCTCCGCGGGCACCTAGCGTGGCCTGCAGCCGCGCGGCTGCCGCGGGGCGAAACATATCCCGCCGGGTGTCTTCATCACGCCGCCACATCAATTGCACCGGCTGGCCGCGCGGCAGGGCCAAGGCAATGACTGCGGCCTGGCGCACCACGTCGAGTTCGAGCCTGCGCCCTAGCCCGCAGCCCATTGGATGCAGGTTCACCAGGACCTGCTCGCGCGGCAGACCAACCACTCGCGCAACAGCCCTCTGGACCAGGCCCGGCACCTGCGTGCCCACCCACACCTCGCAGGAGTCAGCCCGCAGACGAACTGTGCAGTTCATGGGCTCCATTGTCTGATGTGCGAGCATGGGGGTTTCGTAGCGCGCTTCAAGCGGGCGACCGGGCGGCGATACGCGCTCCGAGGATCCTCCTCGGCGCACCACCTCCCTGAGCGTATCGCCGTCCAGCCTTTGTCTCAGGGTGGCGGCCATCGA
Organism: uncultured Bordetella sp.; assembly: GCA_964654745.1. Lineage (GTDB taxonomy): Bacteria > Pseudomonadota > Gammaproteobacteria > Burkholderiales > Burkholderiaceae_E > SYIM01. The sequence goes on along the minus strand of CAZZKA010000166.1, from coordinate 2,958 downwards.
CTCGGTACTCAGTCGAGAATCAGGAGGATCGCTCCACTGAGACTGCACGCTATCGGCGATTCGATCTGCAACCCACCACGATGATCCCGTCACCGCGAACCAATCCTCACCCTTGATCAGAACCGCGCCTTCGGGCGCCGCGCCACCCGGCCAGACGGCTTGCCGCAGCATCGATCCGATCTGCGGCGCATGCCGCACGGACGCGAACACCATACCGGGAAGCCGCACATCCAGGGCATAGCGCAGCGACCCGTCCGATTTGGGTCGGGAGTCCTGACGCGCGATGCCTCGCCCCAGGAGCCGATACTGGTCTCGAGGTTTGGGCCTGACGGCTTGGGGTTTCAGCAGCGAGGCTTCCTCGGCGAGTTCGCCGAATCCCGCATAACGATTACCCGCCGGATCGACCACCCTCGACTGGATGCAACGCAACCGCTCGGCGGGTACTTCCCACCTGCGAGCCGCAGCACCGATCAGCATAGCCCGTGCCGCTGCCGCAGCGCGCCGTGCGGCCTCCCAACAATTTCGAACCGAGCTCGAGCCGCCGGTTAACTGCTCGCCACCCAGTCTCAAGATCGTTTCGATCAGGCTATTCGCCGTGGAACCGAGTCGGTCGTCATCGCCGTTCAGGCGTAGCGCATCGAGAAACGGGAACGGATTGGAATACGCGGCGACAAGCGGCGCCGGTACCGCCAACACCCGACCCGGATCGCAGTCCATCTCCTCTGCGACCAGGAGCGCCACGAGGCTGTGGATCCCCTGCCCCATTTCCTGATGAGGCACCGCGACCGACACGAGCCCCTGGCGGTCCACGCTGATCCAGGCATTGAAAGCATGCGCACCGGACCCCGCCGGAAACCTGTAACGAGTGATCTGCCAGGCCCGCCAGCCAGCGAACGATGCACCCACAGCGAGACCGCCACCGGCAAGGATCCCGGTGGCTATCAAAAACCGTCTGAGGCCGCTACGCGGTTTGCGCAGGTTACGGACCGGCTCAGGATGACTGCTCATCCGACGCCGACCCTGACGCAGAGCCCTGCCCCAGCAAGAGGCCGCCCGTCTAGAAAGAACGGGCTGCGCACTGCGTCAGGCGAAGTAACGATCAGGCTGCTGCAACCTGCGTCGCGCGGCGTTTGGCGACTTCGAGCAGACCGCCGCAGGCGTCCTCGATGAAATCGAGGACCTGTTCGAAATTTTGTGCAGATCCATGGTAAGGATCCGGCACCGTCGCCGTTTCATGCTCGGAGGCAAAGCGCATGAGAAGCTGAATCTTGTGATGGAAACGCTTGGGAGCCACTTGCTGAAGCAGCGCCAGATTGTCCCAATCCATCGCAAGGATCAGATCGAACTCATCAAAGTCGCGCTCGTCAACCTTGCGCGCACGGATGTCCGCCGCGTTGTAGCCGCGCTTTTGCAAAGAATGTTGGGCACGCTTGTCCGGCGCCTCGCCTTCGTGAAAATCATGCGTCCCCGCCGAAGCGACGCGCACGACATCATCAAGACCGGCCACGCGGGTCATGTGGCGAAAAACGCCCTCCGCCATCGGCGAGCGGCAGATATTGCCCATGCAGACGAAAAGTACACGAGTGCTCATGGCAAGCGATGTGGGTTCTCTTTTGGCCATTTTCAATACCCTTTTTTGGAGATGGAGGAAACTTTCATGCCGCCCGTCCTGCAGCGAACGGGATGACATTGCCGGCCCCGTCGGAGCCGAAGACACGCTGCTTCAAGCGCGCAAGACGATCACGCACCTCTGCAGCTTTTTCGAATTCGAGATTGCGGGCATGCTCAAGCATGCGTTTTTCGAGCGCTTTGATCTCGCGGGCAAGCGCCTTTTCACCGAGTTCGGCAACATCGGCCATCGCCTGAGCGGTCTCGCGCTCGGCGCGCGCCTCCTGCGGGTCGTAGACGCCGTCAATCATCTCGCGGACCTCCTTATGGATGCCGCGAGGCGAAATGCCGTGCTCAGTATTGAAATCGATCTGCTTTTGGCGTCGCCGGTCGGTCTCGGACATGGCGCGCGCCATCGAGTCGGTGACGGTGTCGCCGTAGAGCAATGCCGTGCCGCGGAGATTGCGCGCGGCGCGCCCGATGGTCTGAATCAGACTGCGTTCTGAGCGCAGGAAGCCTTCCTTGTCGGCATCGAGCACGGCCACGAGCGAAACCTCGGGAATGTCCAGCCCCTCGCGGAGCAGATTGATGCCCACCAGCACATCGAAGCTGCCAAGTCTCAAATCGCGAATGATTTCAACGCGCTCGACGGTGTCGATGTCAGAGTGCAGATAACGTACCCTGACGCCCTGTTCCGACAGATAGTCGGTCAGATCCTCAGCCATGCGCTTAGTGAGCGTCGTGACCAGGACGCGGTCTCCGAGCGCCACCCTGCTGCGGATCTCAGAGAGCAGATCATCAACCTGGGAGCGGGCCGGGCGGACCTCGATCACCGGATCGACTAACCCGGTCGGGCGAACCACCTGCTCGACCACCTGGCCCGCGTTGCGCCGTTCGTATTCGGCAGGCGTCGCCGACACAAAGACGCACTGCCTGACCTTGGCTTCGAATTCGTCGAATCGCAGCGGCCGGTTGTCGAGTGCCGAGGGCAGACGAAACCCGTACTGGACCAGCGTTTCCTTGCGTGAACGATCACCTCGATACATGCCGCCCAACTGACCGATGGTGACGTGCGACTCGTCCACGATCATCAGCGCGTCGGCAGGCAGATAATCAATCAGCGTCGGCGGTGGCTCTCCGGGCCGAGCCCCGGACAGGTGGCGTGAGTAGTTTTCGATGCCTTTGCAGAAGCCCAGTTCCTGCAGCATTTCGAGGTCAAACCGGGTGCGCTGCTCCAGCAGCTGCGCGAGGGTGGCAAAGCCGTTGAAGACGCCTCCCGGGTCCGACGCGTCGAGGACCACGCCGGAGCCGTCGATCGTCAGCGCGTACCCGCCCGGCGGGATGCGATCC
>CAZZKA010000165.1:0-8193 GCA_964654745.1 uncultured Bordetella sp. | reverse complement strand
GACGACGGGCAGGCCGGTGCCGCCGCTGGCGCTGCGTCTGACTTCCGCAGCCGCACCCGCGTGGCCGGCACCGGCTCGCGCGTCATCCTGCGTGTGAACGAGGACCTCGGTGGCGGGCTTAAAGCCTTCGTCATGTGCGAGACCGGTATCAACATCGACAACGGCAGCTCGGCGGGCCAGGCCAACACCAACAACGCCAACACCACGACCTGGTGCTCGCGCGAAGGCCATGCCGGTATCGGCAACAACACCGCGGAAGTCCGCCTCGGCCGTCAAAACGTCTGGTGGACCCAGGGTCCGATCAACGTGACTGGTTCGGTCTACCACGCCGGCGATGCCAACACCGACCTGCTCACCGGCGGAATCGGTCAGTACACGACGCGTGGCGAAAACATGGTCATGTTGGTCGCCGGTCCCGGCACCGGAGCCTGGGCAGGTTCGAACGTCTATATGGGTTTCATGGGTATTAGCGGCAACATCAGCTCGATCCCGGCCGCAACTGCCAACACTATCTCGGCCCGCACCGGCGGCGGTCAAGATATGGGTGAAGCCGTCGCTGCGAACACCGACGCACGGGCCACATATCAGGGCTTGAAGATTGCGTACTCGCAGGGCGCGTACGTCGGCTCGTTCGACATGCAAACTTCGGACACCGGCTTCTCCTCGCTGGCCACCACCGGTCAGGCAGCCGCAGGCGAAAAGCTTGAGCGTTCGGCATGGAAACTGGGCGCAGGGTACCGCTACTCCGGCGCCAAATCGCCCAACATCGTCTCGGTCCAGTACGTCGATCGTAGCCGCACCGTGACCACCGCTGCCAACGCACAGACCAAGGGTAAAGAAACCGTCCTTGCCCTCACCGGTCAGTATGATCTCGGCTCGGGCTGGCTGCTGAACGCCACCTACGCCAAGGCTTCGGACCGCAAGGACAACAACGTCACTGTCGCCAACACCGGCGCTAACTCCTACGGTATCGGCGTTGTGAAGACGCTGAGCAACCGTACGCACGGCTTCTTCCACTACCGCGTAATCAACCAGGAATCCGCTCAGAGTCTTTATGGCTTCGCCGGCGGCAACTACCAGGGCGGTTCCCCCGCTGCTGGCGCCGACTCCAAAGCCTGGGGCTTCGGTCTGGTCCACAACTTCTAATCCCGACGCTGGCTCCGCCAGCTGACGATCTGAAGTTTGAAACCCGCCACGGCAACGTGGCGGGTTTTTTCTTTTCTGCTTGCTGCCGATCTGATCCCGAGCGCTCCCGCGCCCCGGTCTGCAGAAATACTTCAAGTCCGAATCATTCAGGCTTAAACTTTCCCGCTATGAACAGGCGGGACGACAAGGCGGTGCTCGCGCCGCTCGACCAGGAAAGCCGGGTGGTGGCCCAGGACCACACCGCGCTCAAGCTCTGGCTGCGGCTTCTCACCTGCACAACACTGATCGAGGCCTCGGTCAGCCAGCGGCTGCGCCGCGGCTTCGGCTCAACCCTGCCGCGCTTTGACCTGCTCGCGCAGCTCTACCGCGAACCGGAAGGGCTACGCATGAGCACGCTCTCACGCAGGCTCATGGTGACCGGCGGCAACGTCACCGGGCTCGCCGACCAGCTCGAGCGGGAGGGGCTGCTGCTGCGCGAGGCGGTCCCGGGTGACCGCCGGGCCATCCGCCTGCGGCTCACCGAAGAGGGACGAGCCCGCTTCAGCGAGATGGCCGCGGCCCACGAGTCCTGGGTCGTCTCGCTGATGTCCGATCTGAGTCCGACCGAGCAGCGAACGCTTCGTGCCCTGCTGGGTAAGCTGAAATCCGCTCTGCACCGCGACGCCGATCCGGTACCGGTGGTCCCTGAGCCATCCGATCCCGAGCGCACGCATGCGCCGCCCGCCATGCGTCGCTCTCACACGACGCGGGCATCCACGATGCCTCGCACCCGCGCGCTCCATCCTTCCGGAGAAGCCTGATGCACCGCTCCGCCCACATCGATACCTTCGCCCGCGACAACCTGCCGCCCGCCTCGCAGTGGCCGGTGTTTCTGGACTCGCCCGATACCCGCTATCCGGCGCGGATGAATGCCGCGGTCGAACTGCTCGATGCCATGATCGCGCGGGGCCACGGTGATGCGATCGCACTGCGCAACGACGAGGCGGCCTGCACCTGGATCGAGCTTGCTGCCCAGGTCGACCGGATCGCCCATGCGCTCACTGGCCCCATGGGTCTGGTGCCCGGCAACCGGGTGATGCTGCGCGGCGGCAACCACCCGATGATGGCCGCCTGCTGGCTCGCAACCATCAAGGCAGGCCTGGTGGCCGTCGCGACCATGCCGCTGCTGCGCGCGGCCGAACTCATCCAGATCGCCGACAAGGCGCAGGTCAACGCGGTGCTGTGTGACGCAAAGCTCCGCGCCGAGATCGATGCGGGCGCGCGCCACTGTCCGGCGCTTCGACACGCGCGATTCTTCAACGACGCAAGCGGCGCGCCGGACGCACTCGACAGCGCGTTTGCCCGGGTCCCGCTGCCGTTCAAGGCCTGCGACACCGCGTCGGATGACGTCGCGCTGATCGCCTTCACCTCGGGCACCACCGGCCAGCCCAAGGGCACCATACATTTTCATCGGGACGTGATCGCCATGTGCGACCTCTTCCCGCGCCATGTACTTAAGCCCCGGGCCACCGACGTGTTCTGCGGAACACCCCCGCTCGCCTTCACCTTCGGGCTGGGCGGCATGCTGTGCTTTCCGATGCGCGCGGGCGCGGCGACGCTGCTGCTCGAAGGCCTGACTCCGGAGAAACTGCTCGCGGCCATCGAGCGCCACCGTGCCACCGTCGTGTTCACCGCGCCGACTTTCTACCGCCAGATGGCACCACTCGTGGGTCGGTTTGATCTCGCCTCGCTTCGCGCCTGCGTGTCGGCGGGCGAGGCGCTCCCGGATGCCACCCGACAGCTCTGGAAGCAGGCAACCGGCATCGAAATGATCGACGGCATCGGCTCGACCGAAATGATCCACATCTTCATTTCCTCGGCGGGCAAGGCCGTGCGTCCCGGCGCCATCGGTAAGGTCGTTCCCGGCTATGAGGCGCGCATCGTCGATGACGACATGAACACGCTCCCGCCCAACACGGTGGGCAAACTCGCGGTGCGCGGGCCCACCGGCTGCCGCTATCTTGCCGATCCGCGCCAGACAAACTACGTCCGCGACGGCTGGAATCTGCCTGGTGACACCTTCATGGTCGATGTCGATGGCTATTTCCACTATCAGGCGCGCTCGGACGACATGATCATCTCGGCGGGCTACAACATCGCCGGCCCCGAGGTCGAGGCGGTGCTGCTCAATCACGAGGCCGTTGCCGAGTGCGGTGTCGTTGGCGCGCCCGATGAAGAACGCGGTCAGATCGTTCGCGCCTACATCGTCGCCCGGCCGGGCATGAAGGAGCGCTTTGGTGGTGAAGCCGCGCTCACCAAAGCGCTGCAGGACCACGTCAAGGCGGCGATCGCCCCGTACAAGTATCCGCGTTCAATCGTGTTTCGCGACAGCCTGCCCCGCACCGAGACCGGCAAGCTGCAGCGCTTTCGCCTCAGGCAGGAGGCCGAGGCTGGCGCACCGCGCCGCGCCTGAGGCGGGTTCCCGGACGCGGCCCGTCCCGGCACCGCCCGACCGGGCCGGCTGAGCGGCTCAGGCCGCTTCGCGCAGCGCCCGCCTCAGGATCTTGCCGACATTCGTCTTGGGCAGCTCGGGGCGGAATTCGATGTGACGCGGACGCTTGTAGCCCGCGAGCTGCCCGGCGCAATGCGCCATCAGCTGCTCGGCGGTCAGCGTCTCATCCTTGCGCACGACAAAGAGCTTGACCGCTTCGCCACTGTGCTCATCGGGGATGCCGACCGCCGCGGCCTCGAGCACACCCGGGTGAGCGCTTGCGACCTGCTCGACCTCGTTTGGGTACACGTTGAACCCCGACACCAGGATCATGTCCTTCTTGCGATCCACGATGCGCACGAAACCGCGTTCGTCCATCACGCCGATATCGCCCGAGCGAAAAAATCCGTCTGCCGTCATGACGCGGGCCGTCTCATCCGGCCGCTGCCAATAGCCCGTCATCACCTGAGGCCCGCGGATTGCGATCTCGCCGGTCTCGCCCACGGCCAGATGCCGACCCTCGTCATCCAGGATGGCGATATCGGTCGAGGGGATGGGTAGTCCGATCGTTCCCGAGTACGACTCGGTATCGGTCGGATTGCAGGTCGCACTCGGTGAGGTCTCGGAAAGGCCGTAGCCCTCGCAGATCGGGCAGCCGGTGAGCTCGAGCCACTTCTGCGCAGTAGCCGCCTGCACCGCCATGCCGCCGCCGTTGCTCACCACCAGGCGGGAAAAATCAAGCTGCCCGAAGCCTTCGTGATGCACCAGTGCGTTGTAGAGCGTATTGACCGCTGGAAATACGTGTACGCGATGCGGGCGGAGCTCTTTGACCAGCGCATTGAGATCGCGGGGGTTGGGGATCAGTATGTTCACCGCTCCGGTGCGCATGCCGAGCAGCGCGCAGATCGTGAAGGCGAAGATGTGATAGAGCGGGAGTGCGCAGACCACGACCAGCTGTTCGCCCTGTCCGATCGGACGCCGCGGGTTGTTGAGCGCGGGCTGCATCCACGCCTCGGACTGAAGCAGATTGGCAATCAGGTTGCGATGCGAAAGCGCCGCGCCCTTGGATACGCCCGTGGTGCCGCCCGTGTACTGCAGCACAGCCAGGTCCTCATGCGAGACCCCTGGATCCTGGAGCCTGAGCGAGCCGCCCTCGCCAATCGCATCGCGCAGCCTGATCGCATCGGGCAGATCCCAGGCCGGAACCATCTTTTTCACATGACGTACGACGGTGTTGACAAGCAGGCCCTTCAAGCCGCCCAGGAGGTCTCCCATCGCGGTCACGACCACCGTCTCGACCGAGGTACGGTCGATCACCTGCTGCAGCACATGCGCAAAGTTTTCCAGAATGATGATTGCGCGGGCGCCCGAGTCCTTGAGCTGATGCTCGAGTTCGCGTGGCGTGTAGAGCGGGTTGACGTTGACGATGACCAGCCCCGCCCGCAATACGCCCGCCAGCGCGATCGGGTACTGAAGCACATTGGGCAGCATGATCGCCACCCGGTCGCCCTTGCGAAGTCCAGTAGACTGGAGCCACGCCGCAAAAGCCCGCGAGCGGGCATCGAGCTCCCCAAAGGTCATCGGGACGCCGAACCCTACGTAGGCATTTCGATCGGCATAACTGCGAAACGCTTCATCGAGCAGGGCAACCAGGGATCCGTAGCGGGACAGATCAACCTCGCCCGGCACCCCATCAGGGTAGGCATTCAGCCAGTGTCTTTGCATGTCTCCTCCGATCCGGATGGCCTGCGGTCCCAAAAGCCGGACATCTGCAGCGCTCCGCTCGAACATTTGAACTATTTCGGCGATTATCGCCTCAAACTGTCCAAAGCGGCCATTCGCGCTCTGCGCGCATCGGCCGACAACGCCCCGATTGCCCTGACCGCATCGAAAAATCGCGGCAGGTCCTCGCCCTGCTCCCGGTAGAGAGCCATAAAGGCCGGCACCGCCTCGTGGTAGAGGCCCACGGCCATCAGGTGAGCGTTACCGATGTCCTGAGCGAACCACCGGTCATAGGCGGCAAAGCCCGGGCTCAACGCACGCTGCCGAACCGCTTCAGCGCGGAGTTCAGCGATGAGGGCCCGCTTGGCCGCACGGCGCGCATCGTCCGTATCCGCGTCGGCATAAGCCTTGCGCAAGGCCTGCGCGGTCTGCGCGAGCATCGCGACAAAGCGTTCACGGCTGACGCGGCGCTCCTGCCACGCCTCCAAAGCGGCAGCGGCTGCGCCGCTCGACTCGAGCCAGCGCCGCACGCCTATCAGTTCCACCGCGGTCGCAAAGGACTCATTGAAGGCCGTCTCTCCCGGGACATAAACCACCTGATGCGCAAGCTCGTGAAAAATGAGCTGCGCAAGCTCGGGCTCGGGGTAGTCAATGAAGCTGCTGAGCAGCAGGTCATCGAACCAGCCAAGCGTCGAGTAGGCCGGTACCCCGCCCACCTGCACATCGAGCCCCTGCCCGCGCAGGTCTCCGGCAAAGGCATCGGCGCGTTCGCGCGAGAAAAAGCCGCGATAGGCCACGCATCCCGCAACTGGAAAACACCAGCGCATCGGATCGAGCGAGAGCTCGGGCGCGGCCTGGACATTCCAGAGGACGAAGGGCCGGTCCAATTGCGCGTAACGGGTGAAGCTGCCGTTGTCCGGCAGACTCAAAGCCTCGCTCGCAAACCGGCGGATTCGCTGCGCAAGGCGCAGCCGCTCGACAAGCCTCGGCGCGGTCGCCGGATCCTCGATCCATTCGGTCACGGGCCGCGCGGACCACCAGACGGCGAGGTGGCCACGCACCGACTGCCAGTAGTAGCCGACCGAGGTCTCAGCGCGTGCCGGCAGGGCTAGGGCAAAGCCGAGCAGTGCAAGGCAGCCGAGCCAGCGCCGCAGCGAAAATCGGAAAGCCGTCATGACTATGGACTGCCTGCACACCGTTGCACTGCCTCTTCACGCGCCGCCGAGCCTACGCGCCGCCGAGCATACGGGCCACCTATAATGCGCGTCAATCAGTGAGCGCCGCCGGTCTTTTTTGCGAGCTTTCCGGCAGTTCCCCGCGCCGTACCGTCCAACCCGCCCCACAGGATCCGTCATGAGCGATTTCGTCATGCGAGGCGCCACTCTGGTGCACCCCGACCGCGACCCGGCGCGTAGTGATCTGCTCGTCAGGCAGGGACGCATCGAAGCGGTGCTCGAGCCGGGCGCGGCTGCACCCGAGGGCATCGCCACGCTTGATGCAAGCGGTCTGCATGCGTTTCCCGGCTGCATCGATGCTCATGTCCACTTCGGCATGGGCGAAAAAATCACCGAATACTCCACCGAGACGGTCTATGCGGCGCAAGGCGGCATCACCACGATCCTCGGCTATTTCCTCAACAATGAAGCCTACGCTGGGGTCTTTGGACGCGAGCAGGCGCATGCACGCGCGCGCGCTCACGTGGATTACGGATTTCATTTCAGCACCGCCAACGAGCTGCACATCGAGGAACTCGGCAGCTATGTGAACGACTACGGCGTGACCTCCTTTAAATATTTCATGAACTTCAAGGGCGAGGAAGGGCGCTATCTCGGTCTCGACGGTACCGACGACGGGTTCTTTTACGATCTGCTCAGGCGCTCCGCCGAGGTCGGTCGTCCGATGATGGTCTGCCACACCGAGAACATCGAGATCGTCAACCGCTTGCGCCAGCGGGTGCAGGCTTCCGGGCGGAGCAGCCTGCGCGATTGGGCCGACTGCAAACCTGCGCTCACCGAGGCCGAACCCGCCATCCGCGCGATGTTCCTCGCTGAAAAGCTCGGCGCACGGGTTTTCTTTCCGCACATCTCCACCCGCATGACGCTCGATGAGGTTCGCGCCTGGCGGCGACGCTACGACCAGGTATTCATCGAGACCTGTCCGCACTATCTCACCCATACCGAGGACAGCGATCTGGGCGGCATGGGCAAAGCTAACCCGCCTTTTCACAGCGAGGACGACCGCGAGGCTTTGTGGGAGGCTATCGCCGACGGCACGATCGATGTGGTCGCCTCCGATCATGTGGCGCGCAAGCGCGCAACCAAAGATAAATCGATGTGGCTCGCCTCCCAGGGCTTTCCGGGAAGCGCCACGATTCTTCCGGTGCTTCTCTCCGAGGGTTGGCACAAGCGCCGCATTCCGCTCAAACGCCTCTGCGCAACGCTCACCTCCGGGCCAGCCAGGGTCTTTGACCTGGCGCCGGTCAAGGGCGGGCTGCACCGCGGGGCCGATGCCGACATCACGCTCGTCGATCTCGAGCGTGAGCGCACCGTGGCCGCAGCCGAGCTCGGCTCTTATTCCGACTACAGTCTTTATGACGGATGGACTTTCAAAGGATGGCCGGTACGCACCATCGTGCGCGGGGTGACCGTCATGCAGGATGGTCGCATCACGGGCGCGGGCGGCCACGGGGAATATCTTTTCCGGACCATCGGACGGCCACCGGTGCGCGGCCGGGGCGCGTGACGCCCCAACCCGGCGGCCCTCCCAGGGCTGCGCCCGCAGCGCCGCGCCAGGAGTGCGGCTGCGGCGCGCCTTCGCCAGTGCGGTCTGGCAGCTAGGCTGGCGCTGCGGCTCGT
>CAZZKA010000164.1:0-8198 GCA_964654745.1 uncultured Bordetella sp. | reverse complement strand
GTGAAGCGCGCAGTGTGGCCGAGCGCGGGGTCGGTTTCAAGCCCGCGCGCGCTGGTGTATCGTGGAGCGCTCCGAATTCGCTCTCTCAGGATCGCGCCATGTGGCAGCCCAGCACCCGTTATCCCGACCCGGCGGTCGAGGTCATTGATCCTTCATTTGAGCCCTATCGTCTTTTTAGCGCGGCGGTGGAGCGTATCGCGACGGGGTTCCGGTGGGCTGAGGGTCCGGTCTGGTTCGGTGACGGCCGCTACCTTCTGTGGAGCGACATTCCGAACAATCGCATCATGAAGTGGGAAGAAGAGACCGGTGCGGTGTCGGCTTTTCGCGCGCCCTCGGGCTACGCAAACGGCAATACCCGGGACCGGCAGGGCCGCCTGATCACCTGCGAGCACGGCGGGCGCCGCGTCACGCGTACCGAATACGATGGTTCGATCACCGTGATCGCCGACCGCTTCCAGGGGAAGCGTCTCAATTCTCCCAATGACGTGGTCGTGCGCTCCGACGGTTCGATCTGGTTCACCGACCCGCCATTTGGCATCCTGGCCAATTACGAGGGTCGTCGTGCCGATCCGGAGCTGCCGCAAAATGTTTATCGTGCCGACCCGCAGTCAGGAGAAGTATCGGCGGTGGCCGAGGACATTCGCGGGCCCAACGGACTCGCGTTTTCACCGGACGAACGTACGCTCTATGTGGTCGAGTCGCGCGCGCGTCCCAACCGGCTGATTCTCGCCTTTGATGTCGGCGCGGATGCGCGTTCTCTCTCGGGCAAGCGCACGCTGATCGATGCCGGTCCGGGCACTCCCGATGGCTTCCGGCTCGATGTCGACGGCAATCTATGGTGCGGCTGGGGCATGGGCCGCGACGATCTCGACGGCGTGCATGTATTCTCGCCGCAAGGTAAATTGATCGGCCGAATCCGGCTGCCCGAGCGCTGCGCAAACGTCTGTTTTGGCGGCCCGGCCCGCAACCGGCTGTTCATGGCGGCCAGTCAGTCGGTGTATGCGCTCTATGTCAACACCCAGGGCGTGGCCGGCGGTTGAGGCTGCGCGGCAAGCGGCGGTGATCCGGTTGACCATAGCCCGAGGCGCGCCGGGCTCTCGTTAAAATCCGGCTTGCCTATTTCTATCCTCATTCCGACCCCTGTTCCACTGCAAACCGAGGCACTACGACATGGAATTGTCCGATAAGTCGAGCCGGCAGCTCTTTGCTGAGCTCAAAAAAACCAACACCCGCAAGCGGTTCGGGTTTGGTCGCAAGCCCGCTCTCATCAACGTCGATCTGCAAAAGGCCTATACCTGTGTGGGTGAGTTCGCCACCGCCTACGAGACCGACCCCAGGCAGCTCGAGTACGTCAATCAGCTGGCAGCTGCGTTCCGGGCCCGCGGTTTTCCGGTCGTGTGGACCTACGTCGCCTATATGGATTCGGGCGAGGATTGCGGTATCTGGGGCACCCGGAGCAATACTCCCGACTCACTGCAGAACATCAAGGTTGGCAGCCGTCGATCGGAGTTCGATGACCGGCTGGTGATCGACTTGCAGCGAGACATCATCGTTAACAAGCGCATGGCCTCGGCTTTTTTCGAGACCAACCTCGGTTCGGTGTTCAACTTCCACGGAGTCGATACGGTAGTGGTGACCGGAGGGTCGACCTCGGGCTGCGTGCGTGCAACGGTGGTCGACAGTCTGTCTCGCAGTTACCGGACCATCGTCCCGGAAGAGTGCGTGGCCGACAAGCATGAGGGGCCCCATTTCGCCAACCTGTACGACATGGCGATCAAGTATGCCGATGTGCTCTCTGTCGAAGAGACGCTCGCGCAGCTCGGTCGGGTAGGCAGCTGAGGGGGCGCGAGCGTGAAAGCCGATCCGGATCTATACGATCATCTGCCCTATTCCGGTCGCCCGCGGATCCGCTGGCCCGGGGACGCACGGGTTGCCTTCTGGGTGGCGCCCAATATCGAGTATTACGAACTCAACCCCGAGCGCAATCCCGCCCGGGCCCCCTGGGCGCGTCCCTCGCCCGATGTGCTGAATTACGCCTATCGCGACTACGGTAACCGGGCGGGCTTCTGGCGAATGTTCGAGGCGATGAAGCGCTGCGGCATGCCGGGGAGTGTCTCGCTCAACGTCGCGATGTGCGAGCACCATCCCGAGATCATCAGAGCGTGCGCCGATGCGGGGTGGGAGTTTTATTCGCACGGGACCTACAACACGCGCTACCTGATGGGGATGAGCGAAGCCCAGGAACGCGCTGTGATCCAGGACTCGATCGACACCATCCGAAAGCACACCGGCCAGCGCCTGGACGGTTGGCTCGCACCTGCGCTTACCTACACCGACAACACGCTGGACCTGGTTGCCGACATGGGCCTCACCTATGTCTGTGACCTGTTTCATGACGATCAGCCCGGACCGGTCAAGGTGCGCAAGGGGCGCCTGACGAGTATTCCTTACTCGCTGGAGATGAATGACGTCATCGTCTACAACGTCAACCTCGTCTCGCCTCGCCGCTATGGCGATATCCTCAAGCGGCAGTTCGACCGCCTCTATGCGGAGGGCGAAGCGTCGGGGACCGTGATGTGCATACCGCTTCATCCCTATCTGGTCGGTCAACCCTACCGGCTCGCCGCCTTCGAGGAGGCGCTCGACTACATCACGCGCCATGACAAGGTCTGGCTCGCCACCGGTCGGGAGATTGCGAAATATTTCAATGACCACTACTACGACGCGTTCGTGGCAGCGGGCCAGCCGATCGGAGCTCTGTGATGTCGCTGCCGGACAGTTATCTCAAATATCCGCTGCGCCGCTACGGCATGGATCATGACCTGTACGATTGGTCGCCGCTGCCTGCCCGCTCGCCGATAGAGTGGCCGGGAGGCGCGCGCATAGCGCTCTGGGTCGTGCCCGCGCTCGAGTGGTTTCCGCTCAACATGAAGGGCGTGCCGTTCAAACCGCCCGGTGCGATGGTGACAGCCTATCCGGACCTGCGCCATTACACGCTGCGTGACTACGGCAACCGGGTGGGTATCTACCGTGTCGCCAAGGCACTGGCCGAGCATTCGATCCCGGCGACCGTCGCGGTCAATGCGGCGGTTGCCGCGCGCTACCCCGCTCTGGTGCATGACTGCAACAAGTGGGGCTGGGAGATCATCGCCAACGGCCTCGATATGGACCATCTGCACCACGCCGGTCTCGACCGCGACGAAGAATCGCGCTGGATAGCCAGGTCGCTTGAGGTCTTGCGCAGCGCGAGCGGGCAAGCGGTTCGTGGCTGGCTGTCACCCGCCAAGTCAGAGTCGCACGCCACCCCCGAGTTGCTCGCACAGGCGGGGCTCGACTATGTGTGCGACTGGGTGAACGACGATATGCCCTATCTGATGCGGGCAGCTGGCCGCGAGATGATCGCCATGCCGCATCCCTGCGATATCGACGACTACACGATCCTCATTAACAATCATCACACTGAGGATGATTTTCGCGATGCGCTCATCGATCAGTTCGACCTGCTCTACCGCGAGTCGGGCGAGCAGGGCGGGCGGGTGATGGCGATTTCGCTTCACCCCTGGGTGATCGGCCAGCCCTACCGGATCGGCGCGCTCGAAGAGGCGCTCGCGCACATCATGAAGCACAGAGGGGTGTGGCCTGCGACCGGTAGCCAGATCGCCGAGGCGTGGCGCGCCTCGAGCCAGGCGCGGCGTTGACGGCCGGAACCGTTCCCGGAGCACACTGACCCTGGGGGGTATCCGGCCTGCGCAAAGCAGCCGGATACGTCGGACCCGCCGCGCGCGAATCAGGCCGCGGCGGCCTGCAGGCGCTCGCGCCGGGCGGCCTGCCAGCTGTCAAAACTCCAGGCGCCTCCCCCGAGCGAGGCCATCATCAGCAGTCCGCCCACGATCGCCATGTTTTTCCAGAACATGAGGTGCTGAACCATTTTTTGGGCCTCGGGAACCGCCCAGAACTGGTGGAAGGCCATCGTGGCGATAAAGGTGAACGCGGCCAGCACACCGGCAACCTTGCGCGTCTGCCAGCCGAGCAGGAGCGCGATACCCAGCGGAATTTCCACGCCGACCGCGATGACGGCTGCGAGCTGGGGCTGCGGGAGGCCCGCCGCGGCGATGAAATTGACCGTACCGGCAAAGCCGAAGAGCTTGGTAAAACCCGCCGGGATGAACAGCGACGCGATGAGGACGCGCCCCACCAGCGAGAAGATCGGATTGTGCTCAGGTTTCATCGGGGAGGCTCCAGAGAAATGGTTCAGGTAATCCTCCGGGGTGCGCCTATGCATGGCGCTCTTCCAGGAGTTTAACCGATCGCAGGTATCTCGTCGCTCAAGACACTCGGCTCGACTCCGGGGGCCGCGTCTTCAGCCGGGGACTGGCTGGTATCCGCCGCTTTGCTCCGGAGCGCCGTCCGTCCGGGCGGTGATTTTGTTGATATGGCCGCTCACAGCCACCCCGACCTCTTGAATCGCCAGTAAAGGATGCTGGTGACCAGCGTTATGACGGCAAGGGCTGCCGGGTAGCCCCAGCGCCAATGCAGCTCAGGCATCGAGTCGAAATTCATTCCCCAGACACCAGCCATGGCGGTCGGGACGGCAAAGATGGCCGCCCAGGCGGCCAGCCGCTTTGTGGTGTCGGTTTCCTCGATCGTGACCAGCGCGAGGTTGACCTGCAGCGCCGTGGCGATGGTGTCGCGGATGGTCTCCGCGGCCAGGTTGATGCGGGTGAGGTGATCGTGCACATCCCGAAAATAGTCGCTGACCGGCACGCATAGGCTGGGCGCGCGGCTGCCGTGAAGGCGCGCGGTGACCTCGATCAGCGGCCCCACAGCATGTCGCAGGCGTGATGCCCGTTGCTTGAGACGGTAGAGTTGCTGAATGCTGTCACGCGCCGAGCCTCGCTCAAAAATCTGACTCTCCACGGTCTCGAGTTCAGTCTCGATCACATCGAGCAGCGGGAAATACCGATCGACCACCGCATCGAGAAGCGCATACAGGACGTAGCCCGGCCCGTGGCGTAGCAGTTGCGGCTCTCGCTCGCTACGCGCCCGCACCCCAAGGAATCCCTGGCTGCTTCGGCTGCGCACCGACAAGACATAGTTGGGACCGACGAAAACCGCCACTTCGCCCTCGATCAACTCGCCGTCTGCGGCCGACTCAAGCAGATGCATCACGACGAACAGGCTGTCGCCGTATTCCTCCAGCTTTGGCCGCTGAAAGCCCTTGCGGGCGTCCTCGACCGCGAGCTCATGCAGACCGAAGGCAAGCTGCATCTGGTCGAGTTCGGCGGCGTCCGGGTCGCGCAGGGCCACCCAGACCATGCAGCCCGGGCGGGCCAGCCATTCGTTGATCTCGCCAGGATCGATGTCGGCGAGCTTGTGGCCCTGCTGATATACGACGCAGTTGATCAGCATGATGTATCCGGTCCGGCGGCGGGACTAAGGTAGGAGTTTCCCGCTCGCTCAGCCTGCCGGCCGTGCGATCACGCTGACATGTGCAGCGACCACCCGCCAGCCCGCGGGGGTTCGAGCCCAGGTCTGGCTCTGGCGCCCGACCTTTTGAGGATCCCCGCGCTGAAATTCGGTCATTGCCGTGGCAAAGTCGCTGCCATAGGTGGTGATGACCGTGTTGGAGAGGGTGCGCGCCAATCCGGCAGCCGGGCGGGCGTTGCGAAATGCCCGGATCTGCTCGATACCGTAAAGGTTCTCGCCAATGCCATAGCGGATCGTCGACCCCGAATCCCAGAACAATTCGTCGAGGATCTCGACCTTGTTGTTGACCAGCGCATCCTCGTAGCGCGCGAATGCAGCCTGCACTTCAGCCAGAACCTCGGGGCGGTTGATCTCCATGCCAGTCTCCAGGAACATCCAGTTCGACACTGTACACAAGCCGGTCGGTGTGGCCGCCTCTGCCCTGTCCGATTCACCTTGGCCGTGGTCAGGCCTTGCTCGAAGCGGCCCGTTCACCCCACTATAGTCATCTGTCAACAAACCGTAACGCATGACCGATCGCTCACATACCGTCCGCTTTGTCCTCGACGGCCGCACCGTCGATGTCATCGATCCGCCGCCCACAGAGTCTCTGCTCACCTGCCTGAGGGAGCGCCTCGGGCGCCATGGTGTCAAGGAAGGCTGCGCTGAGGGTGACTGCGGCGCGTGCACTGTGGTGCTGGGCGAGCGCGCGGGCGACACCATCGACTATCGGGCGGTCAACGCCTGCATACGCTTTCTGCCCACCGTCGATGGCCGGGAGGTCATTACTGCCGAGAGCCTGGTCGCGCCCGGCGGCGATCTCCACCCGGTTCAGAAGGCCATGATCGACTGCCATGCGTCTCAGTGCGGGTTCTGTACGCCGGGTTTCGTGATGTCGCTGTTTGCGCTTTGGCTCAACGACCCCGCGCCGGACCGGGAGGCGGTGATCCAGGCCTTGAGCGGCAATCTCTGCCGCTGCACTGGATACCGCCCGATCATCGACGCAGGGCTCACGTCGGCTCAAACGCCCGAGTCCGCCCACTGGGGCAGGGGTGATGCGCAGTCCGCCCAGCGCAAGGCGCGCCTAGACGCCATACAGAGCGACGGCGCTCTTGCCCTGCAGTCCGGCGCGGGCTTTCTCGCACCGCGGAGCCTCGATGAGTTTGCGCAGGCGTATGCCGCGCAACCCGATGCGCTGATTCTGGCGGGCGGCACCGACGTAGGGCTCTGGGTCACCAAGCATCTGCGTGAGTTGCCAAAGATCCTGTATCTCGGCGAAGTGGCTGAGTTGCGGCGTATCGAGGTTGCGGCCGGTGCGATCGTGATCGGAGCAGCCGTGCCGCTCACCGAGGCTTACCGGGCCATCGTCGCCGAGTGGCCGGAACTGCGTGAGCTTGCCGACCGGTTCGCCTCGCCGCCGGTCTGCAACTCCGGGACTCTCTGCGGCAACATCGCCAACGGCTCACCCATCGGCGATTCCATGCCGCCGCTCCTTGCCCTGGGCGCTGAGATTGAACTTCGTTGCGGCGAGCGCAGCCGAACGATCGCGCTTGATGAGTTCTATTTGAGCTATCGCAAGACCGCACTGGCGCGCGGCGAATTTGTTTCATCCGTCCGGATTCCCCGCAAGACGGGTGCCGAGCGTTTGTCCTGTTGGAAGGTCTCCAAACGCATCGATCAGGATATTTCAGCGGTCTGCGCAGCCGTTTGGCTATGCGAGCGCGAGGGCGTGGTGAGTGATGTGCGCATGGGGTTCGGCGGTATGGCGGCGATCCCGGCGCGAGCGCGGCACGCCGAGCAGGCGCTGCGCGGCCGGCCGCTGTCTGCGCCCTCGGTGGCTGCTGCGGGTGCCGCGTTGGCGCGGGATTTTTCGCCGCTGAGCGACATGCGCGCTTCGGCCGAGTACCGGTTGCATGTGGCGGCTAATCTGCTTGAACGCCTGTTGCATGAACGGCAGCAGCGCTATCCGATGCGGATCGGACAGGTATCCGCGGAGTCGGTATGAGCGCGGTGGGAGACTCGCTGGCCCACGAAAGCGCGCGCCTGCACGTGTCCGGGGGCGCCCGCTATCTGGACGATATCGCGCTGCCTGCGGGAACGCTGCACGCGGCACTAGGTATCAGCCCGGTCGCCCATGGTCGAATCCGTTCGATCTCGCTCGATGCGGTGCGTCAGTCGCCCGGCGTGGTCGATGTCATCACTGCGGCAGATCTCCCCGGCGATAATCAATGCGGTCCGGTGCTCAAGGACGACCCCATCCTCGCAGAGACGATCGTGGTCTATGCCGGGCAGCCGGTGTTTGCAGTCCTCGCCGATTCTCACGAGAACGCAAGACGGGCGGCCCGCAGGGCGAGGCTGGATATCGAGCCGCTGCCCGCTGTGCTCGATATCGAATCAGCGCTTGCGCAAAAGAGCTTCGTCCTGCCCACACAGACGCTTGCCCGCGGCGAACCTGAACGGGTTTTGAATGAGAGCCCCATGCGTCTGAAGGGGCGGCTTGCGATCGGCGGTCAGGACCATTTCTATCTCGAAGGCCAGATCGCTGCAGCGCTGCCGCAGGACGACGGCGGAATGCTCGTACTGAGTTCTACTCAGCACCCTTCGGAAGTGCAGCATCTCGTCGCGCATGCGCTTGCCAAATCTGCGCATGAGGTCACGGTGCAATGCCGCCGCATGGGCGGCGGGTTTGGTGGCAAGGAAAGCCAGCCTGCGCTCTTTGCCTGTGTGGCGGC
>CAZZKA010000163.1:0-8276 GCA_964654745.1 uncultured Bordetella sp. | reverse complement strand
CGGTTTGACCGCCGTTCAGATTCAACAAGCCCGAAGCGCTGTCGATCGTCACTTATCGGAGATCAGGCATGCCTGGAATCGACACTTCGGCCGTTGAGGTCACGCGTATTTCGGCAAATGGAATCTGGATCCTCATCGACGACGAGGAGTTCGCGCTGCCCTATGCTGAGTTCCCGTGGTTCAGAAACGCGACTGTCGACCAGATTTTGACCGTTGAACGCCCGACTGCCGACCACCTTTACTGGCCCAAACTCGATATCGACTTGGCGGTTGCTTCGATCAAGAATCCTGATGCGTTTCCGCTGGTGGCGCGGTAGGCCGGCCAAGGGTAGAGCGCTACGTTCTGGGCGTAGAGGCCGGAGGTTCGAATCCTCTCACCCCATCAGGCATTCATTTACTGGCGGACTCCTCCTGGCCCATCTGCTCTCGCAACTTCTCGGTCAGCCAAATTTTCATCAGCGATTGGTAGGGCACATCCATTTTGTTCGCCTGTTGGCGAATTCCGTCTAGCAAGCTGTCCGCTAGCCTCAGCGAGATGCTTGTGGTCGATGGTTTGAGATTCCTGAACGTAGCGACCACCATTTTGGACGAGTCAAAGTATTGAGTCGCGTCATTGTCTTTCGACTCCCAGAATTCACGCTCTTTGGCTTCGGAGCGAAACTTCGGTATGGGTTTAATGTTACGTGCGGACTTGGTCATAGATCAGCCTCTCCTTGCGATGTTGAGCGCGCGCCGAAATCACCCGGATTAATGTTTGGTCTTGGCGGAGCGTAAAGACGACGGCGAGCTCGCGCCCCTGGTTGGTTTTGCCTAGCGCCAGATAGCGAGCCTCATTCTGACTGTGGGCGCTGTCCATGCTGATCAGCAAGGGTTGGTTGAAGAATACCTCCTCTGCCTCGACCTGACTCACCCCGTGCTTGACTTCGCTCTTGCGGCTGTTACCCGAATCCCATTCGAACCCAAGGATGCAATCGAAGTTAATCATTAATGTATATTATGAAAACATACAAAAAAGCGCAATGTCGGATGCTGGTGCTCGTTAAAAATGTCTGTGCTTTCGCAAGGGGTAGGTGAAAAAGTGGATGACCTCTTTGTATCAGACGCAGAAGCGCTGAGAGTGAGGCTGGACGAGCTCGAGGCCGACGGTATAGAGGCCTACATCGGCCTGTCCCCTGGGGAGCGGAGCCACTGAATCGAGGAGCGTGTCCCCTAGTGGCGCGGTAAGCTGGCCAAGGCTAGAGCGCTACGTTCGGGACGTAGAGGCCGGAGCATCGAACGCTCACCCCGACCATCGACTCATCGATGGTCAGTCATTCATGCCCCGCGGGGTCGTTCGGCTTGCGGGGCTTTGTTTTTTTCGGGGGGGTTCCATTGGCCGCGGACTCCCACAGCATCGGGTAGCCGTCGGGAAGGTGCGTCATTACGCAGCGGGTGTGGGCAGTGGGGGCCTTGACGCTTGCCTACAGTCCCACCCCGATGGCATGCTCCTGCGACTGGGCGCTGCCCTGGCCGGATGGGCCTCAACCGCTTTGGCAGTGCACCCCTTTGGCCAGGAAAGCGAGCCGCCGATATGCCTTTGAACATTACAAACGATCCGAGTCTGAATACCCGGCTGTATTTCAGCAAATCGAAAACGACCCGGGCCGATGACGGCAGCTGGAGCATTACGCTGCGCAAGCCCTCCACGAGGGAAACTTTCTTCCGCCGCGTTCGCAATGCGATCACCTTTGGTGCGTGGACGCCGTTTGTGAGCAACCGCAAGGATTGGAAGGCCTTCAGGCGGGCTGTGACCTTGGAGCGCTTGAGCCAACTCCCACGGAACGACGATCCGGCCAGTAATGAGGAAGCCACCCGTACTAAGCTCATGAAGTCGATCGCGACAGCGTTCAGTACCTACAGCACGACGCAGCGCCTGACCGCAAGCAAGGCCTCCGAGATCATGAACCTGATTAAGCGGGACATGGCCTCCGATCGCCCCGATAGCGCGCTCAAGGAGGCTCCGGCGGGCGGCCCTACTAAACTCAGTCAGGGCCTCATCGCGCGTGGACTGCACACCCTCGATCAGCGCCAGCACGGACGCGAGCAAAACCGTAATGTAGAGGTGGTCGATACCGAGCTCAGCAGTCTGAGCGCTGAGCTTGACAAAGTTGCGCTTGGGGCGGAGGTTGAGCAAGACTTTAGCTACCCGGAAGACATCGATAACGCGCCTGAGCCCCTGGCTCTGACAGAGGACGCCAAGCATCTCGCCGATCTGCAGTCGCACCGAACAGCGCTAGTTTCTAAAATTGCCGAAACACAAAAAATCCTGAAGCTGGGACACGGCTTCAGCGCCGAGGTGCTCAATTCGGGCATGCGGGCGCTGCAGGCTCAAGCCAGCGCGGATGCAGATAAGAAATTGATCTTTCCCGGATCCGAGTCGTGGCCGGATGAATCGGTTCACATGCCGAATCCGCAAGCCCGGACGACCATTGGAGACTATATTCGGGAAGTTGCCGATCAACTCTCCAGGAACAAGGATGTCAGGGCTCAGTTGAGTCAGCCCGCCGGCACCAGCAGCATTGTCGCTATCCCGCTCAGTCTGGAAGGCGGGCGAAGCCTCACGCACGAGAATCACTCCGTTCTGCTGGCATTGGATCTCAAGGACCGCCGGGTGCTTTACCTCGACGCAAAGGGCGAGAGCCCGCGCGCGGCCGAGCGTCATTACAGCAACACGCAGGGTATGCAGCTAGCCCTCCAGCATTTGGGGAGGTCGGTATTTGGCGATCAGTGGGTTCCCGAAACAGGGATGGCTATGCTCTCCAACGCCAAGCAGCAAGGCGCCAACGACTGCATTGCCTTCACTCACGACTTCACCCGCCGCTTGCTCGAGGGTCAGACCGTAGCCGATATCGATCGCACCATGAGTGAAGTCGAGCGAGACGGGCGAAGCCCGGCCTCCGAGGATGGCCAGCCGCTGGCCTCACCGGAGACGCTCGGTATCCGGGCCCGAATGGCTCGCGAGATCAGCGATCACGTGCTGCGGCCTGAAATCGAGGCATTCAAGCAAAAGGTGGCCGATTGGCACAGTAGCGCACAAGTTGAGACCGACGCAGTTCCCAAATCTTCCGGGGGCCAAGTATGAGCGACATCACAAGAGCCCGCGAGTTGTTAGCTGGCCTGGCTGAGCAACTGGGGCTCGAGACCTTGCTCTCAGATGAGGAAGACATGGCTCTGCTGGAGTTCGATGATGCGCCGGCGATCAATCTCGCTCTCGAGGAGGACGGCGGCATTACGCTGACGGCGTATCTTGGTGAGGCGCCCAAAGGCAACCTCGAACTGGCTGAGGAACTGCTCGCCTCCAATCTGAACTGGCGGGACACCGATGGCGCGACGCTGTCCATGGAGCGTCAAAGCCGCGGGGTGTTTCTCGCGCGGCGATGGGCGGTCGCCGAACTCGTCGACGGTCAAGGTCTTAGCGCGGCACTGGAGCAGTTCATATTGCTGGCGCAGCATTGGATCGACATATTGCCGCAGCTAAGCGCCACTGCCGCGGGCAAAGACGATATCCAAGGCTTATCCCCCGACTTTGCCAGCTTGCGAGCCTGAGCGGGATCGTTGGGCGCGTAGTCGCGGAGGGCGACGCGCCCTAAATGCCCAAGCCTCCGAGCGACTTTCCCCCATCGACAAACAGCGTCTGCCCGGTGATGAAGCGCGTGTTCGACGAGGCGAGAAAGGCAATCGCATCGGCAATCATGTCAGGACTCGCCGCCCTGCCGCTTGGCTCGAGCTGCTCCCATGCGGCAAACATCTCAGGAGGCGCTGAGCGTGTCATCGGCGTATCGGTAAAGCCGGGCGCGACAGAATTGACCGCGATCTGCCGCGACCGCAGTTCCATGGCCATGGCCCTTGTGAGCCCGATCACCGCCGCCTTGGAGGCGACATAGTGGGCAAAACGGGTGCCGCCGAGCGCTCCGCGCGACGACACTGTCACGATACGGCCCCCCGCCTGCATACGCCGGGCTGCCTCCTGGGCTGCGATGAAGGTGCCGATCACGTTGACTTCAAGCATCTGGCGGAATGCCTGCTCGGTAAGATCCAGCAGAGGGGCATCGTTGTAGATGCCGGCTGCGCACACCATCACATCGACGTGCAACTCGGCATCCAGCGCAGCCGTTACGGCACTCCGGTCACAGATATCGCAGACTGCAGCGACAACATCAAGCCCCTGGTCTCGCAAGCCCGCCATCGCGTGGGTCAAGCCCTCCGCCTGGCGATCGAGTCCTATAACCCGGGAGCCCTCGCGAGCGAGTCGCGCGACGGTGGCCAGGCCGATGCCCTGCGCAGCACCGGTTACGAAGGCGATTCGGCCGTCCGCGTCGGGTGGCATCAGGCCTTCTTTTGGTAGGCACTACACCACGCCGCCGCAGGCACCGTCTTGCCCGCAAAAATCGCACAGCCGCCGTCATTTGCAGACTTACTCTGATAAAGCTGACAGTTCGCGCATTTTTGTTCGGTGGTGTGTTTAGGATATTTTTTCTTGTCGACCTGTGCTGTATCCAGCTTATAGCCAAGGGCTGCGGCCTGAGGATCTGTCTCCGCGAGTGCGGTCTGGGCCTTTGATTCGCCGGGTACGACGATGCCGATCGCGGCGAGGCTGTAAACGGAGGCGGCAAGGAATTCGCGTCGATTATTCATGGTTCTGGTCCTCGAAAGTAGAGAGAGCTCGAATCACACTCCCAGGTGAGTTGTGCGCAGCGGAGTGGGAAAAGCCTTGGGCGTACATAAACGTGCTTAGGCCATCCTTTCAGTATCTCTCGCGAAGGGTGTCCCGGCAAACCGCTAGGGATTAGAGCGTCGTAGCCATTTGGGTGATGGGTTGCCGCAGCCTCAAGCGCTGAGCCGGCTCAAAACCGGTAAAGCGCGTGAGGAGTAGTCACGCAAACTTGCTTCAGCAACCGATCGTTTTGCAGCCACTGGGTTCGCTCGAAGACAAGGTCAGCCGAGGAAACGGATCGATAGGGGCTTATATCGTGTGACTTCGCTCCCGCGCGGCGCGAAGTGTGCGGCCAGTCGCTCGCCCAGAGCAGGCGATCAGAGCGGGTTTGAATGAGCCGATCGATTACCCCGCGAAGCGCCGCCGCCTCCAGGGGCACGCGATAGCTCGCGGAGAGTTTGATGTAGAGCTTTCCGGTTTCCAGAAGTCTCAGCACAGTCCTTGAGTCGTCATCGTTACAGGCTGCGTCGTCCCACATCGCGATGTGATCAGCAACGCAAGGTACCGCAAGCGCAGCGATCGTACTGGCACAAGCGGCCACCATGCGCTTTGGCACAAAGATCTGAATGTGCCAGCCATGGTCGGCTATCCTGGGCGCCCAATATTGGAGTTCGCGGGCAAGCTGCGCAGCGTCGCTCGTTCCCACGCTCTCCAGATTGACCCGGATGCCGCGTACGCCCTGGCGATCTAGCTGAACCAGCTGCTCAGCGCCCACGTCGCGATCCAGTACCACGACCGCTCTCGCGCGGTTGCCTAGCGCACCTAAGGCGTCAAGAAGACATCGGTTGTCGGTACCGTAGATACTGGGCTGAACCAGCACGGTACGCGCAAGACCCACGCGTGCAAGGTGCTCGGCGAGCCCCTCTCTGGTGGCCTGACCCGGCGTGTAGTGTCGGTCGGGCGACATCGGATAGAGCGAGGGGTCGCCCACGATATGCACATGGGAGTCACAGCCGAAATGTTCGAGATCGGTGCTCACACTTCAGTCAAATGCTGGCAGAGCGCCTGCCCCACCGCTCGCGTACCGAGCTTTCCGCCAATATCGCGCGTGACCTGCGCCTTCGCGATACATCGCTGCATCGCGTCATCGAGCGCTCTTGCGGCCGAAAGATAGCGCTCGCCGCCGCCGCGCTGAGCGAGCCATGCGAGCAGCATCGACGCGGACACCACCTGCGAAAATGGATTGGCGATATCCTGGCCTGCAATGTCGGGGGCTGACCCATGGGCGGCCTGACCCATCGCGTGACGGGCCCCGGCATTGAGTGCGCCGCCCAGACCAAGGCTTCCAGAAAGTTCTGCAGTGAGGTCCGACAGGATGTCACCAAACATGTTGGTAGTGACAATCACGTCAAACCTTCCCGGGTCACGCACCACATGCGCCATCATGGCATCAACGATCACATCATCGACCGCCACGTCGGGGTAGTCCCTTCCTACCCGCCGGCACTCATCAAGAAAGATGCCGTCGGTGATCTGAAGCACATTGTGCTTATGCACCAGGGTGAGCCGCTTCCGGCGCTGTCTTGCGAGCTCGAAGGCTGCTTTTGCGATACGTTCGCAGCAGACCCGCGTGATCCGTCTGAGCGAAATCGCCACATCGGGAGTGATCAGAATCTCGCTATTGCCTGACTCGACATTTCGATCAGCATAAAAGCCCTCGGTGTTCTCTCGTACCACCACGAGATCAAAGGGTCGGGTGATTGTCGGTATGCCAGGATAGGTGCGGGCGGGGCGGATGTTGGCAAAGAGATCGAGTTGTTTACGAAAAAACTTTGAGGGATTGATCTCGCCCTTGCTTTCATCCTTGAATTCATAGGTCGACATCGGCCCAAGCATCAGTCCGTCGGCGGAGCGCACTTTCTCCAGCAGCGCCTCGGTGACGGTGGCGCCATATTTTCTGAGCGAGGCATGGCCGGCAACATCATGGTCGAGCGTGAGGTTCAGGCTGAAGCGCGTTGCGACGATCCCCAACGCATCGACCGCGACCGCCATGGTCTCGGGCCCGATCCCGTCCCCAGGCAAGACGACGACCTTCATTGCGCTGCTCGCAGATTAGCTTCGCGCGCGAGCCGGTCAAATTTTTCAGCCTCAGCGTTGACGAAAGCAGCAAATTCGGCGGGCGTGTTGCGCGGCACGGCCATATTGTCGCCCTCGAGCCGGGTCTTGATGTCAGCGCCCGCAAGAGCAGCATTGACCTCCGTATTGATGCGGTCGATCACAGACTGGGGCGTTCCCGCCGGGGCGAAGAGCCCACCCCACAAAGAGTGACTGAACCCAGCGAGGCCCGACTCAGCAACGGTCGGCACATTTGGGAGCGAGGTCATACGCTGGCCGGTGGTGACCGCTAATGCCTTGAAGCGGCCACCTTTGATTTGAGGCATGGCTGCCGAGGCACTGCTGAAGAAAGTCTGCAACCGTCCGCCCGCGAGATCCGCCATGAGCGGGCCGACCCCCTTGTACGGAACGTGAATGAGATCGAGTCGGGCGCCGACCGCAAGCGCGACAGCTGACAGATGCCCCGGTGTGCCGGCGCCGACCGATGCATAAGTAAACTCTCCCGGCTTGGCACGCGCAGCCTGGATGAAGTCGGACACATTGTTGTAGGAGGCCTCAGTCGGCGCGAGCATGATGAGAGGAGCGTTACCAATCATCACCACTGGGATCAGGTCCTTGAGCGGGTCATAGCCCAGATCTTTCATCAGCACCCGGTTGACGACGATCTCGCCGGTCTGCCCGAGAAAAAGCGTGTAACCGTCCTTTTTCGCCTGAACGGCAAGCTTGGTGCCAACCGTACCCGATACACCCGGGCGGTTGTCGACCACAAAGGTTTGCTTGAGCTGCGCGGTGAGTTTTTCACCCACCATGCGCGCAAACATGTCGCCCTGGCCGCCCGGGGCGTAGGCGACCAGGATAGTCACGGGCTTGCTGGGGTAGTCCTGACTGTGGGCGAGGGGCTGGAGAAACGCCAACCCCACGGCCACCACAGCGGCCTCGGACCAATCGCGCAAATACCTGCGTCTCATAGGGACTCCTTCGTTCTGTCGAGCACGCACGGCGTCAGTCAGCAGTCCGCTCTGCGCGATACAGCGATATGACCGCTTTATGCGTCAGCGGTGAATCCGATGGCCTTAACCAGGGGACCCCAGCGGTCGGTGTCGGCCTTCAGTCGCGAGGCGAGTTCCTCAGGTGTTGAGGACTTGGCCTCCAGCCCCATAGTAGCCAGACCACTCACCGTCTCCGGTGCAGCGAGCGCGGCACGCATCGCTGCATTGAGCCTCGCAACGATCGCTCCCGGTGTCTTGGCCGGAACATAAAAACCGAACCATTCGTCGAAGGCGAAATCCTTCAAGCCCTGTTCGATCATGGTCGGGGTGTCGGGCGCGAAAGGGCTGCGTTTGGCGCCGCTCGCTGCAAGCAGACGGGCTTTGCCCGCGGCCACGTGCTGGGTGAATTCACCGATCGGACCGCTAACCGCTGCGATCTGCCCTCCAATCATGTCGAGGATTGCGGGCTGCGTGCCGCG